>DATMMG010000030.1:0-9172 GCA_035569815.1 Candidatus Methylomirabilota bacterium
ATGGACGGCGTGTCGTTCCACGAAGTCGGGAAAGATGCGTTCGGGAAACCAGTGGAACGTCAAGTCAACAAGAGAATTTACTCCAGTGCAGGAGAACAGCAATGAAGACGAACTGGCCGGCCTTCCGGTGTGGCTGCCTGATAATAGCGAGCGTGGTGCTGGGCGGAAGCCCGGCCGCAGTTCGCGGTCAGGAGCCCGCTGGCGCGACATCGACCGCCGCGGTGATTTCAAGCGTGGCGATCACGCAGGAGCCGCAACGGGCGGCGATTCGAGTCGAAGGAGCAGGACGACTCGAAGTCCACACTTCCCGTATGCAGAACCCGGAGCGCCTGGTGCTGGATTTCAGCGGGGCACGGCTGGGAGTGCAACGAACTGCGATTCCGGGTGTGTCGGCACCGGTGCGTGGCGTGCGGATCGGGCAGTTCCGTCCGGACATTGCGCGCGTGGTAGTGGACCTGACCGGAGAGACGCCATTCCAGATCACGCATGAAGGCGACGCGGTGGTGATTTACTTCCAGATGCAGGCAACGCCGGATGCTGGCGTGGTTGCGCCGGTGACGTCGACCTCCCTGGAAAGCCCGAAAAAGCCGATGGACTATGCGGCCAATGCGCCAAAGACAAACGCGCACAGGAACAACGCTTCGAATGCCGCGGCACCGCGGTTTTCGTTGCCGAGCGAATTGACGCAGCCGACAGTGGTGCTGGCGTCGCTGCATGAGAAGAGTGCCCCGGCGCGTCCCGATGGAGCGTCGCAACAAGCGGCACAGCAGGCGACGATGGCGGCGACGACCGTTGCGGCGCAGCAGGGCTCCACTGCGACAAACACCCCGCAAGCCGGGCACTATACGGGCGAACCAATCTCGGTGAACCTGAAAGACGTGGACCTGAAGGATTTCTTCCGCCTGATTCACGAAATCAGCGGATTGAACGTGGTGCTGGATCCCAACGTAAAGGGAACATTGACGATCGTGCTGGATGAAGTGCCTTGGGATCAAGCGCTGGACATAGTGCTGCAGAACAACAGCCTGGACAAGCAATTGACCGGGAATGTGCTTCGTGTGGCGACGCGCGATACCCTGAAGAGGGAAGCGGAGACAGAGCGAGATCTCGAAAAGGCGCAAGCCGAAGCGGTGGCGCCTGTGACCGTTACTCGTGTCCTGAGTTACGCCAAAGCGACGACGATGAAGGACACTCTGAAAAAATTCCTGTCGGCCCGGGGCGATATTCTGTCGGATGACCGCTCTAACCAGCTGATCATCCGCGACATTCCCTCGGTGATCCCAACAATCGACAACCTGATCCGGCAACTGGATCGGAAATCGCAACAGGTGGAAATTGAAGCGCGCGTGGTTTCCGCTTCCAGGTCGTTCGCACAGGATATCGGTGTACAGTGGGGTTTCGCCGGAACCACAACAGGCGGCCGAACGATCTTTGGCGCTCCTGGAAGCGTTGGCGTCAGCCCGGTGACCACAGGCGCGGGAATTCCGCAGCCGCCACTTATCGCAACGCCCCCTACGGGCAGCTCTGCTACGAGTCCCGGATTGCCGTTGAACGTGAACCTGGGCGCGGGTGTGCCGACGAGCGGCTTCTACATTGGACACCGTTCGCCCAACTTTGCGGTTGACCTGTTCATCACCGCGGCTGAATCGAAGGGCGTCGGCAAATTGCTCTCGAAGCCGAAAGTGATCACGCAGAACAACGAAAAAGCAATCGTGAAACAAGGTACGAAGATCCCGATTCAGACGGTGATCAACAACACGATTTCCGTGCAGTATATTGACGCCGTCTTGCAACTGGAGGTGACTCCGCAAATTACCGCCGAAGGCACGGTGTTCATGGACGTGCTGGTGGAAAACACGCAGATCGACAACGGTATTCCCCGCGTACAGGGCATCCCCGCGTTGGACACGCAAGCGGCGCAGACGAAGGTGACGGTTGCCGATGGGGGCACGGTGGTCATCGGCGGCATCATCGTCACGCAGCAGCAGACGAACATCACGGAGGTGCCGATCGTGGGCAGCTTGCCGATTATCGGATATCTGTTCAGGCGGACCAACGTATCGGTGACATCGCAGGAATTGCTGTTCTTCATCACTCCGCGCATTATGCCGGGATGATGGATTAATCCTGGCGCTAAGCACCCCCGGAAAAAATCGGGTAAACTGGAATCGAGGAGGCGCAAGTCTCCTCGATTTTTTTATGGGCGCGGAACACACCAAAAGACGAAAAGCTCTTCTGTCGGCAATAGCCAGAAGGAAATTGGACTGCCTGCTGGTGACGCATCCGGCGAACTGGTATTACCTGACGGGTTTTACCGGGGAATCGGGTGCACTGGTGGTGTCGCAAGACGGAACGACGCTGCTGACCGACGGGCGATTCACAGTGCAGGCGAAGGAAGAAACCGGCGGGGTAAAAATTGAGCTTCAGCAGGGCGGATTGTATCCAGCTGTGGGAGCATTCCTTCGAAAGAACGGCTTCGGTCGGGTTGGCTACGATGCGAACCAGTTGACGGTCGCGCAATGGAACGACGTGAAGAAGGGCCTGGGAGGCAAAGGGCGGGGAATTGAGTCGACGGGACTGGTTGCGCACCTGCGGAGGCGAAAAGACGCGCAGGAACTGACGGTAATGCGGAAGGCGGCCATCCTGGCCGGGCAAGTCCTGGAGGGCGTGCTGAAGTTGGTGCGGCCGGGAGTGCGCGAAAGCGAGTTGGGGGCGGAGATCGAGTATCAGATGAAGAAGCGAGGCGCCAGCGGTGCTTCCTTTGAAACGATTGTGGCGTCCGGACCCCGCGGGGCGCTGCCGCACGCACGTCCGACGGCTAAAAAGCTGAGGAAAAATGAGTTGGTGGTGCTGGACCTGGGTGCTATACTCGGCCACTATTGCAGCGATATGACGCGCACCGTGCACATGGGGCGTGCCAGCACGCGAGTGCGGGAGTGGTACCGGTCGGTTCAGGAAGCGCAAGAGGCCGCGGTAGCAGCCGTTCAGGCAGGGGTAACTTGCGGGGAAGTGGACGCCGCCGCGCGGGAAGTCCTTAAGAAAAACGGATTGGAGCAGTATTTCGTGCACAGTACAGGCCATGGGTTAGGCCTGGAAGTGCATGAAGAACCACGGGTGGCCCGCGGGCACACGGTTCGACTGGAAGCGGGAAATGTGATTACCATAGAACCTGGCGTATATATGGAAGGCGTCGGCGGAATCCGGATCGAAGACGACGTTGTTGTGGAAACAGGCCGGAATGAAGTCTTGACCCGTGTGAAGCGGGATCTTATCGAACTCTAAGAAAAGGCATGAAACGGAAAAAGACCGCGAAAGCGAGTGAAAGCCCGTCGTTTGCAAACCCCGAGATCGGGCAGATCGAACAGTTGCTGCGCTTCATGAGCGAGCACAACCTTGAGGAATTTGAATATTCGAGGGGTGATCTGCGAATTCGGCTGCGGAAGCCCAGCGCCCACGTCGTAGTTGCGGCGCCCCGACCGTCGGCCGAGATTATTGTGCCGTCGGCGGTGAGCGCGCCGGAACCCGAGAGTCGGGGCCCGGAGCCTGGGCATGCGGCGGATGTCCGCGGTGGCGAAGACCTGCACCTGATCAATTCGCCGATTGTGGGCACTTTTTATGGGTCACCCAGTCCGGGAGCGGAAGCCTTCGTCAAGGTTGGCTCGCACGTGGACAAAGGGCAGACGCTTTGCATAGTGGAAGCGATGAAATTGATGAACGAAATCGAGTCTGAAATCAGCGGAGAAGTGCTGCGGATATTCGCGGAGAACGGGCAGCCTGTGGAGTATGGGCAGCCCCTGTTCGGGATTCGCCCAAGCCGCAAGCGGTAAGCGGCCTGCCAGACTATGTTCCAGAAAATTCTAGTAGCCAATCGCGGGGAAATCGCCCTGCGAGTCATCTGCGCCTGCAAAGAACTGGGAATTCCGACAGTGGCCGTGTATTCGGAGGCGGATCGGAACTCGCTGCACGTGCGATTTGCTGACGAAGCGGTGTGCATCGGGCCGCCGAGAAGCAGCGAAAGCTATCTGAACATCCCCCAAGTGATCAGTGCCGCCGAAATCACCAACGTGGATGCAATTCATCCGGGGTACGGTTTTCTGTCGGAGAACGCGAATTTCGCGAAGGTTTGCGAAGCGTCGGAGATCACCTTCATCGGGCCGAAGCCCGAAGTGATCGAGATGATGGGCGAGAAGGATAGGGCGCGGCGGGAGATGAAGTCCCGCGGGCTGCCGACCATCCCTGGCAGCGACGGCGTTGTGGAAGGCGAGGAGCAGCTTTCTAAGGAGGCGGATCGCGTCGGCTTCCCATTGATCTTGAAAGCGGCGGCGGGCGGCGGCGGGCGCGGGATGCGCGTGGTCCGCAGCAAGGACGAGTTGCTGGCGGCTTATCAGACGGCGAGGAGCGAGGCGCAGCAAGCCTTTGGGACGCCAGACGTGTACATGGAGAAGTTCCTGGAGCATCCGCGGCACATCGAGATTCAAGTGCTGGGAGACCAGCACGGAAAAGTGATTCACCTGGGCGAGCGGGAGTGCACTATCCAGCGTCGGCACCAGAAGCTGGTGGAAGAGTCGCCTTCGCCGGCGATCGATGCGAAACGCCGGAAAGAACTGGGCACGAAAGTGGTGAAGGCCCTGGAAGCGATCGAATACACGAACGCGGGCACGGTTGAATTTTTGATGGACACGGATGGCTCGCTTTATTTCATCGAGATGAACACGCGCATCCAGGTGGAGCATCCGGTTACGGAATTTGTGACCGGGGTGGACCTGGTGAAGTCGCAGATTCGCATCGCGGCCGGTGAGAAACTGGAAGACGCGGTCGGCGAGATGCATTTTTCCGGACATTCGATCGAGTGCCGGATCAATGCGGAAGATCCGGAGACGTTTGTGCCTTCGGCGGGGCGGATTACAACTTTTCAGGCGCCGGGAGGAACCGGCGTCCGCGTGGATTCCGCGGCGTATTCGGGAGCCGTGATTCCTCCGTACTACGATTCGCTGATAGCCAAGCTGATTGTGAAAGGGCGCGACCGCACCGAAGCGATCGGGAGGATGAAGCGGGCGCTCGAAATGTTCGTGATCGAGGGGATCAAGACTTCGATACCGCTGCAACGGCGGATCCTGGCCGACGCGGATTTTGAAGCCGGGAAGTTCGACACTCACTTCATCGAAAAACTTCTGAACGTGAACGGAAAATAGCGATTCATGCGCCTTGTCCTGCCCCGGCTGTATGTGATATTAGACGCAGGAATGTTGACGGAACCAGCCGGCGAACTAGCCAAAAAACTTACGGACACAGGCGTGAAGCTGCTGCAATACCGCGCGAAAGACGCGGGGGCGCGGGAGCTTTGGGAAGAGTCGCGGGCGGTTGGGGAAGTGGCGCGGCGGGCAAACTGCACGTTTATCGTGAATGACCGGCCGGATGTGGCGTATCTGGCGGGCGCCGACGGAGTGCACGTCGGGCAGGACGACCTGGATGTGGAGCAGGCGCGAAAGGTGATCGGGCCGGACCGCCGGGTTGGCGTTTCCACCCACAGCCTTGAACAATTCCAGGCCGCGGCGGCCACTTCGGCGGATTATATAGCCGTGGGACCGATATTCCAGACCAGCAGCAAGGCGAATCCAGATCCGGTGGTCGGCACGGATCTACTTCGGAGGGTGCGTGCGCTCTCGCAGAAGCCGATTGTGGCAATCGGCGGGATTACGCTGGATCGCGCCGCCGAAGTGCTGGAGGCGGGAGCGGATTCCGTGGCGGTGATCAGGGATATTCTAAAAGCGAAGGACCCGGCCGCAATGGCCCGAGAATTTATCCGACGACTGGATTCCGCGAAGCCCGCAGCTTCCCAATAAGGAAACGAACGAATGGCCGAGGCGATTAGCGCGACAACAACCGGCACGGCGGCAGGCAAGGGCGAACACCAATTTGTAAAGGCCATTGGACTTTACGATGCCACGATGATTGTCGTCGGCTCGATGATCGGGTCGGGGATTTTCATCGTGGCCGCGGATATTGGGCGGCAGACGGGTTCAGGGGGCGGACTGCTGCTGACCTGGATTTTGACAGGTTGCCTGACCATCGCGGCGGCGCTCTCGTACGGGGAATTGGCGGCGATGTTTCCGCATGCCGGTGGGCAGTACGTGTATCTGAGGGAAGCGTTTTCTCCGCTGTGGGGATTTTTATACGGCTGGACGCTGTTTCTGGTGATCCAGACGGGAACGATCGCGGCGGTGGCAATTGGATTTGCGCGCTACCTGGGCGTGCTGTTTCCCGCAATTTCCCCGAAGACCTGGGTGATTCCTCCGATTAATTTTTCCTCGAAATTCGCGATCAGCCTTTCCGTGCAGCAGTTGGTTGCCGTGGTGATGATCATTTTCCTCACCTTTCTGAACACCCGCGGGGTAAAGCTGGGGAAGTGGATTCAAAACATTTTCACTTCGGCGAAGATACTCTCTCTCTTGGGATTGATTTTGATTTGCGTGTTTGTGGCGCGGAACGCTTCGGCGATTGCGGATAATTTTACCCACCTGTGGGCGATTCGAGGAGCGCAGACGATCGAGCCAGGCGTGGGATTTCTGAGGAGTTTCTTGCCGACCGTGACGGCGGGAAGCGGCTGGTATGGAATGCTGCTGGCGCTGGCGGTAGCGCAGGTGGGTTCGCTCTTTTCCGCGGACGCGTGGAACAACATCGGATTTACCGCGGCGGAAGTAAAAAATCCGAAGCGCGACGTGGCGCTTTCGATGGCGTTCGGAACGGTCATCGTGATCACGCTGTATTGCCTGGCGAATTTGGCCTACCTGTGCGCGTTGCCGCTGGCGCAGATCCAAAGCGCGCCGGATGACCGGGTGGCGACGGCGGCGCTTTCTGCGGTGTTTGGAGCCAAGGGCGCGGTGATTATGGCGATTGCCATCATCATTTCCACGTTTGGGTGCAACAACGGATTGATTCTGGCGGGCTCGCGCGTGGCGTACGCGATGGCCAAAGACGGATTGTTTTTCCGCGCGACAGGCAAGTTGAACGAAAAGGGAGTACCCGGAGTGGCGCTGGTGTACCAGGGCGCCTGGATCGTGATTCTGATCTTACTGCGGACGCGCATGCCGGACGGAAGTTACGGAAACCTGTACAGTAATCTGCTGAACTATGTGGTGTTCGCCGCGCTCCTGTTTTACGCGCTGACGATTGTGGGAATCTTTGTACTACGCGTGCGCCGGCCGGATGCGGAGAGGCCTTACAAGGCATTCGGGTATCCGTTGGTGCCGCTGTTGTATATAGTGGCAGCGAGCGGAATCATGGGCGTGCTGTTGCTATACGAAACGCAGACTGCTGGCATGGGCATGGTGATTGTGCTGCTGGGCTTGCCGGTGTACTGGATGTGGGCGCGACTGAAGCGGTTGAGGCAGGGCGCCGAGTAACCGAAGAATTTCAAAGAATTAATCAGAGGGAATTAACCAGAGAAGGAGGAGTTGCATGGGCAACCCCCTGTTTGCAACGAAGTCGATCGACTCGCTCTTGAAAGAGGCCGGGGACACTGGCGAGCACAGCCTGAAGCGGGCGCTCGGTCCGGTGAACCTGGTGACCCTCGGCATCGGGGCGATCATCGGCGCGGGCATTTTCGTGCTTACCGGCTCGGCGGCCTCGCTGTATGCCGGTCCGGCGATCATGCTTTCGTACGTTCTGGCGGGGGTTGGTTGCGTTTTCGCCGGGCTTTGTTACGCCGAATTCGCTTCGATGATTCCGATTGCCGGTTCCGCGTATACGTATGGCTATGCCACTCTCGGTGAACTGGTGGCCTGGATCATCGGCTGGGACCTGATTCTGGAATACGCGTTTGGCGCAGCGACGGTTGCCAGCGGATGGAGCAGCACCCTGGTGGCGTTCCTGCAGGACTATGGCATCAGCCTGCCACCGCAAATCTGCGACGTACCGGGAGCAAAATGGGTTCTGTATGAGGGCCGATGGTCGCCCGAAAGTGCGGTTAGCATCAGCGCGGACCAACTTGCCGGGTTGCCACACGCCACCTGTGCCTTCAACCTGGTCGCCTTTCTCGCCATCCTTGGGGTGACGACAATCCTGATTATCGGCATTAAGGAATCGGCGAACTTTAACAGTGTCGTCGTATTTGTGAAGCTGGCCGCAGTCCTGACGTTCATCGCCGTGGCACTGCCGTTTGTTCTCAAGCATCCGGCAATCGCGCATGAGAATTGGAAGGTCTTTCTTCCGCCGAATACCGGAAGCTTCGGTTCGTTCGGATGGTCGGGGGTGATGCGTGGAGCGAGCGTGGTGTTCTTCGCCTACATCGGGTTCGACGCTGTTTCGACGGCGGCGCAAGAGGCCAAAAATCCGCAGAAGGACATGCCGATAGGCCTCCTGGGATCACTGATCGTTTGCACTATTCTTTACATCGTCGTCTCCGGCCTGCTGACCGCGACGGTGCATTATTCGCACCTGAATATCGGCGCGCCCGTCTCGCTGGCCATTCGCCAAACCGGCGTCAAATGGGGTAGTTACGTGATTAATGCCGGTGCGCTGGCGGGACTAAGCACGGTGATGCTGGTGATGTTGCTGGGCCAATCGCGGGTTTTTTATTCGATGGCCAATGACGGGCTTTTGTGGAAATGGGCGGGTGACATCCATCCGCGTTTCCGCACGCCCTGGAAGTCCACTGCGATTGTTGGGGTGTTGGTCGCGATAGTTGGCTCGCTGGTGCCGATCGGCACGCTGGGTCAACTTGTGAGCATTGGCACGTTGTTTGCGTTCGTCATCGTGTGCGCGGGAGTGTGGGTACTGCGGGTGCGCCGTCCGGAGTTGGTGCGGCCGTTCAGGACGCCCTGGGTTCCGTTTGTTCCGATCATGGGCATCCTGATCTCGCTGGCGCTGATCGCGAGCCTTAACGCTCTGACGATCGTAAGGTTGTTTGTCTGGCTGGCAATCGGCCTGGTGGTCTACTTCACCTACAGCGTGAAGCACAGCAAAGTGCGGAATTCCGACCGGACGTAAGCTCGGGTGGTGACTGGAAAGCGTTCCTAGCTTTGCGTGTACGGGATGCGGCACAAAGTCGCGCTCGTTCCTCCCCGCCGAATCGGGTAAAGTGTCTTTTCTGACTCTTCAGCCATGAGCGGACAGCAAACTCAGCAAATACCTTTTTGGAGAAGCTTGTCGAAACTGGACTGGCTTGCCGTGG
>DATMMG010000031.1:0-17184 GCA_035569815.1 Candidatus Methylomirabilota bacterium
GCTTCCTCGAGCAGCAGGGGCTCAAGCTGGCGGACACTCGTCTGGCGGAGGTCGATGATATTCATCGGAGTGGGCGGCCGTTCTACACGCCAGTCCACGTGACATGATAGCCGATTCGGGGGAACTCCTGCCAAATCGGCCCTCAGACCCGATACAAATCGGGCACATCGGACCGAGAAGGGAATCGGGCGGATGAAATTCGCATGTTACGATTTCTTCATAGCATTCAGGATTACAACAAGTAAGGCGGAAATTTAGACACGCTGGCACAGTCCAGCCCGTGAGCCCATGTCCATCGTAAATGAACTGCACTATCCGAGCCGCTGGTACACCAAGCTGCTGATCGTCATTCTCGCGTTCGTTTTCTTCGCGACCCTGGCCACCGTGGTGATTTCGGGTGTGCTGACCTACTGGATCGTGAAGCCGCAGCGCACGAGCTCCGAGATCAATATGGCCAGCTTTCCGGGGCGGCCGGATGAAGTGGATTTCAACGTGGCGGGATTGGGCAGCAGGCGAGGATGGTTTTTCCCGGGATTCCGCAATGCGCCGACGATTATCCTGCTGCACGGGTACGAATCGAGCCGGGGAGAGTTGCTAACGCTGGTTTCAGCCCTTCAAGATCACCAGTACAACGTGTTTGTGTTCGACTTTGCGGCGCATGGCGCCAACGCGGGCGTGACCACTTTTGGGTATCGCGAGGCGGACGAAGTGCGCGCGGGGATTGACGTGATTGCGAAGCGGAATGACGTGGACGCGACGCGCTTCGGGCTTTGGGGATACAACCTGGGGGCGTACGCGGCACTGCGAGAGGCGGAGAATGATCCGCGGGTGCGCGCTCTCGCCCTGGACGCGGTCTACGACTATCCGAGGCAGATGGTCAAAATCGGCGTGGAAAAAACCGGCGTGGGCGGATTTCCCCTGATGGTGAAGTCGGCGCAGATGTGCTTCGAGTGGATGAACTATCAACACAAGTACGATCCGCCGCTTACCGCGAAGCTCTCGAAAATGGGCGGAGTACCGATACTCTTTATAGAGGCCTCGGACGATCAAGAGACAGCCTCGATCACGCGTGAGATCTTCCTGAAGGCGCCGGAGCCTCGAGAGGAAGCGATAATCCCGCACGGGAACTTTGTGAACCTGCCCGACGACGAAAAGCGGGCTTACGAAAACCGCGTTGTATCATTTTTCCTGACGCGGCTGCCGGTCACTCAGGCCGTTGCCAGCACTCCCGCCGCCAAGCCCACCAAGTGAACCCGCGCCCCGGCAGGGGATAATCGCGGGAGGCACGGCAAAATCCGCACAACGAAATCCATAGCTGGCGGCCTCCTGCTGTTTGCCCTTGGCGACGAAGAGCAGCGCAGGAAGCGGATCCCCGGGTTTCCATTCAGGAATTTCCTTGTGGGCGTAGAAGTTCAGTTGATAGGCAAACGAGCGATTGATTTGCCAGATTGCCGCATTATCCAACGACAACTCCGGCGAAAGAGTTTTGACGGTGAGAGCCGCGTACCTGCCTGAAATGCCGGCGTCCATTTGAGGAAGAAATTGCTCCAGTTCGGCGACCAGAAGCAGCGTCGTGAGAAGAGCGGCAAACAGGCTGGCTCGAACTCTGCGGCGGGCAGCCAGAACGCCAACCACGATTGCACCGAAGATGGCGCTGAGCCAAATAGGCGTGAGCCCGCAGACGAGGCCGGCGCAGGTCAGAGCGGGAATTCGATGTGCCTGGCGCTGCAGAACAATTCCGAAAACAAGCAGGGTCAGGCTTGTGCCCAGCATCGGCCAGCGGGGAGAACGGTGCGGGTCCCTGGCGACAGAGGCGGCCGAGTTTGCCATGAGCAGCACCATGGGAGGGATTGCGGGCATGATATAGCCCGGCAGCTTTGATTCTGAGATGGTGAAAAACAAGAACGTGAAGCCCGCCCAGGCTAGAAAGAAGGCTTGGGCGGAGGTCTCCGGAAGCTTATCCATCCAATTTGCCAGGAATTCCAGCTTGGCGAAGGCGTGGAAAAATATCCAGGGAAAGACAGCGAGAAGAAAAATGGGGACGTAAAACCAGACGGGCTGGATATGCTGGAATTCGGGGGTGAGGAAGCGGTTGAAGTTATGTTCGATGATGAAGACACGGAAGAAGTCGTGGTTGCGGTAGGCGCAGAGGATGTACCAGGGTAGAGCTGTCAGGCAGAAGGCGGTGATGGCGACGGTATTCAGGCAGCGGAAGGCGTCGCGCCAGCGCTTGGTGAACAAAGCCCAGAGAAGAACGCCGCCGCCGGAGAGAATGATGGCAGCGGGACCTTTGGCGAGAGCGGCGAGGCCGAGGAAAAAGCCGAAGAGTATCGAGGTAAATGAGGTAAAGGAAGTTGAGGACCCGGTGGGAGTTGTAGAGGGTTCGCTTGATTGTGAGTGCGGAGTTGGAGTTATGGATGGGGAGAGATCGAGGAGTTGGGTGGCGAAGACCATGGCGATGGTGAGCATGGCGGCGAAGGGCATGTCGGTGGCGGCGGCGTGGGAGAAGCCGATCATGCCAACGGTGGTGGGCAGGAGGACCAGGAGCCAACGGGCGGTTGCTGCGCCATAGAGACGCAAGGCTAACCAGGCCAGCGCGAGAGTCGCGAGGAGCGCCGAAACGGCGCTGGGCAGGCGGGCGGAAGCCTCGCTGACGCCCAAGAACTTAAAGCTGAGCGCGGCGCCCCAATAGTAGAGGGGAGGTTTTTCAAACCAGGGCTTGCCGTAGAGGCGAGGGGTGACGTAATCGCCGGTTTCCTGCATGTCGCGGGCGATCGATGCGTAACGCGGCTCGTCGGGGCCGACAAGGCCGATGGCGCCGAGATTCCGAAAATAGCAGAGATAGAGGGTGGAAAGGATCAGCACGAGCCAAAGGAAGCGCGCCGTAAGCGAGAGTGAGCGGGATTCGGAAAGCTCTTTGCTGTTTCGAGTCACGGAAAGAGAAGTTTAGCATTGTCGGTGTATCTTGGAAGGTCTGAAGTGGAGCGCGTTTGCATTGATTGCTAGTCGCGGAATTTTGTCTTGGGGCCTGGGCCGTAAAAGCGGGAGCGTTGCTCCCGCACTAAAAAGGGGCTTTGCGAGCGGCGAATGATCGAGCGGATTCAGTACGCGGTGGTTTGGGGGTGCGTGAAGATGCTGGGGGTGTTGCCGCGGCCGGTGGCGCGATGGCTGGCCGGGGGAAGCGTGCGGCTGCTGCTGTTGCTGCTTCCAAGGATGCGGAAGACGGCGGAGTTTAATTTGCGGCTGGCGTTTCCGGAGTGGAGCGAGGCGCAACGGTTGGCGGTGCAGAAGGGTATGGCACGAAATCTAGGATGGATGGCGGCGGAGTTTGCGCGGCTGCCGGGCTACACGGCGGAAAATATTGAGAGTGTGGTGGTGCTGGACGGGCACGAAAATTTTCTGGAGGGCAAGAGCCGCGGTAAGGGCGTGATTTACCTGACGGGGCACATCGGGGCGTGGGAACTTTCTTCGTTCGCACACGCTTTGTACGGGTTTCCGCTGCACTATATGGCGAGGCCGTTGGATAACGCGCCGCTGGATGCGATGGTGAATGAATATCGCGGGCGATCGGGGAACAAGCCGATTTACAAGAATGAAGCGGCTCGGATGATGATGAAGGTGTTAAAAGGGGCTGGCACGATCGGAATTCTGGCGGACCAGAATACGATGCCGGGGGAAGGCGTTTTCGTGGATTTTTTCGGGACGCAAGCATGCACGACTACGGGAATCGCGCGGGTGGCGCTGCATACGGACGCGGCGGTGGTGCCGGGATATGCGTATTGGGACGAGAATTTGGGGAAGTATAGGTTGCGATTTGAGCCTCCCGTGGAACTGGTCCGAACCGGGGATGTGGAGCGGGATGTTCGGGAAAATACGCAGCGATTTACTAAGGTGATTGAGGAGATCATCCGGAAGCATCCGGAGCAGTGGGTTTGGATCCATGCGCGGTGGAAGAACCGGCCGGAGGGGGAGCCGCCGCTTTATGAGTTTTAGGGAAGGAAGAAAATCGAAATTAGAGAATCGAAAAGAGAGAAGAGAAAAACTTAACACAGAGAGCACAGAGGATTCACAGAGGGCACTGAGAAGAAGGGATTGGAGGCGGGGATGAAGTGGACGGCGGGGGAGCTTGCGAAGGCGATTGAGGCGCGGCTTGACGGAGATGGGGCGTTGGAGATCACTGGAGTGGCGGCGCCGGAACGTGCGGGAACCAAGGAATTGATTTATGTGGAGTCGGCGAAATATGCGGAGCGGGCAGCGGGATCCGCGGCGAGTTGCGTGGTTGCGCCGGATGGGATTGCCGTGGCTGGGAAAACGGTTTTGCGGAGCGGGAAGAGCAAGGTGGCATTTGCAAAAGCCGCGGCGTTGCTGCTGGAGCGAGTCCCCATCGCGATCGGAATTCATCCGACCGCGATAATTGCGCCGATGGCGCGAATCGGCGCGCACGTAGACATCGGGCCGTACGCGATTATCGGCGACGATACCCACATTGGGGATAACACGCAGATTGGGGCGCACAGCGTAATCAGTGCAGGGTGCTGGATCGGAGAGAGCTGCAGGATTCATCCGCGGGTGACGTTTTATGCAGGGGTGCGCGTGGGGAATCGAGCGGAGATTCATGCCGGCGCGGTGCTGGGGGCGGATGGATTTGGATTTGCGTTTGATGGCGAGAGGTATTGGAAATTTCCGCAGGCGGGGCTGGTAGAGATTGGGGACGACGTGGAGATTGGGGCGAACACGACGATTGATCGCGGGTCGCTGGACGACACGCGGATAGCGGAGGGAGTGAAGCTGGATAACCTGGTGCATGTGGGCCACAATGTGCAGATTGGGACCCACACGGTGATTGCGGCGCAGACGGGAATTTCGGGATCGAGCAAATTGGGGCATCACGTGGTGGTGGGCGGGCAGGTGGGGATCGCGGATCATTGCACGCTCGAAGACGGATCGATTGCGGGGGCGCAGGCGGGAATACCGACGGGGAAGATCATTCGGAAAGGGCAGACAGTGTGGGGGACGCCTGCGCGGCCGTTGGAGCAGTTTAAAGAGGCGTATTTCTGGTTTGCACGGTTGCCGGAGTTGGCCGCGCGGGTAAAGAAAATCGAAGAGAAGATTTAACCACAGAGAGCACAGAGGTCACGGAGAAGCATCTAAGAGTTGAGAGAAAGAATGGCGATAGTTCACGCAAAAGAGGGGACGCTGTGGAGGCTCGTGGTGGTGGGCGGGCATACGCGGAGCATTGGGAAGACACAGTTGGTGTGCGACATCATTGCAACGTTTCCGAAGGCGGAATGGATCGCGGGGAAGATTACGCAGTATGGCCACGGGGTTTGCGCGCAGAACGGAGAGAATTGCGATTGTGCGCCAGAAGAACATGTTTGTGCGCTGGATTGGGAAACAAAGGCGGACACGGGAACGGATAGCGCCCGATTCCTGGCGGCGGGGGCGAAGCGGTCGTTCTGGTTGAGGACGAAGCAGGGATATTTGGCGGAGGGATTGCCCTTGTTGAGGGATGCATTGCGGGAGATTTCCTGGAAAGCGGATAGCGGGGAAACCCGGGCGGTTATTCTGGAGAGCAATTCATTGATGCAGTTTGTGAAGCCGTCGCTGTACTTTGCGGTGATTGATCCTTTACGGGATGATTTCAAGGAATCGGCGCAGATTGCACTGGACAGGGCGCACGCGCTGGTGCTGCGAGGCGAAGTGGGAGGGGACGGGCCGCCAGCTTCACTGTGGATGAAGCTGCCAAGGAAATTGCTGCAGGAGAAGCCGTCGGTCCTACAGAGGGAAGGGCAGCCATTGCCTGGGCCGTTGAAGGTTTTGGTGCATCGAATGTTGGACGCACCAAGCGGAGTGCAGATATGACACTTAGTGGCAACGGGCTGTTGGCAGATGAGCATCTTAGGCGTTGACCGAGTTATATTCGACGGCGATAATAAGAAAGTACTGGGGGTACGTGGGTGAGGTCAGCCACGTGACCTTCCGGAAGTACAAGGCATCAGAGAATTTAGGGGTTTTCAGGGTGCTGCTTGGGGTGTATCCCAGGCTGCGTTTCGAGCTGCTCTGGGGGGAGCATAGATGGCGTCATTTGTACGCGTAGGAGAGGAACTTCCCGTAGCGCCAGCGCCGGCACCATGGCGCCAGGAAGGCTGGGCGGAGCAGGTCGAAACCGCCGTGAAGAACGGGGCGGAGTACCTCTTGTCCGTACAGGCCGAAGAAGGCTACTGGCACGGCGAGTTGGAAGCCGACACCACCCTCGAATCCGACTACATTTATTACCTCCATGTTCTTGGCATGGCCGAACCCACGAGGATTGCGAAACTGGCGAATTATGTGCGCCAGAAGCAGTTGCCGGACGGTGGCTGGCCGATTTATCCAAATGGGCCCTCCGAACTGAATGCCACCTGCAAAGCATATTTCGCGCTGAAACTGGCCGGCGATTCTCCGGATTCGGCGCACCTGGCGAAGGCGCGCGAGGCTGTACACCGGCTGGGCGGCCTGGAGCACACGAATTCCTACGTACGGTTTTACCTGGCGCTGGTGGGCGCGGTGGGATGGGAGTTGGTGCCCGCGATTCCGCCGGAGCTGATCCTTCTGCCGAACTGGTTTTACCTGAACATTTACGAAATGTCTTCCTGGACGCGTGGAATCGTGATTCCGATGTCGATTCTTTCGTCGTTACGGCCGGAATTCCGGCTGCCGGAACACGCTCGCGTGGATGAGCTATTCAAGGATCCCACGCAGAAAACGGCGGCATTCAGCTGGAGCAAGCAACTGGTTTCCTGGAAGAATCTGTTTCTTGCCGTGGATCGCGGGCTGAAACTTTATGAACGGCTGCCGTGGAAACCGCTGAGGAACAAGGCGCTGAGGGAAGCGAAGCAGTGGATGCTGGAGCATATGGAGCGGACCGACGGCCTGGCGGCGATCTATCCCTCGATGATGAATTCGATTTTCGCGATGATGGCGATGGGGCACGGGACCGATGATCCGCTGACGTTGCGCGAGATTAAGGAATTTTCGCGGTTTGAGATTGAAGACGACCACACGATCCGCCTGCAACCGTGCGTTTCGCCGGTGTGGGATACGTGCATCGCGATGGTGGCGCTGGAAGAAGCGGGGCTGCCGGCGGACCATCCGGCGCTGGTAAGGGCGGCCGAATGGCTGCTGACGAAACAGATCCTCGGCGGCGGCGACTGGCAGGTGAAGAATAAAGATGCCGAGCCGGGCGGCTGGGCGTTTGAGTACCGCAACGATTTTTACCCCGACGTGGACGACACCGCGTTTGTGTTGATGGCGTTGCAGCGGGTGAAATTTCCGGAAGAGAAGCGGATGGAAGGCGCGTTGCGCCGGGGCATACAGTGGCTGCTGAGCATGCAGAATCGCGACGGAGGCTGGGGCGCATTCGACCGCGACAACGACAAACAGATTTTGTGCAACATCCCGTTCGCGGATCACAATGCGATGATCGATCCCTCGACGGCGGATGTTACGGCGCGCGTGCTGGAATGCCTGGGGCGTTTCGGTTGGCCGGCGGAGCATCCGGCGGTCCGCAAGGCAGTGGATTTCCTGACTAAGGACCAGTCGAAGGATGGAGCGTGGTTCGGGCGCTGGGGCGTGAACTATGTTTATGGAACCAGCGGCGTGCTGCGGGCGCTGGAAACGGTTTCGCTGACGGCACAGGATTATTGCGCGCGGGCGGTGGCGTGGTTGCGGCAAGTGCAGAAGGCCGACGGAAGTTTTGGCGAGTCGCTGCTGAGTTATGAAATGGAGTCCACGAAGGGGCATGGAAACAGCACGCCTTCGCAGACAGCGTGGGGGTTGATTGGACTGCTGGCGGGAGCGGACCGGAACGATCCGGCGGTGGGGCGCGCGGCGGAGTACCTGGTGACGCAGCAGAACGCGAACGGCTCCTGGAGCGAAGACGATTTTACCGGGACGGGATTCCCCGGCGTTTTTTATCTCAAGTACCACCTTTACAAGAATTCATTTCCGGTTTACGCGCTGGCCCGCTATCGCAATCAGGGGAAGCGCACGGAAGAATATTGCGCGTGCAAGTTTTTGCCGGGTGAATTCAGGTTGAGGAGCGGTTTGTACACCAAGCGCGAACGGAGCGCTTCCTAAGCACACGCATGCGGTACCCTCTTGGCTTAGTGCTGGATTCCGCGAGATACCTCGCGTCGCGGAAACTTCGAGGTGGCAAGAAAATACCCCTGGTGCTGACGCTCGATCCCCTGGGCGGATGCTCCAGCGCGCATGGCGCGGAAGCAACGGAGCCCAGCGGCGCGCTGAGCGTGGAGCAATGCCTTGCGGCGATGAAGGAATGCGACACGCCGGTTGTGTACATCCGCGGGAAGGAGCCGCTGGAGTATCCCGAGGTCGGCCGGCTGACGAAAGAGATACTGGAACGCGGGAAACACCTTTTCCTGAGCACGGACGGCACGCTGATTCGAAGGCGGCTGCATATGATACCTCCGTACACGAACTTTTTCTGGAACGTGGGGTTTGACGGCACGGAAGCGGTGCACGATGGGCGAGCGAAGCGGCCGGGGCTCTTCCTGGAAGCGCTGGACGGAGTGAAGGCGGCGAAGAACGCGGGCTTTTTTGTGGTAGTGACGACGACGATTTTTGCGGATTCGGATTTGCGGGATGTGCGGCGGCTGTACGAGCAGATGCACGCGGTGCACGTGGATGGCTACATGCTGTCGCCGCATTATCCGGCGCATGCGATGTGCAGGAACTCGGCGGCGATGTTTCATGAAAAGATGCGTCAGAGATTCCGGGAAGCGAGCGATTTATTGGAGGAGTACAACCTGCTGACTTCGCCAATTTACCTGGAGTATTTGCGCGGCGAGCGCGAGCTGGATTGCTGCTCGTGGGGCAGTCCGGTCTATGGGCCACGGGGCTGGGCGGCGCCGTGCACCCAACTGAATTATGGCTACGAAGAGCAGTACAAAATCCTGGTGGAGAAAACGGTGTGGGAGAATTTCGGGCGCGGGATGAATCCGCGATGCGAACCCTGCGCCAGCCACGCGGGATATGAAACGGCGGCGATCCTGGGGATGAATCCGAAGGCCGGGGATTTCTGGAAAATAATTGCGTGGCAGCTGCAGGGCGGGCTAGGCGAAAAACGCGAACGAGCGCGCAAGGCATGACGACACTGGTGACCGGGGCGGCGGGATTTCTGGGCAGCCACGTGGCGCGGCAACTGGTGGCGCGCGGGGAGCGCGTGCGCGTGCTGATGCGGGCGTCCAGCAGCAACCGGGCGATCAGCGATTTGTCGCTGGAGTATGTGACCGGGGATTTGAGGGATGCGGCTTCGCTGGATCGCGCGATGGCTGGCGTGAATCGCGTTTATCACGTTGCGGCGGATTACCGGTTGTGGGCGAAAAGGTCGCAGGATATTTACGATTCGAACGTCGGCGGGACGAAGAATCTGTTGGCGGCGGCGAAGCGTGCGGGTGTGGAGCAATTGATTTACACCAGCACGGTGGCGACGATCGCGGTGGACCGGCCACAACTGCCGAACGAGTTTACCGACGCGAAGCTGGAAGAGATGGTGGGGCACTACAAGCGCTCGAAATGGATGGCGGAGCGCGAGGCGTTGCAGGCGGCGAAAGAGGGCTTGCCTGTGATTGTGGCGATGCCGACTACTCCGGTGGGGCCGTGGGATTGGAAGCCGACACCAACGGGGAAAATCATTCTGGACTTTCTGAATGGGAAAATGCCGGGATACGTGGAGACGGGATTGAACTTTGTGGGCGTGGAAGAGTGCGCGGCGGGCCATCTGCTTGCGGCGGAGCACGGCAAGATGGGAGAGCGATATTTGCTGGGGGCGGAGAACCTGACCCTGAAGGGGTTGCTGGATTTGCTGGCGCAGATCACGGGTTTGCGGGCGCCCGGGATGAAGATTCCGCATGGGGTAGCGTTGGGTGTAGCTTATTTGGATACCGCGTTTTCGCGGCTGATGGGGAAAGAGCCGCAAATTCCCGTGGAAGGCGTGAAGATCGCGCAGCACAAAATGTTTGTGGATGCTTCGAGGGCGCAGCGGGAATTGGGATTCCAGCCCGGCCCGGTTGCAGCGGCGCTGGAACGAGCGGTGCGGTGGTACCGGGCGAATGGGTATGTGACGGCACGGCGAGCGAAGAGGATAAAGTTGGCAGCTTGAAGAAGGAAGTAAATGAGGTTAATGAGGTAAAGGAAGTAAAGGAACGGAGCGGCCAGGGATTATCCATGAAGGTACTGGTTACATTTGCGGTGGAGGCGGAGTTTGCGGCCTGGCGGAAGCTGCGGGCGTTTAACCTGATTGATTATCAGGGGCTGAAGCTGCGGAGGACTACGTTGGGTGCGACGGAGATCACCGTCTTGATCACCGGAGTGGGCGCGCAGGCAGCAGCGCAGGCGATGGACCTGATGATGAGGATGGCGGATAAGGACCAATATTTTGACGTATGCGTTTCGAGCGGGCTGGCAGGAGCGCTATGCGACACGCTGGGTGTGGGAGACATCATCGCGCCCAAAGCACTGATTGTTGAGTTGAAGCATGCGGGCTTGCGGACCGAACGCCTTGAGGTGGATACGGAGCTTCGGCAACTTGCGCTTGAGCGAGGCGCGAAGAATGCGAACTGCCTGTTCACGACCGACGAGATTCTGGTGAAGGCGAGCCAGAAGAAATCCTGCGCATCGCGGGCGCAATCGGTGGACATGGAAAGCTTTGAGATTGTAAAGGCGGCTTCGGCATGGGGGGCGCGCAGCGTGGTGATCCGGGCCATCAGCGATGCAGCGACGGAAGATATGCCCATCAATTTTAATTTGACGTTGTCCGAGAAGAAAGAAGTGAGTCTTCCAAAGGTTTTGGTGCAACTGGCAAAGAATCCGCTGGCGCTGCCCTCGTTGATTCGGTTTGGAAAGCAGAGTCAGCAGGCCGGAGTTTTGCTGGCGGCGTTTCTGGAAAATTACCTGCAGGATTTGGCCGGTGGCAAAGGCGCAAAGCGTGCGACCGAGGTGGCGGCGGGATGAACGGGCCGGGGACAGTGGTGGAGCAGGTGCGGACGCTAGGTCCGATTCCCAAGACGATGCGGGCGGGTGTGTACCGCGAGAAGGGAATTGTGAAGGTGGAAGAAGTGCCGGTGCCGGAGGTGGGCGACGGCGAGGTGCTGATCAAGGTGGCGGCCTGCGGCATTTGCGGGACAGACATCAAGAAGATTTTTTACCGGTATGTGGAGCCGCCACAAATCCTGGGGCATGAATTGGCAGGGACCGTGGTGGCGGTTGGCCGCGGGGTAACGAAATGGAAGCTGGGCGACCGGGTGATGAGTTTCCATCACATTCCGTGCGGGGAGTGCTTCTTTTGCGAGCGGCGGATGTTTTCGCAATGCAAGCTGTATAAGACCACGGGATTAACGGCGGGATTCACGCCGAACGGCGGCGGATTTGGCGAGTATGTGAAGGCGATGCCGTGGGTGGCGGAGCGCGGGATCGTGGCACTGCCGGATAACGTGAGCTTTGAAGAGGCCACGTTTATCGAGCCGATTAACACGATTGTTAAGGCAGTGCAGAAGGCGCGGGTCGTGGCTGGGGAGACGGTGCTGGTCATTGGTTGCGGGCCCATCGGGCTGCAACTGCTGATGGTGGCCCAAATCGAGGGGGCACGCATCTATGCGAGCGACCCGGTGGCAAGGCGGCGGGAAAAGAGCTTGAAGCTTGGAGCAATTGAGTCTTTTAACCCTGTAAGTGGTAAGCTAGTGGAAGAAGTGCGAGCTCGGTCGGGGGGTCGTGGGGCGGACGTAGTTCTTGTCGCGGTGGCGCATCCAGCCGTGGTGGTGGAAGCGTTGGCAGCGGCGAGGCCAGGGGGACGGGTACTCCTGTTTGCCGCGAACGATCCAGTCACAAAGATAGAGTTTCCAGCCTCGGCGGTGGGGATCGACGAGAAGGAAATCCTTGGCAGCTATAGTGCGGCGGTGGACATCCAAGAAAGTGCGGCAGCGCTGGTGCTGGGAAAGAAACTGCCGGTAATGGATATCGTCACGCACCGGTTTCCATTGGATAGAATCCAGGAGGGCTTGGATCTGGCGGCGCACCCCACAGAAGATTCCCTGAAGATTCTGATAACACACCAATGAAAACAGCGTCTCCAAAGAAAATCGAGCTTGGACTGGAAGAGGCGCCTCTCCAGGAAAAGCCGGTCGTACCTTCGAAAATGACCGCGGCCGTGCTCTACGGCAGCGAAGACCTTCGAATCGAACAAATTGACGTGCCGGCGCTTGCTGTGGACGAAGTGTTGCTGCGGGTGCGGCTGGCGCTTACGGACGGCACTGACCTGAAGGTGTGGAAGCGCGGGTATCACGCGAAAATGATTCAGCCGCCCGCGGTGTTCGGACACGAGGTGGTGGGAGAAATTGTGGCGATGGGGAAACGCGTGGATCCCCGGTGGCGCCTGGGTACGCGAGTGATTGCGGCGAATTCGGCGCCGTGTTTGCGGTGCTATCACTGCAGGCGCGGGCAGGAAAATCTTTGCGACGACCTGTTGTTCAATAACGGCGCGTACGCGGAGTACATGAGGATTCCGGGGCGCATCGCGCGGGAAAACATGCTGGAAGTTCCGCACGGAGTGGACGACCACAGCGCGGCGTTGGTGGAGCCGCTGGCGTGCGTGCTCCGCGGCATTCACGAGATGGAAGTGCGCACGGGCGACACGACGGTGGTGATCGGGTGCGGGCCGGTCGGATTGATGTTCGTCAGGATGCTGACCCGGCGGGGAGTGCGAGTGATCGCACTGGCGCGCCGCGAGGGACCGCTGGCGGTGGCGCGGAAGCTGGGCGCCGTGGCGGCGATCAATGTTACGGAGACCGCGGATGTAGCCGCGGCGGTGAGGGCTTTAACGGATGAGGGCCGCGGGCCGGATTCCGTTGTGGAAGCGGCGGGGAACCCTGCGACGTGGGAACAGGCGCTGGCAATGGTGCGGCGTGGAGGAGTGGTGAACTTCTTCAGCGGGCTGCCGACCGGAACGCGCGTGGAGATCGAGCCGGCGACGATTCATTACTCGGAAATCAAGATTATTTCACCGTTCCACCACACGCCGAGATTTATTCGCGAGGCGCTGGAAGCGATCCGGCGAGGGGATATTTCAGCGCACGATTTCGTGACCGAAGACATTCGGCTGGAAGACTTGCCGCAAGCATTTGAGCGGATGAAGACGCGGAGCGGGGAAATCAAGCTTGCGGTAAGGCCGTGAGCGGTGGCCAGCGGCCGGCGACCAGTTCCCAGTGAAGAGAAAGCCCACCCATTTTTAAATCTCCAAAAGGATACTGAAGGTTGATGCTGCGCCCGGGCGAATTGAAGATAGCCGCAAAGCTGCCTACGGATGGTTGTGCGTCGGCCGAGGCGCAGGCTTATACGCGGTGGCTGGCAACCGATCATTACGAAAATTTCAACCTGGCGTCGTGGCTGCTGCCGAAGGAATTGCACCAGCACTTTTATAATTTGTATGCATATTGCCGCTGGGCGGACGACCTGGGCGACGAAATTCCCACAAGAGAGCGGGCGCTGGAGTTGCTGGACTGGTGGGAAAGGGAACTGGAAGCCTGTTACGAGGGGCGGCCTTCGCATCCCGTGTTTGTGGCGCTTCGCGAGACGATTGTGGCGAAGGACGTGCCGAAGCAGCCGTTTGCGGATTTGCTGAAGGCGTTCCGACAGGATCAGGTGGTGAAGCGATATTCGACGTGGGATGGGGTGCTCGATTATTGCGTATATTCAGCGAATCCGGTGGGGCGCCTGGTGCTGTATCTGTGCGGGTATCGGGACGAAGAGCGGCAGAGGCTTTCGGACGCAACGTGCACGGCGCTGCAGTTGGCGAATTTCTGGCAGGACGTATCGCGGGATCTGGAAATCGGGCGGATATACATCCCGCTGGATCGGGCGGCGGCGCACGGATTGAGCGAGAAGGACATCGTCGGACGGAAGTTCGACGCGCGATACGTTTCGTTGATGAAGGAATTGATTGAGTACACGCGTGAGCTATTCGAGAAGGGAATGCCGCTGGCGAAGAGGGTGGAAGGGAAGTTGAGCGTGGATCTGGAGATGTTCAGCCGCGGAGGACTGGCGGTGCTGGGTGCGATTGAAGCGGTGGGCTACGACACGTTGCACCGGCGGGCGGAAGTGAGCAAGGTGAAGCAGGCAGCATTGCTGGGGCGGGCGCTGGTTACACATGTGCTGGGCGGTGCGAATGCGAGCCGCAACGGCGGATTTGCGCGGGAAGGCACGAGCTACGTTGCTGCGAATTCGACGGAAGCCGAGATCAGCGAGTCCTATAGCCACTGCCACCAGATTGCGCGGTCGGCGCGCAGCAACTTTTATCCGGCGTTTTTCCTGCTGCCGAAAGCGAAGCGCGACGGCATTGTGGCGCTGTACGCGTTCATGCGGCTGATTGACGACGTTTCGGACGAAGGTTCGGATGTGGCCGCGAAGCAGCGCGGGTTGGCGAGGTGGAGGGCTGCGCTTGACGAAGCGATTACGGGCCAGTCGCAGGCGTTTGACGGTAATGCGGCGCGAACGCTGCAGTCCGGAGATTTGTATGGCGAGAGGGAGGTTTTACCTGCACTGGTGGACACTATGCAGCGATTCCGGATGCCGGCGCGTTACCTGCACGATCTGATCAGCGGCGCGGAGATGGATCTGACGATCCAGGAATACCCGACATTTGAGCGGCTGAAAGAATATTGCTATCGCGTGGCGGGGACGGTCGGATTAACATGCACCCACATTTTTGGATTCCGGGATTCAAAGGCGCTGGACCTGGCGGAGAAGCTGGGGCTGGCGTTTCAATTGACGAATATCATTCGCGATGTGCGCGAGGATTTTGCCGCTGGAAGAATTTATCTCCCGGAGGAGGATCTTGTTCGCTATGGCGTGGCGGAACAGGATTTGGGGCGCGGCGAGGCGACGCTGGGCGTGCGGGAGTTGTTGAAGTTTGAGGCGGACCGGGCGTGGAAACTGTATGAAGAGGGCGCGCAACTGCTGGGGCTGATCGAGGAAGACAGCCGCGGGACGCTGTGGTTGCTGGTGCAAACTTACAGTGCGCTGCTGGCGCGGATTGAATCGGTGGATTTTGCGGTGTTTGGGGAGCGCGTGCGGCTCTCTACGCCGGAGAAGTTGAAGTTGATGGCCAAGGCGCGATTCGGGCGCCATACGGAAGAGAACATCCTTGCAAAATGTGATCGTGATCGGCGGCGGGCTGGCGGGGCTGTCGGCGGGCGTCGCGCTGGCTGAAGCAGGCTGGCGGGTGCGCTTATTTGAACAGCGTCCATTTCTCGGCGGCCGGGCAACGTCCTACGTGTTGCCTGACGGCGAGCACGTAGATAATTGCCAGCACGTGACGCTGGGGTGCTGCACGAACCTGGAAGATTTTTATCACCGCGTCGGCTCCGCGGGCAAAATCAAATTCTTCGACCGGCTGCTGTTTCAAGATCCGCAGGGCCGTACCGGGGAGATGCAGGCCGGGATGCTGCCGGCGCCATTTCATATGATGGGATCGTTTTCAGGATTTGCGCCCCTGACTCTGGCGGACAAGCGGAGTATCGCGTGGGCGATGCTGGATATTCTGCGCGGCAAGGGGCGCACGGCGGATCTGGACGAGCCGGGCGGCATCTCGATGCTGGAGTGGTTGAAGCGACGAAAACAGACGCCGGGAGCGATCGAGCGGTTTTGGCGCGTGGTGCTGGTGAGCGCACTGGACGAGGAACTGGACCGGACGGATGCGCGATTCGGGGTGGATGTTTTCTGGAAGGGATTTTTGTCCAACCGGACGGGATACCGGATGGGCGTGCCGTCGGTGCCGCTGGCGGAGCTTTATGACGGATGCCAGATGGAGATCGAAAAGCGCGGCGGGGAAGTGAATTTGCGGATGCCGGTTCGGGCGATTCACATGGAGAATGGCGCAGTGACGGGTGTGGAGTTTGACGGCGGGCGTGTAGAGAGCGCGGAGGCGTACGTGTTTGCCCTGCCGCATCCCGCGATGGCGGAGTTGGCGAGCGAGGATATGAAACGATGGGAGCCTCGGCTCGGCGAATTGGGAAATATTGGTGTGGCGCCGATTACGGGAGTACATTTCTGGTTTGACCGCGAAGTGATGAAAGAGCCGT
Source organism: Candidatus Methylomirabilota bacterium (assembly GCA_035569815.1). Classification (GTDB taxonomy): domain Bacteria; phylum Acidobacteriota; class Terriglobia; order Acidiferrales; family UBA7541; genus Acidiferrum. The sequence goes on from DATMMG010000031.1 coordinate 16,134, forward strand.
TCGTGACGCTGCTGGAAACGACGACGCAGTGGATTTTCAACAAGACGGCGTTGTACGGCGACAACAACGGAACTGGGAAAGAGAAAGGGCAATACCTGCAACTGGTGATCAGCGCTTCCTATGATCTTTTGCAGAAGCCCCGGCAGGAGATCATTGATCTGTGCCTGAAGGAAGTGCGCCACGCGCTGCCGGCGGCAAGGGATGCGAAATTGCTGAAGGCGACGGTCATAAAAGAGGCGGCGGCCACATTTTCGCCGCAACCTGGAGTGGACCGTTGGCGTCCAACCCAAGAGACGAAGATTCGCGGATTGTTTTTGGCGGGCGATTGGACGGCCACGGGTTGGCCGGCGACGATGGAAGGCGCTGTGCGCAGCGGGTATCTGGCGGCGGAGGCGGTGTTGCGGAGCGCGGGAATGCCGAAGAAGTTTTTGCAGGCGGATTTGCCGGCGGATGGATTGGTTGGGTGGTTTTGTTAGGGTTTCGTGGATTTGCGCTCGATTCCATGAGGTGTAGTTGAATTTGCGGTTGAGGTCCTTCGGCTATCCTTGTCGGATAGCCTCAGGATGACAAGATTTCCCGATCGAAGCTGGAGAGATGGCGTTCAGAAAGGGTGAGCCCCTCAGTGGAGCGATCGACTGCGCCATAGGCTTCGAGATTCGCGGCAACGAACTTGTGGTAGGAACTTTCGGAATCCCAGTAGTCCAGGGTGAAGTAGAAGCGAGGGCGGGAAAGGTCCCGCAGGAGGCGACTCTCCCGGAAGTGCGGATCGCGTTGGAAGATGCGGACCCAGTCGGCGTGGGAGCTATAGGCGGATTGAAAGCTTTCTTCGCAACCGGGCTTGACTTCGTACTCCCAGAGGACTACAAAGATAGTTGTCCCATCTTCTGCTCTCGCGACACGGCAATCCAGAAACACTTCATTGGGGAAGGCTGGCCTGCCGAGCGATTGTAGCAACCCGATTGGATACAAGACTCAAAGTGACCCTTTCTGAAGTTGTGTAAGTATACGTAGAAGTGGCAGTCCGTTGAGGCTGACGGACGGAGGCGTTTGT
>DATMMG010000032.1:0-14883 GCA_035569815.1 Candidatus Methylomirabilota bacterium
TGGACCCCGCCATGTTGTGTTTTCCAGGGATGGTAGCCGCATGTACGTTCTAGGCGAGATCCAATCCACAGTCACGGCTTTTCACCCCCTCGGCACCGATGATTTTGTCCCCACTTCATTCCAGAGAATCTCTGCGTTACCCAAAGGTTATTCCGGCCGCAACGACGCCGCCGAAATCGCCTTGCACCCGAGTGGCAAGTTCCTCTACACCTCGAACCGGGGCAACGACACCATTGCCGTCTTCGACGTCAAACCGCGGGGTGGCCGCTTGAGCCTTTCTTCGAATGTTTCGACCGGCGGGAAAGAACCCCGCCACTTCGCCATCGATCCCACTGGCCGCTTCCTTCTTGCTGAAAATCAGAACTCCAATTCCATCGTCGTCTTCCGCATCAACGCCGAAACCGGCGCCCTTTCTCAAACCTCCGTAACCGAAGGAGTCCCCAGCCCGGTCTGCCTCGTCTTTCTCCAGGCACACTAGCCGCGATTTTCAGTACCATAATTGCCTTCGGCCCGCGTCCAATCACAAAGCACGTGCTAGTTCTCGGAATGGCCTCGGGGTTTGGCTGCCACGGCGACTGCCTTCAGTCCGCTGTCATGGGCGCCGTGCATTTCGTTCTTCAGCAGACTCTGAGTTAAAATCCTGCGTCCGTTTTCAACAAGGAGATTTCATGGGCCACAAGTCCTGGCTAGGACTCTTACTGCTTCTCTTCACAACGCTTCCCACGGGCGGCATCGCCCTGGCGGACGGCGAGACGTCCCCGGCGCGCGATCCCAAGCAGCCCATCGACGAGGCTTATACCGCCAAGATTCGCAAGTACACCACCGCGCCTTATTTCTCCTCGCCGCTCGTCGACTATCTCCCCGCTAGCAAAACCGTCCCCACGCCCGAAGTTGTCCTCGGCGACGTCGCCGGCGCGCCCGGCATCCTTCCCTACGCCGAAGATGTGTACAAGTACATGCGCCTGCTCGAAAAAGCCACGCCACGCGTGAAGGTCGTCTCGATCGGCACCACCGAAGAAGGCCGCGAAATGATCGCCGTAGCCGTCTCTTCCGAAGCCAACCTGAAAAACCTCGAGCAGAACCGCCAGCGCCTCGCGAAACTCGCCGATCCGCGCTCCATCCATCTCGACGACGCCGAAGCGGACAAACTCGTCGCCGAATCGGTCCCCGTCTATTACATCACCGGCACCATCCACTCCCCGGAAACGGGCGCGCCAACCGCGCTGATGGAACTGGCTTATCGCCTCGCCGTCGACGAAAGCCCCTACGTCCGCGAAATCCGCGACGGCGTCATCACCCTCATTACTCCAGTCGTTGAAGTCGACGGCCGCGACCGCATGGTCGACATCTACAAATGGCATCTCGCCCATCCCAAGGATTTCTATCCCCCGCTCATCTATTGGGGAAAATACGTCGCGCACGACAACAACCGCGACGCCATGGGCATGACCCTCAAGCTCACGCAAAACGTCTTGAACACCTACCTCGGCTGGAATGCCCAGGTGCTCCACGACCTTCACGAATCCGTCCCCTATCTCTACGACAACACCGTCGGCGACGGCCCGTACAACGCCTGGATGGATCCCATTCTTGTGGATGAATGGCAGATGATTGGCGCGCGCAACGTGGCCGACATGACCAAGTTCGGCATGCCTGGCGTTTTCACCCACGGTGACTTCGACACATGGTCCCCCGGCTACCTGATGTTTCTCGCCGCCATGCACAATGGCATCAGCCGCCTCTATGAGACATTCGGCAACGGCGGCGCCGATACTCGTGTGCGCACGCTGGAGCCCGGCGAATATGGGCGCACATGGTTTCGGCCCAATCCGCCGCTTCCGAAAACGGCCTGGTCGCAGCGCAACAACAACAATTACGAAGAAACAGGCCTTCTGACTTCGCTCCACTATTTCAATGAGAACAAGCGCCTGTTCCTGAAGAATTTTTATTTGAAAGGGAAGCGCTCCATTCAAAAGCCAACCGCCGAAGGCCCCGCCGCCTACGTTTTGCCCGCTGACGATCCGCGCGCCACTGTTCAAACCGATCTTTTGCGCGTTATGCTCAAGCAACACGTGGAAATTTCACGCGCCACCAGTTCCTTCCAGGTGAACCTCCCCGTGAAGAAAGAAAAGAAGGCCGCCAGGTCCGCCGATTCCGAAGAAAAACCAAAGCCTGCGTCACCAACCACGCGCGATTTCCCCGCCGGCAGTTACGTGATCCGCATGGATCAACCCTATTCCCGCGTCGCCGACGCGCTCCTCGACTACCAATTCTGGAGCCCCGAGGATCCGCAGACCACCCCTTACGACGACACCGCCTGGACCTTTGGCGAACTCTTCGGGGTGCAAGTCACCCGCGTCACTGATTCCAAAGTCCTTTCGGTCCCGATGGAACGCGTAGCGGAACTCCGCTCGCTTGGAGGGGTTCAGGGCGAAGGCAGCGTTTTCGCGATCGACAATCATGCCGAGCCCGCGCTCGCCACGCTCCGGTATCGTTTGAAAGACACGCCCATCGACGCTGCGGAAGAACCGTTCGAGTCCAACGGACACAAATTTTCGCGCGGCACGTTCCTGATCCGCGGCGTCGGCCGTTCCGATCTCGACGCCGCCACCAAGGCGCTCGGCCTCAACGCCGTTGCACTCGCCTCCGCGCCCGTCGTCAGAACTCACCCCGTCCGTGCCCCACGCATCGCTTATGTCCACACCTGGATTAGCACGCAATCCGAAGGCTGGTGGCGACTCGCGCTCGACAACCTGCAAATTCCTTATGACTACATGAGCACGCAGGCACTCGCCAAAATTTTCGACTTGAACGCCAAGTACGACGTCATCCTTTTCCCCCCTGTGACCGGCAACGCCAATTCCAATGCCATCGTCCAGGGGACACCGACCGCTTGGGGAAACGCTCTGCCTTGGTTAAACACGCCGGAAACACCCAACCTCGTTGGCAAAAACGACTCCACGCCCGACATGCGCCCAGGCCTCGGTTGGGACGGCGTGGCCAAGCTGCAAAGTTTTGTGCGCAACGGCGGCGTCTTGCTCACGGCTACCGATACCTCGCAACTTGCCATCTCCATCGGACTGGCCAATGGCGTCACCTCCAGCACCTCCGAAAAAATGAAGATTGTCGGCTCCATTGTTGGCACTCGCCTTGTCGACGCGGCCAGCCCGATCGCTTACGGCTACGACGAAAAAGTCTCCGCCTACTGCGACAACGGCCCTATCTTTTCTGTCGCCAGCATTCTCGGCTCTCGCCGCAGGCGACTTGGCCCGGAAATGAACACACGCCCCACGGGACGCGGCACGAAGGACGACCCCGATTTCGTAATTGGTCGCCCCGCCTTCGACATTCCCGACGAGCCGGAGAAAGAACTTTGGGAAGCTCCTCAGCCAACCGATGAGCAGAGCTTCAACAATCCGCGCGTCATCCCTCCGGCCAATCGTGCGCGCGTCATCCTGCGTTATGCCGATTCCAAGGACCTGCTCATCTCAGGCCTCGTCGAAAACGGCAACGACATCGCCCAGCACCCCGCCGTGCTCGATGTGCCCAACGGCTCGGGCCACGTCATCCTGTTCTCGATTAATCCCGTCTACCGCGGTGAAACCGAGAACACCTACTCCCTAGTCCTCAACACACTGTTGAATTTCGACAGCCTCAACGCCGGCCGCAAGCAAGCCGACACAAAGTAGCGTCCACCTTCAGGTGGACAAGCGAGGAGTCCCGCTTCTCCTTGCCATTAAAACTGTTTGGAGTACAATCGCCGCCGATATGCCCAAACGCAAACCCCGCAAAGCTTCGAAGCGGTCTGCCCGCCGGCGTGCTCGCGGAGCAACGGTCAGCAAACTCCCGAAAAACGCGGTCACTCTGGTCGTCACTCTCCGCGCCAAGGAAGGCCAGCATATCCTCCTCGAAGCCGAGCTTCGCGCCCTCCTCGTGCCCTCCCGCAAGGAAACCGGATGCCTGCGTTTCGATCTTCACGGTTGCGTGGATCAGCCCGGTGCCTTTCTCCTCCACGAAGTCTGGGGAGCCCGCGAAGACCACACCGCACACACCCGCACCCCGCATTTCCTCCGCTGGAACGCCCGCAAAGACGCCCTCCTAGCCTCCCGCGAAGCCGCCTTCTGGCACCAACTCGCGTAACAACCTGTAGCGGCCACCTTCAGGTGGCCCAGCACAAAAATGTAACGGCCCCGACCCGGTCGGCGGCGCCTTTGGCTTTTCTGGATTTGTAATTTGAACTCTGCGGAATTCCTAATCCAATGTCTTCGACATCCTCACCACCGTCAAGGACAACCCATTCGGCAGGGGCACCTCAATCTGCTCACCCTTCGCATAACCCCGCGCACCATACATCGCCACTCCCGTCAGCGTCGCTCCCATCTCAAACCGCCGGAACCCCCTCGCATAAGCTGCGTCCTCGCACGTTTTCAGGATCAGGCTCGCGATTCCGCGTCGCGTCCACTCCGGATGCACAAAAAAAGCACGAATCTTCGCTGCATCGCGAGCCGGGTCCAGCATGGAGTTGTCGCGATAAGGCCCGTGGTCGCTGCCATAAAGCGTCTTGCGCATGCTCCATCCTCCGCACGCCGCCAGCACCCTTTCACCAGACGTGCCAACTGCCTCCACAACGTAATAAGTCTCGTCCGCGATCAATTGCGTGTCCACGCCATACGCCGTTCCCAGCGCCGCATCCAACTGTTCCGCGGAATAAGCCTCCCGCTGCAAAACCCGCACCGACTTATCAATCAACGCGCGCAGCGCCGCAATATCCGCCGTCGTCGCCAGTCGAATTGCGAAATTCTCAGCCATCGAGTTATCAACCTGGCTATTTTGGAGTGCGGGCCGACCGGGTCGGCCCGCTTTTGTGGTGTCAACTTCTGTGCCCAACCCATTTCTTAGCCGAGCACTTTCCCTTCGCCATTTTAACTCTCCGGCGCTCCCAGGTAATATCCCGGCCGCGCCCGCACTTTCAATCCGCGCTCCTTCTGTTTCGACACCGTCACGCTGATTTCGTGATATCCATCGGTGTTCTCGCCGCTGGGTGCGTACGTCAGCGTGTACTGCGAGTGCAACTCGCCCCCCATCTCATCAATCACTTTCTCGATCGTCCGGTCCTTCCACGCCGAGACGTGCAGCCCACCTGTCGCCGCCGCGGCAATCTCCAGTTGATGCGCCGTAACCTGATCCTTCGCGTGCATCACCGCCCAGACTGCCAGCGCCAGCAGGTTTACCCCCTGCGGCTGACTCGTGTCCCCCGTAGTTGGCGTTTGTATTGTCCCGGGCGGGGGTGGGATGCCGTAGGTTCCCTCCGGGGTTACCGGCGATGGCCCCGTGTACTCCGGCTTTCTTTTCAAGTCCGCTTTCGTACTTGATATTCCTACCGCGTAAATCGTGATGTTCGCCAGTTGCGCCCGCCGAAGCACCTCGCCCAGCTTTGCCTCGCTCCCCGAATCGTGCGCTTCCGCGATCACCAGCATCACTCGTCGATGGCCCAGTTCGGCCTCCGAAACTTCCGGCCTCTCGCTCAAGAGTTCCACGGCCTTGGACATCGCATCGAACAACTTTGATCCCGAATATCCTTCCTTCAATCCAGACATCGCCTTATCCATCGCGTCGCCGTTGTTCGTAAAATCCAGAAGGGTCTTCACCTCATCGTCAAATCCCACCACCGCGCCTTCGCCGGTCGGGCCGGTCACGGTCTGTGAAATCAGGATTCCCGATTTGCGAATCTTCGGCAAAGCCGAAGAAATCCGCGAACTCGTCTCCACCACCACCACAAGTGAAATCGGATCGCCGCCTAAATTAAAATAAGTGATGTTTTGTAGCGCGCCATTGTCTGTAATCCGAAAATCGGATTCCTCCAGGTCGTGCACCATTTCGCCTTTTTCGTTCAGGACGGTCACTGGCGTATTCACCAGTATGCTGTGAACTTTGATCGGTGCCGGCACCGATTGAATGGGCAGACCCGGCTGCGGGATCATCGGCCCGTCGGGCGCCTGTGCCCACGCGCTTGGCAGAGCAACCGCGGCCATCGCAAGCAGCCCAACAAAAATCGCCAAGTGTCTCTTCATCTGCAATCGCCGCCAGACTCGGTAGTTTTCAAGGATCTCTCCCGCCAAAACCCAGCCGCACCCTCGCGTATTCAATTCGACGCCACCCGCCCCAAAGGCGTTGCCGCCGCGCTTCACCCTGCCTACAATCTAAACGCACCTTGAATGGAGAAAATCCCCATGCCCGACGGAAATCGCCCCAAGCCCCAACACGCCCCGAAAGCTCCCCACGAAAATCCCGAGTTCCTGGCCAGCACGCCGGCGCGGCCCATTCGCATCATTTCGGAGTACATCTATCCCCTCGTGCAGCTTAAGAAGGAAGGAATCTGCGACACTATCGTGATGTTCGGCTCCGCTCGCATCCACTCTCACGAAGCTGCTTCCTCCCGCTACACCCGCCTGAAAAAAATGAAAACATCCCGTTGGAGCGACGCCCGGCGGAAAGCACACCGTTTGCACATTCGCGAAGCCAAGAGCGCGCTCGAAATGTCCGTCTATTACGAAGAAGCCCGTCTACTCTCTCACAAGATCACCACGTGGGCGCTATCGCTCGGTCCCCGCCCTCGCCGCTTCGTCATCTGCTCCGGCGGCGGCCCCGGCATTATGGAAGCCGCCAACCGCGGCGCTTACGAAGCCGGCGGCAAGTCCATCGGACTTTCCATCGAGCTGCCTCACGAGCAATTCGCGAATCCCTACATTAGCCCGGAGCTCAGCTTCAATTTTCATTATTTCTTCATGCGCAAGCTTTGGTTCGCGCAAATCGCCAAAGCCCTCATCGTTTTTCCCGGAGGTTTCGGCACGCTCGACGAACTTTGGGAGATGATGACCCTCTCGCAAACAGGCAAGATGCCCAAGCACACCATCATCATCATTTATGGGCGCAAGTATTGGAATGAAGTCCTGAAGCTAAAGAACATGGTTCGCTGGGGCACGATCAGCCAGGCGGATTTCGACAATCTGCAGTACGCTGACAGCGTCGACGAAGCCTTCGACAAGATTCGCATGGGTCTCGAGAAATATCACATGGAGGGAGATCCATTTCTCCAGGCTTATTGATCATCGCCCCCGCCGACTCGCATAATTCCGCCTCTCGGCAAGGGGATAGAGCGCCTATAATCTCGGATGGATTTCTCAGGTATTCACCTGATTGTCCCTTGCGCGCTTGCCCTCCATGATTTCATACTGTGAAGGCCAGTCTTCTTTCCTCTTATCTCGCCGCAGATAAGTTCATCTGCGGCTTTAACGGAGAACCTATGAAGCCGAAATCTAACACCTCCTGGTTCTGTGCAACTCTAGCCGCAACGACCCTTGGCGCTGCATTGTTCCTTGTGGGTGCCGCGCCAGTGCGTGCCGATGACGACTGCCAAAAGCGCATCATCAACGCAGACCATAAGCTCCACGAAGCCGCGGAGCACCACGGCTGGGATAGCCCTCAGGCAGCGAAATATCGCCACGAACTGGCGGAAGCGCGCTCCTGGTGCTGGGAACACAGCCATCGCTGGTGGGACGAAGATGGACATCGCTGGCGCACGGATCATGATTGGGACGAACACGACCATGATCACCACGACCATGATCACGACCACTAATAATCCAGTCCCCGATCCAACTTCAAGTGCCGGGCAATCGCCCGGTACTTTTTGTTTCCCGATTGCGGTTATCTGATCGCTGTTATCCTGATTACAACAGGCTACTCCAGTGATCCGTTGGCGGGGTCTCTTGTAACCTGCTGGTTATCTGCACCGTATATCCCACCGCAACCTTCCATTCAAACAAGTGTTTGAATCCTCAAGGATGCACCCCGATCGCCAGCCCGGGCCAGGCTCCTGGAGGCTATCTTATGAAACTTCACTCGTCTAATTTGGGTTCGTTTCTCGGTAAGACGGCTTTGACCACCGCGGCTCTGGGTTTCTTCCTGGCCGCCGGCGCTCCTGCCGCGAAAGCCAACGACTGGGACGACTGCAATCGCCGCATCGCCTACACGGATTCGCGCTATCACGAAGCAGTCGAGCGCTTCGGCCCTTATAGCCGCGACGCGCGTCATTGGGAGCACGAACGCCACGAGGCGTACGAGCGCCAGGCGCATCTCCGCCGCGAATACCGCGAACATCATCGCGACCGCGACGATCGCTACTAACGCAGAGCCCGCCGCCGCAAATTTGGAATGCGGCAGCTTTGCTGCCGCTTTTGCGGTGTAAACGAAAAGTCAAAACCAAAATGTGAGGGAGCGGCCTGGAACAGAATAGGCGGCTTCACTCTTGAGCGGCTCCGATCGCTAGAACGAGACACAAAAAGAGCGCCCAAACCAAAGGCGCCCTGTCTCACTTCCAATGACTCGTGATTATTCCGCGTGTACCAGCGGCTCATCCGAAAATACCGCCGCAAACCGCTTCGCCTCATCCTGGTCGTGCAGCATCACCACCGGCACGATCCGCAACGACTGCTTGCACAAATGGCACTGCACGCCTTCTCCCTGCACATCCTGCAAAAAGCCATCTGTGAACCGATATTCTGTCCGCTCGCGCCGGGCTTTTTTCTGGCTGTTCGCGCCGCAATGAGGACAAGTGAATTCGACTACGTCCTGCTGCGGATCGCGGTCCAGAGCTGCCCAACCCGTGCGGCGTACGCCGACGACTTCGGGTAAATGCCTTTCCATCGGGTCTCCTCCTTGGTTCCACGTCCAAAATATTCGATGCAGCGCTAAATCGATTGGATGTAACTATTCCTTCAATATTCCTTCCCAATATTCCTGACGCCCGGTCCTAGTAGAAACACATTACGTGCTCTTCCGGGAGCCGTCAGGAATATCCCTTTTGACCTCAGCGATATCCCTCGGGACTCTCTTCTCAGCGACCTCCGCACTTCAACTGCGGACGGCGGCTACCCCTACAGGTTCGGGCCAATGAGTCCGCCGTTTTCTGATTTCTTGGCGCGGGCACTTAGCTCACTCTCCGGTGTCCAACAACACAGAGGACGCGCGCACCTCACATCCCTGCGAGCGCGGCGCTGGCCTCCGGAAGGCAACCTCCGGTGGCTGGCGCCGCAAAAAAATCCCACGGCTCGCAGAAAATATTACGGAGGTGTGTGATGACTCTCGAAGTCCAACGCGTAACCCGTGTGTCCGAAGACGCCTTTGGTTCACTCAGCAGTTGTTTGGTCGAAGGCGATCCGCAATCCGAAAAGCGCGCTCGTCGCATCAAGCAGCGCGCAGTAGCAATATCCATCCTCCTGCAAAGCATCGCTCTCGTCGTGCTGGTTCTTTTTCCACTTCTCAGCCAAGGCGAGCGCATCTCGCTCAAGATCGCGACGCCAATTCCGCCCTACGCTCCTATTGGAGATCGCAGACCGTCCACCACGCCTCCGCGGGATGGCATGCATGCTCCTCCGGCCTGTCGTTTTTGCGTGCCACATAATATTCCCCCCACGATCGTCACCCACCACCAAACTTCCACCGCGGAACACGAAGACTCGCTTGGAGACCCCATCCCCGGCCTCTCCTCGCGTCCCGGCACGCCCGGCGGCTATACTCCCGCGAGTCCCCATCCCGGCCCTCGACCCCCGGTGGAACCCCCGCCCATCGTTGTTCGTCGGTCGGTTAGTGAACTCCAGCAAATGGCTCAGCTCATCACTCGCGTCGAGCCCAGGTACCCGCCCCTCGCCATCCAAATTCATCACGAGGGCCGCGTGGAACTTCACGCCATCATCTCCACCACGGGCACGATCGAATCGCTGGAGGTAATCTCCGGCGATCCCTTGTTCATCCAATCCGCGCTTGCCGCGGTCCGCGAGTGGCGCTATCACCCAACCATCCTCAACCATCAACCCATCGAAGTAGACACCCGCATCACGGTCATTTACACCCTGAGTCACTAACACCATTTTGGAGTGCGGCAGCTCACCTGCCGCTTTTACCGCTCCAACAAAACCGCCCAACCAACTATTCGCAACGAGCATCAGTCGCCGCGCCGCTCCGACCCAACAAAAAAGCCGGCGCCAAACGCCGGCTTCCATCTCGTTCCGATTTCTTCTCTGCGAACTCAGCGCTCTCGGCGCCCTCTGCGTTATCTCCGTTCTTACCCTACAAAACCGGCTCCCCCGAATACTTCCCGATCGCCTCCCGTGCCAAATCCCGCAGCCGCACAATCTCCTGTAATTGATGCGAATCGTCGCTCCGCAATTCCCGCGAAGGATAAATCGGCGGCGACAACGTGATCGTCACACTCGTCGGCCGCGGCAGAATTGTCCCATCGCGCAAAAACCTCCGTGTTCCCTTTAACGAAACAGGAATTACCGGCGTCCCCGTCGCCACCGCGCCGCGAAACGCGCCCAGTTGAAATGGCCTCACGCCAGCCTGTGGCGTAAATGTCCCCTCGGGAAACACAAAGACCGAATCGCCGCGGCGCAGGCACTCTTCCATCTCGTCTACCTGTTTCAACCGCGAACCCGCGTCATGCCGGTTAAACGATAAATGCCCCATCTGGTTCAGAAACGTCCCGATGAATGGCATCTCGTTCACTTCGCCCTTTGCAACGAATCTGTACGATACGCCCAGCCCCATCATCACCGGCAACACATCGAAATAACTTGCGTGGTTGGACGCGTACACTTTTGCGCCCGGCGTATCCATGTATTCCTTGCCCACAACTTTCAACCGGATTCCGGCCAACGCAAAAAGGACGTGCAACGCGGACGAAGTAAATCGCCCTGCCGCTTTTTCGTCCTTGATCTGTTTCACGATGAACCATGAGGGCACAATCCACAAAAAGAAGAGGATGCCAAAATACACGCCGTAAATTTTCTCAAGCCCTTTCAGAATCCCACGCCCGATGCTTTGCGCCGCTTCCCGTAGAAATGTCCCTGTGCCGAGTCGCGCGATCTGCACCCACGCCGGAGGCCTGCCTGCCGCCAGCGTCCCGGCCATGTACATCTGTTTCGTCTCGTCCCGCCGCAATTTTCCGCTCGACGTTTTCGGAATGCTCCCCGACGGAATCAGTTCTACGCGGTCCGGCGGCAGTCCCAGCCCGCGCGAAACCTCGTCATTGATCGCCGCCGCAATCCTGGCGCGTTGCGGCGCGTTCTCCTCGCGCGATTCCGCAACGATCACCAGTTTTTCCGTTCCGCTGCTCCCGTCCTTCAGTCCGAATGCCACCACGCAACCCTTGCGAATCCCCTCCGCCCGCGCCGCCAACTCTTCCACTTCGTGCGGATACAGATTGCGCCCGCCCTTGATAATGATGTCCTTTACCCGGCCGGTGATAAAGATCTCTCCGTCCGCCCGAAAAGCGCGGTCGCCGGAATTCAGCCAGGCGTACTCGCCATCGCGTTGCGCCGGCCCTTGCGGCATCAGCTTTGCCGTGGCTTCTGGATTTTCAAAATAGCCGCTTGTTCCGGAGGGGCCGCGGAACCACAGAAACCCCTCCGTTCGTTCCGCCACTTCGTTGCCGTGTTCGTCCACAATCATCACGTCGTGCCCTGGAAAGGATTTTCCAGATGACACAAACGCAATCGCTGTTTCATCGCCCTCAACTGCAGTGATGGCTCGCCCTTGCGTGGTGAACGCGTCTCGCTCCACACGCTCCACGCGCGGCGTGCGATTCAGCGGAGGAAAAGTCACTCCCAGCGACGCCTCCGCCAGCCCATAGACCGGCAGCATCGCCTCTCTCCGGAAACCAAATTTCGCAAATCGATTCGCAAACCTCTCGAGCGTCTCCGGATTTACAGGCTCCGCTCCGTTCATCACCACGCGCATCGAGCTGAGGTCCACGCCCTCCATCGCCTTTTCGGAAATCTTCCGAACGCACAATTCGTACGCAAAATTCGGCGCCGCGGTGATCGTTCCTCTATGTTTGCTCATCGCCTGCAACCAGCGCTCCGGCCGGGTCAGAAATGCCAGCGGCGACATCACCACCAGCGGGACGGCGTGCATCAGCAGCGTGAGCCAGGCCCCGATCAATCCCATATCGTGATAAAGCGGAAGCCAACTAATTCCCACATCCTTCGGGCCCAGTTGCACCCCCTGCGCGATCACCCGCATGTTTGCGAGTAAATTCGCGTGCGTCAGCATCACCCCTTTTGGATCGCCGGTTGAACCCGATGTGTACTGCAGCAACGCTAGATCACTGCCCTTGCGGATGCGCGTTCCACTAATGAACGCGGGCAGCGCGCCGGGAGCTGGCGGCGGCGCTTTCTCTGCGGCCTCCAACAATTTCTCTGCTTCCACTACGTCATGCAGGGACTTCACGCGCGGCTTCAATAGCTTGGCTACCGCTTCCGCTCTCCGGAAAGTTAGCAGCAGGCAAACCCCCGCGTTGTTCAGGATCGCAGACTGGCGGCCCGCGTACTCCTCGATGCGGTCCGCGCGAAACGGCGGATAGATTGGAACCGGCACCGCCCCTGCCAACAAAATTCCCGCGAAGCAGATGAAAAACTGCCGCGACGTCGGCAACATCAGAGACACCCGCCCGCCGGGAGGCACCCCGCGCCGAGCCAATTCTTCCGCGCACTTCTGCGCCGCCGTAAACAGCTCCCCAAATGTCAGCGTGTAGTGCCGCTCGCCCTTCTCGTCGTCTTCGGTGATCAGCAGGTGGGTGTGACGGGAATCATGCACTCCACGGTAGCGGATGACCTCCAAAAGCGTTTCCGCTCGTTCGACAATCGAGTCCGCCGCCTTCTGCGCCAACTCCTGAGTTACCACACTGGCGCGGAGCCCGGAGATACCCTCTTCGTCGCTGACCGGCGTCCCGGGCGCCTCCACAATTGCCGTCGTCAACTCCTCCGGCGTGCTGGCTTCCGCCGCCAGCGTATCCGGTAAACGAACGCCAAACGCACCCTCCAGCCGCGTCAACAACTCCACGCGTTCCAGGCTTCCCAATCCCAGGTCGCGATCCAGATTCGAATGGATGGTAAGCTCCGCCGCGGCGCCGTGGCTGCCCAGCTCCACGAGCAGTCCATGCAACACTTCCAGTACGCGCTCGCGTACGCCCGGCAAATCCAATTGTGGGGAGGTTGTCGCCAAGGTCTTCCTTCACCGACGAGTTTTGCGTGAGGCTAACATGCCGCGGCCCGTTTGCCATTATTGTGGCACAGCCGCACCCGCGTGGACTCTTTGACTTTTGTTTTCAGCGGACCCAGCGTTTCTGCGCCCGGCGTTTACCCCGACCCGGTCGGGGCGTTAATTCTTTCTTATTTTATGCGCCCTGCTTCTTCGCGCCCCAGCCCGGCGGCATCAGCGTTGTGCTCAAATCCACGCCCGACAAGTCCACATTTTCCAAATTCGTCTCGCGCAGAATGGCAATTCCCATGTCTGCCCCGGCGAAATTTGCCCCGGCCAAATGAGCATCGCGGAAATTCACGTTGCGCAGCATCGCCTTCTGAAAATTAGCGCCCGTCAGATCGCAACGGAAAAACTCCACGCCGCTGGCCTGCGCTTCCGCCAGATTCGCCCCCGGCAGAAACGATTCCGTCAGGTCCGCCTTCCGCAAATCCGCTTTCCGAAGGTTTGCTCCAGACAGGTCCGCACCCGGCAGCCGCGCCCCACGCAGATCGCTTCCTTCCAGGTTCGCACCCTTCAGGATCGCGCCGGCCAGGTTCAACCCTTGCAGATCCGCTCCGGACAAATCTGCTCCCGTCAGGTCCGCCCGCGCCCCGCCTTCCTTGCTGGCCCAAAACAATTCATGCGCCTTCAGGATTTCTTCCAAAGTCTTCCCGTTGTGCTTGATCTTTTTCAAGTTTCTCTGCCCCATAGTGATTTCTTCCCCTCAATCTGCAATCTTCTATTTTACCGAATCCCGCGCCTCTCGGGAACCGTTTGTACTCATCCGGTAGATTGGTGACACTCTATCGACTTTCACCAATCATTCTGAACGAGCACACCGTTCCAACGTGGGTCGCGACCGGTAATCGGCCCTCTGTGCTACTCTGGCTTTGTGAACAAGTTCCTCGTTCGCGCCGCCCTTTTTCTGCTGGCCGTTCTCCCGGCGAGTTTCTCTACCCGCGCGCAGGACGACGAAATCGTCGCTAATCTGGCCGGCGGCCGCGCCATCATCCAGGTCGCCGATGATGCCATTCTCTTCGCCGCCATCGATCATCCCCTTGAATCCAAATCCGTTCCGCCGCGCGTTGCGGCCATCGACGCGCGTCACATCGCAATTTTCTTTGGCGCTTCGGAGTGGCAGATCACCTCGCAGCCCAGGCCGATTCGCCTCGACCACGACATTCCCCGCTTTGGTGCCGTCGATACACGATTCGCTCCCCCTGGCGCGCCGGAACAAGATCTCGAGCAAATCGGCGTTGCTTTCCTCGAAAAATTGCGTCCACTCGCCTCGCAACTCCATCATCCCATCGATCTCAAACCCGATGAGCCCCTTTTCCAGATCGTCCTTATCGGCTACGCTCCAAAATATTACGGGCCGGAAGTCTGGCTCATCGAATATCAAGTCGAGCAGAATTCCGCCGCCGCCCGCGGAGAATATTGGCAGACCCACATTCTCCGGCCTCGCTTCACGCAGCTATATCCGCCTGAAAAGCATCAGCCCAAAACCATTATTGAAGTCCGCGTCCCCGCTGATCTTCAGGATGTCCCGTTGCTCGGCCTTATCCAACAGAATGGGCCTGCAATCGCGCGCTTGCGCTCCTCGGATCCGCACATCAACAAGGTGGTGGACTTGATTCAGCGCGGCGAAGCGCAAAAGGCCAATTCGGCCGCCGCGGGTGATTTTCTTCGCGCCGCTCTCCCTATCCTCGCGGGCGATGCGCATTTCATGCTCGGCTCCATGACGGAAAATGGCAGGTTTGAGTGGATTGTTCCCCCCGACGAACCTCGCGAAAAAGAAAA
>DATMMG010000033.1:0-5689 GCA_035569815.1 Candidatus Methylomirabilota bacterium
AGAGTGCTCACCAAACACGTGATTGTGCCCCGCCCAGAAGAGCAGGCAGCGAACCCGAGATCGCGAAGCGCGAAGCTCAGGTGCGCGGAGAAGGTGTGAGATGGCGACAGCGTTTCAATGGCAGGAAGTACCGGGCGGCGAAGGGTTCCTTCGGGAACCGAGAGTGGTGCGCGGTCAAGGCGGAGTTCCACAACAACTGAAGCCGGTGGCCGGCAGGCTGGCCCCGCGACTGCACAGGGGATTTTCCGCGCGCAAGCCGGCGATGGTGGAATTCCACACCGTGAAGCGGATCGATAATTCGCGGCTGGTGCGCCACGTGGAGCCGGTGAAGCTGAAGAATTATTACAAGACCGCGGCGCTGGGCGGAATTGTGGCCATGTTTTTCATGCTGTACATCTACCAGCATTTCCGCTGCATTGACTTGAGCTTCCAATTGGAAGACCTGAAGGCCAAGCAGACGCAGTCGATGGCGCTGAACGGCCAGTTGAAACTGAAGATCGAGACGTGGCGGAATCCGCACCGGATCGACGCCATTGCGCACCAATTGGGCCTGCACCAGCCGGACCCTTCGCAGGTGCTGGAATATTCGAATTTCGACGCCTCCCAGGTCGAAGCCGCGCGCCTGGTGCGGCCAAACCACGCTCCCTAGGCCGGGGGATTGAGGGCGAGCGCGGAAATCCAACGAGTTTCGATTTAGTTTTCCAACCGTCCGGAGCGCGAGCCGAGTCCCAGGAATCATGGAGCAAGAAAAAGTCCACGTCCGATTGTTGATCCTGGCTGGCGTGGCGTTTCTTTGGATGACCGCGGTTTTCGGCCGGCTGACCTACCTGCAACTGATCCGTCATTCCGAATATATTTCGCGCGCGATGAGGCAGCAGCGGCGCACGATTGAAATCGACCCGAAGCGCGGAACGATTTACGACCGGAACATGCGGCCGCTGGCGATGAGCGTGCCGGTGGAATCGGCGTTCGCGATTCCGACTGAGATCAAAGATACGACGATGGCGGCACGCCTGCTTGCGGGAGTATTGCGTGTTCCGGCTGAGAGCCTGCGGGAAAAACTGGAATCGGGCAGCACGTTCGTGTGGATCAAGCGGAAGATGACGCAGGAGGAAGAGGAAGCGGTCCGCTCTTTGAATTTGAAAGGAATCTATTTTCAGGAAGAGAACAAGAGATATTACCCGAAGCTGGAGATGGCGGCGCACGTCCTGGGATTTGTGGACGTGGACGAGCACGGGCTGGGAGGGATGGAGTACGAGTACGACAACTTGATTCGCGGCAAGGGCGAAAAGATTGTGGCGATGGCCGACGCGCGCCAACAGAAGTTTGATGGCAGCGAATCGCGGCAGGACCCCGGCGAAAGCGTGGTGCTGACGCTGGATGAAAAGATCCAGTACATCGCGGAGCGGGAGCTTGCGGCGGTGATTCAGAAAGTACACGCGCCGGCCGGCAGCGTGATTGTACAGGATCCGAATACGGGAGCAATCTTGGCGCTGGCGAACTGGCCGAAGTACAACCCAAATTCGGCGACGTCTGTCCCGACGGAAGCGCGGATGGACCGGGCGGTGAGCGCGATCTACGAGCCGGGGTCGACGTTCAAGCTGATTACGCTGGCGGCGGCGTTCGATCAGAACCTGATTCGCCCGGAGGAAGTGTTCAACTGCGAAAACGGGTCGATCGTGGTCGCCGGGCACCGGATTCACGACCACAAGAAGTATGGCGATCTGACGGTGGCGGAAATTCTGGCGAATTCGAGCGACGTTGGCGCGATCAAGATCGCGCTGAAACTGGGACCGCCGAGATTCAACGAGTACATTCACGCGTTTGGATTCGGTTCGCCGACGGGAGTGGACTTGCCGGGAGAAAGCCGCGGGCTGGTGCAGCGGCTGGAGCATTGGGGATCGTTTTCGATCGGCTCGATTTCGATGGGGCAGGAAGTGGGCGTGACGCCGCTGCAGATGATAAATGCGGTTTCGGCCGTTGCGAACGGCGGGCTGTTGAACAAACCGCGGGTGGTCGTGGAGATGCGGCGCGGGGAACAAGTTTTGCCGCTGGAGGGGCCCTCCGCGCCGGCGGAACCGAAGCGGGTGATTCGACCGGAAACGGCCGCGATTATGCGTCGGCTGATGGAAGGCGTAATTCTGAACGGTACCGGCAAGGCGGCGCGACTGGATGGCTGGACGGCGGGCGGAAAAACGGGCACCGCGCAGAAGATTGATCCGGCGACGGGGCGTTATTCACGGACAAAAGTGATTGCGTCATTTACCGGATTTGCCCCTATTAACAATCCGGCGGTTACGATCCTGGTTTCGATTGATTCGCCGGAAGGCTGGCCGCACGATGGAGCAGCGGTGTCTGCGCCCGTGTTCAAACGAATTGCGGAACAGGTCTTGCCGTACCTGGATGTGCCGCGCGACGTGCCGTTGAATCCGCGGCTGGTGCAAACGGCGTATCGCCAGAATCGCGAAAGCGAAGCTGTGGCGATGGAAGACGACATGCCGGTGGATTTTTCGGCGCCCATGGAGATGACGGAACAGGCGGTGAAATCGCAGGAGGCAACTCCTGTGCAAGCGCAACCGCAAACGCCCAATGTAACGGTAACGATGGATGAGGGCGGCGATATCGCGGTGCCGGATTTTAAGGGCAAGACGATGAGGGAAGTGGCGGACACCTGCATGCGGCTGGGATTGAATCCGGTACTGGTTGGCAGCAGCCTTGCAGTGCAACAAGTGCCGGCGGCGGGCAGCAAGGTGCGCCGGGGAGCGAAGATTCGAGTGGAGTTCGGCATGCCGGCCGCACATGCGGGTAAGACTCACTGAGAAAACGGTTTACTGGGAGCCCATGAGCAAAGGATTGGAGATTACGGCGGAAGAAGAACGGACCACTGGCAGACCCAGAGAGGGTGCGGGAAGACAGACTGTGGCTGAACAGAGACACACCCCGGGCGGAAGCCTGAAGTCCTTATTCGAGGGGGTGGAGGTGCGCGCGCAGGCGCCCAAGAAAGATCTTGCGATCCTTCAGGTAACGCACGATTCGAGGAAAGTGCGGCCGGGGGCGCTGTTTGTGGCGATTAGCGGGGTGGCCACGGATGGAACACTGTTCGCGAGAGAGGCGGTTTCGCGCGGGGCGATTGCGGTGGCTAGCGAAGCGCCGGTGCCGGCGGATTGGCCGGCTGAGGTCGTTTGGGTCCAGGTGGCGGAAGCGCGGAAAGCGCTGGCCGTCACCGCGGCAAATTTTTTTGGACGGCCCGCGACAGAGTTGAAGTTGACTGGCGTGACGGGAACGAACGGAAAGACCACGACGACTTCTTTGATCGATTCGATTTTGCGTGCGTCGGGCGCGAAGACCGGATTGTTCGGCACGATCAGCTATCACACGCCGAGCGGCGAGTATCCCGCGCCAAATACGACGCCGGAATCGGTGGACTTGCAGAATTTCTTTACGGAGATTCGCGACGCCGGTGGAACCTACGCAACTATGGAGGCGAGTTCCCACGCGCTGGCGATGGACCGGCTGTGGGGCTGCCATTTTGCCGCGGCGGTGTTTACCAACCTGACGCGCGACCACATCGATTTTCACAAGAATTTTGAGAATTACTTCGCGGCCAAGCGGCGGCTGTTTGAGGGAACCGGCGCGGGCGAGCCGGATTTTTCGATCATCAATACCGATGACGAGTGGGGAAAGAAACTTGTCGGTATGGGGAAGAAAACCCTGACCTACGGACTGCAAAACGGGTCGGACCTGAAGGCCAAGAAATTTCAGTTGAGCTTTAGCGGATTGAATTTCACCGCGCAAACTCCGAAGGGACCGATTCAGGTGGAATCGGCGCTCGTTGGGCGCATCAATGTGTATAACATTCTGGCGGCGATTGGCGCGGGGATTGGCTTGGGAATTCCAAATGACATTATTGAAACCGGAATCCGGAATCTGCAGGCGGTGGCGGGAAGGTTTCAGCGTATCGATTTGGGCCAGCCGTTTCTGGTGGTGGTGGATTACGCGCACACGGATGATGCTCTTCAGAATCTGATTCGCACGGCGCGGGAATTGATCACCAAGGGCCGCATCATCACGGTCTTTGGCTGCGGCGGTTCGCGGGACCGCACCAAGCGGCCGATCATGGGCGAGACGTCGGGCAAATTGAGCGACCTATCCATCCTGACAAGCGACAATCCGCGGCAGGAAGATCCGCTGAAGATCATCAGCGACGTGGTGGTGGGGATGCAGAGGTCCGGCGGGAAATATCTGATCGAGCCGGATCGCGCGAAAGCGATTTCGCTAGCCGTTGAGGAAGCGCGGCCGGGGGACATTGTGCTGCTCGCCGGCAAGGGACACGAGGACTACCAGATTTTTGCGGATCGGACGATTCATTTTGACGATCGAGAAGTGGCGCGGAAGGCGCTGGGCGATCGCGGGTACAGAACAGAAATTGAAAAATAGAAAATGGAAAATGGGAAGAAGAGGTGGCGAGGATCGGTGAGTGCTCGTTGGTTGAGAGATTTTTGAGGCGGGATTAGCGGCCCGCCTCAGAAGGCGGGCCCTACGGGAGGGTCACTCTGAAAACGCGCCGAGAAGTGCCGTGTGGAAGAAGTGAACGCTTCGTTCGAACCTTGGAGAAAGCCAACCTGTTGAGGCAACTATGCGGTGGACGCTTAAACAAGTGGTTGACGCGGTGGCAGGCAAGCCGGGACATGGCGTGGATGCCGTGGCCCGGGTGGCCGGTGTCTCGATTGATTCTCGCACGATACGTCGGGGAGAACTGTTCATCGCGATACATGGTCCGCGTAACGACGGACACGACTACGTTGCCGACGTTGTGGAAAGCGGAGCGCTGGCGGCAGTGGTGGCAGGTCCGGTGGTCTCGCGGTATCCGGGCTGGATCCAGGACCGCTGCATCACCGTGCCCGACACGCTCACCGCGCTGCACGAACTGGCACGAGCCGTGCGCAAGGAGTGGGGCAAGAAAATTTGCGGGATCACCGGGTCGGTCGGAAAGACCACCACGAAAGAGATCCTGGCGGCATTGCTGGGCGCGAAGCTGCGGGTCCTGAAGACCGAAGGAAATTTCAATAACGAGTACGGGCTGCCGTTGACGATTTTCCGGCTGGAAGAGGAAGACGATGCGGCGGTGCTTGAGATGGGAATGTCGTTTCCCGGTGAGCTGAAGCGACTGGCGGCGATTGCGCGGCCGGACGTGGCGATCCTGACGCGGGTGGCGCCGGCGCACCTGATGAATTTTTCTTCGGTGGAGGAAATTGCCCTGGCGAAACGCGAACTGGTGGAGGGGTTGACCGGGCCCGACTCGCTGGCGGTGTTGAATTCGGATGACTTGCGCGTCGCCGCGATGGCCAAGGTGGCTCCGGGCAGAGTGATTTTCTACGGCGTGGAAACTCCGGCGGAGTACCGGGCAGAAGGGATTGAGGACCGGGGAGCGCTGGGTTCGGCGTTCACCTTGATTCACAAGGGGCAGCGGATGCGGCTGGAGACGTCGTTGCCGGGTCGGCACGTGGTGTGGAACGCGCTGGCGGCGATTGCGGCGGCGAGCGAATGGAATGTCGGGGTGGAAGTGGCGCGCGCGGTGCTGCCGAATCTGCGGACGCCTTCGATGCGCGGGGAACTGATCCGGTTCACGAATGGATTTGCGCTGATAAACGATGCGTACAACTCGAGTCCCGCGGCGCTGCAGGCGATG
>DATMMG010000034.1:0-4436 GCA_035569815.1 Candidatus Methylomirabilota bacterium
TTCGCCGCCTGACAGCGGGAGCAATCCAGTCAGCATTTTGATGACGGTAGTTTTCCCGCTGCCGTTCGGGCCGAGAAAGCCGAAGATTTCGCCTTTTTCGACACGGAAGCCGACATCATTCACGGCAGTGAAGTTGCCGAAACGACGGACAAGATGTTCGGCGGAAATGGCGGGGTTTTCGGGGTCGGTCACAATTCAGCTCCCCGGCGCCAGTGTAACGTCGGCAGCCATGCCGGCGCGCACGAGGTGCGAAGTATCGTCAATGCGAACCTTGACGCCAAAAACCTGGTGGACGCGCTCTTCCACGGTCTGCACGTTGCGCGGCAGGAATTCCGCCTGCTGGTTGATCTGCTCGACGGCTCCGTCGAAAACCTGTTTGGGAAACGAATCGACGCGAATCTGGGCTTTCTGGCCGAGATGCAAGCGGCCGATCTCGGTTTCGGGAATATAGATGCGGACATAAATCTGATCGCGTTCGAGAAGCGTGGCAACGGGCGTATTCGGTGCGATCAGGTCGCCGGGGCGAACATCGAGCACTTCGATAGAGGCGGCTGCGGGCGCAAGCACCTGGCGTTCGCGAAAACGAGCTTCGTCGTAGGCGAGCGCGGCCTTGGCGGCGGAGATGTCTTCCACGCGATTGCCGTTTTCGAGTTTGTCGAGAGTGGCCTGTGTCTGGTGATAGCGGGCTTCGGCGGCGGCGATCTCCTCAGCTCGATAGCCGCGATGAAGCTGGTCGAGCTTTTGCTGGAGATTCGATTGTTGCGCCAGCGCCATTTTCCAGTTGGCGTCGGCGGTGTCGCGCTGCTGTTTGGAGACGAGATCTTTCTGCGCCAGCGCATCGTAGCGCTGGGCATCGAGGCGCGCGCGGAGTTCATCGGCGTTGGCGCGGTCCAGATCGGCTTGCGCGGCCGCGATGTCCTCCTGGCGATAGCCGTTCTTGCGCTGATCGTATTCGGCTTTTGCCTGGGCCGCGGCGGCGCGGGCTTCGGCAATCTCCTCGGGCCGGTAGCCACGTTGCATTTTATCCGCGGCAGCGCGGGATTGGGCGAGCGATGCGTCAAGCTCCTTTTCGTCGAAGGTGATCAGCACTTGCCCGGCTTCGACTGGATCGCCTTCACGAACGAGCACCTTATCAATGCGGCCGCCGATTTTGGACCCGACGCGGATGTTGCGGGCCTCGACGGTGCCGGAGCCGTGGAGAGACGAGTCTCGATGGAGCATGCCGGAGGAATACACCGCCAGCCCGATGAGTGCGGCGACGACGAGAACGGGAATGAGGATTTTACGATTCATAATTTCCATCTCCCAGGTGGGTTAAGCGGTCGCCGGATCCGGAGAGGTAGATCCACGCGGCGCAAGTCCCGACCAGAGAACTTCGAAGGAGTCTTCCATGCGGGAAAGTAACGTGCCGTCACCGTGGAGGGTCCAGATGAGCAGCGTACCGAATATGGTTTGCCGGAAAACGTGCGCGATGACTTCGGGCGGCAGATCGTTGCGGATTTCGCCGCGGATCTGGCCGATGCGGATCATCTCCGTGTGAATGGCGATGACGCGGTTCTGGAGATTCAGCATAGGTTCGCGCACCGATGAGTCCGTGAGAAAAGCCTGCAGAAGCAGTCGAACGATGGCCGGATTGCGCATCGGCTCCTGCGTCATGCGAGCGCCGAGGGAGCGCATGAATACAGGGACGGGCACGTTTGCCTCGCACATTTCTTCAAAGGCGGCTTTCAACTTTATGAGTTGCATTTCGCCAAAGGCGAGAAGGATGTGTTCCTTGCTGGGGAAATAATTGAAGAAAGTGCCCTTGCCGAGATCGGCGGCGTTGGTGATGTCTTCGACGGTGGTTTCGGCGAAGCCTTTGCGAGCGAAGAGTTCGAGGGCGGAGCGAAAGAGACGCTCGCGACGCTCGCTGGATTGGCGCTCTCTGCGGTTAGCAGGGGCAGTTTGGGAGATACTGTGCATAAAGTGACCATTACCCATAAATGACTATAGGTCATATTCCTTTCAAGCGCAAGAGAAAAGGCCTGGCGATTCCCTCTGCGAGGCCTTTTGCTAAAGCATTAAATATGTTTACGTTAGCGACTAAATCTCTTTGCCTGAAGCAAGATTCTTTGGCGATTTCTTGTTCAGGTAGGAGATGAGTTTTTGCGCGGAGGCGGGAACCGGCTCCACACCTTTGAAGACGACGTCCTTTGGAGCGACATTTTTCTTGTAGAGCTTCTCGTTAGCACCGTTATCAGGACGAACGGTAGAACCCGCGAGCGAGATGCCGGCAAAGAGACCGCGAGCCCGTGAGTAAGACAAGATTTCCGCGCGCAGAGTCACGTCGGTGGAGGCCTCCGCGTTGCGGCCCTTGGGTCCGGCGGCGGCAGAAGCGTCAGCGCCAAGTTTCACCTTCGAACTGAGAACCGAGTTCGCGCCGCGGCCGTTCATGATCAGGAGAACGAAATCCGTGGCCTGGCCGCCGATCTGCAGACCGAAGCTGCCGCCTTCGAGAGCCATCATGGTGGGGGCGCTCCAAGGACCGTTGAAGTGCTCGCCGCTGCGGCAGGTCATTGCGCCGCGGCCATAGCTGGCGCCGACGACGAAGGCGGCTTTGACGACGGAGGGATAGACGATGATGCAGTAGGATTTGTCGATCAGGTCTTGAGGGATGTCGTCGGGAATATCCATGATTTCCTGAATCACCACGCCGCAGTTCTCGAGGCGGCCATTTTCCTTGCTGTCGCCGGCAACCAGGGGCGGGCAGAGAAAAGAGGCTGCCAACAAAAACGGAACTATCTTTTTCATTCGAATCCACCTTTTCAGAATATTGTTTCCACTCAGTGCTTGAGTCCAAATCGATAAAGCTATCCGGGCGGTGGAAGTTGCGGGGCGTGGCTGGAAGTGGCGATGCGCCCTGCCCTTGCTCCTCGCGACAGTGCGGGAGGAAGCGCCCACTGACTTTCGACTATACTTTCAGTCCATGGGGATTGCCAAGAGCGGAATTGCGGTGCGATTCGCGCGATGCGGGGTGCGAGGAGCGTTTTTCACGCTGATTGCACTCACTGTGCTTCAAACTGGGACGGCGCAGGAAAAAGGTTCGCGAGAGAAAGTGAGCCTCGCCCAGGCGCGATTCGCCGAGCGGGTGGAGACTTTGCTGGCCGCGACTCCGGTGGATAAGGGCGAGTGGGGCCTGCTGGTGGTGGACGCGGAGAGCGGCGCAACGCTGTATGAGAAGAACGCGAACGATTATTTTTTGCCGGCATCGAATATGAAGCTGCTGACGACGGCGCTGGCGCTGGACACTTTGGGGCCGGAGTACAGGTTCCGCACGACGGTGGAGACAAATGGCACGCTGGCGCCTGACGGAAAGTTATCCGGCGATCTGATCCTGGTGGGGCGCGGCGACCCGAATTTGTCGAACCGCAAGTTTCCTTATGAAAACAAGGAGGAGTTTGACGGGCCGCCCGAGAAGGCGTTGGCGGAGTTTGCGGATGCGATTGCGGTGCGCGGCGTGAAAGAGATTTCGGGGGACGTCGTCGGTGACGACAGCTATTTTCCACGGGAGCGCTACCCGGACGGCTGGGAAATCGACGACATGGTGTGGGAGTATGGCGCGGCGATTTCGGCGATTGCGGTGGACGACAACACGGTGACGCTGACGTTGACGCCGGGGGAGAAGGCGGGCGGCGCGGTGACGGCCATAGTTGAGCCGCTGACGCGGGAATTTGTGGTGAAGAACGAAGTGACCACCGTTGGCGCGAAAGAAAAACCGGATTTGCGGCTGACGCGCGAGCCGGGCGGGGATACGGTGGTTGTAAGCGGCGTGATGCCGGCGGGAAGCGCTCCGCGCAAGTTGGTACTGGCGATTCAGGAGCCGGCGCTGCACGCGGCGAATTTGTTGGCGCAATTGCTGAAGGACCGGGGAATCAAAGTCGGCGGGGGCGTGCGCGCACAACACGATCCAAATCCGGGAGATGCCGCGCGGACGGTGCTGGCCGAGCATCTTTCGATTCCGTTGAAAGATTCGGTGAAGCTGGTGAACAAAATCAGCCAGAACCTGCACACGGAAGTGCTGCTGCGAACGGCGGCACGGCAGCAGGGGCGCTGGGCCACACCGGAAGATTTGCAGAAATTTCCGGAAGCGTTTTACGCAAAGGCGGGAATTCCAGAAGGCGATGTGATCCAGACGGACGGTTCGGGATTGTCCCGGCACGATCTGGTGACGCCGCGGGCGTTTGTGGCGCTGCTTGAGTATGCCCAAAAGCAGCCGTGGTTTCCGGAATTTCATGCTTCGCTGCCAGTAGCGGGAGAGGACGGCACGCTGAACGAGCGGATGAAAGAGCCGCCATTGGCGAGGAAGATTCACGCGAAGACCGGCTCGGTGACGCACGTGCGGACGCTCTCCGGATACGCGGAGACGCCGGGTGGAAGGAAGCTGATTTTTTCGTTCT
>DATMMG010000035.1:0-11067 GCA_035569815.1 Candidatus Methylomirabilota bacterium
TCGTCTGGTAGAAGGTTGATTGGACCCGGCACCGTTATCCCCTCAAGTAGTGTAGACGCGAATCCGCGCCAATCGGTTTACCTTAACCCATATGATTCGCGCGGGCCGGGAAAGGTTGCGCTATCCCATCGGCTGACACAACTTCTCCAATATTGTAACATACGTAGTTACTTTGCTTTCCAAAGTTTCCCGCTTTGCAACGCTGCCTGTTGACCCTCCAGATACACTGGAAGTGGCGGATTAGAAGGGACATTCGTTGACCGAATCCATGACCGAACCATTGGAACTGAAGAAAACTCTGAACCTGCCAAAGACCGATTTTGCGATGAAGGCCAGCCTGCCTCAGAACGAGCCGAAGCAACTTGAGGCTTGGCAGGCGGCGAATCTCTACGAGCAGATTCTGGCCGCGCGCGAGGGCAAGCCTTCCTTCGTGCTGCATGACGGCCCGCCCTATCCCACCGGCACGATTCACCTGGGCACCGGCCTGAACAAGATTCTCAAGGACATGATTGTCAAGTCCAAGAGCATGGCGGGGCATCGCGCGCCCTACGTCCCCGGATGGGATTGCCATGGCCTGCCCATCGAAACCCAGGTGGAAAAGCAGTTGGGCGGCAAGGGCAAGGTTTCGCCGCCAGAGTTCCGCCAGATGTGCCGCGACTACGCTACGCGCTACGTCGAGCAGCACAAGCGCGATTTCAAGCGCCTGGGTGTGTTCGGGCGCTGGAACGATCCATATCTGACGATGAGCCACCAGTACGAAGCCACCATCGCGGGCGCCTTCCTGGATTTCATCGAAAAAGGTTACGTCTACCGCGGGCGCAAGCCGGTCTACTGGTGCATCTACGACAACACGGCCCTCGCCGAAGCGGAAGTGGAGTACGAAGACCACACCAGCCCCTCGATCTGGGTGACGTTCAAAGTTGTAGGCGGCGGAAAGGGCGAAGCCGCCAAGATTGGCGCCGATGTCTCCGCGGTGATCTGGACTACGACGCCCTGGACGATTCCCCACAACCGCGGGCTCGCATTCCACCCGGACTTTGAATACGTGGTGCTTGCCACCGAAAAGGGAAAGCTCCTGCTTGCGGCCGACCGTGTCGCCGGGTTCCAGTCCGATTGCGGCATCAAGCAAGCAGACGAACTGGCCCGGTTCAAGGGCCGCGAGTTCGAGGGGATGAAATTCCAGCATCCGTTCCTGCCCATTCAAGTTCCGGGATTGCTCGCCGATTACGTGACGCTCGATCAGGGCAGCGGCATCGTGCACACCGCTCCGGGCCATGGCGCGGACGACTTCAACTCCGGCCAGAAATACGGACTGGAAATTTATGCGCCACTCGACGACAAGGGCGTCTACACCGAAGGCTTGCCCGAATACAAAGGCAAGGACGTGTTCACCGCGAATCCCATCATCGTGAAACTGCTCGCAGATCATGGCGCGCTGCTGGGCCACCATCCCTACAAGCACAGCTACCCGCACTGCTGGCGCTGCCACAATCCCGTGATTTTTCGCGCCACTGAACAGTGGTTCATCAAGATGGACCAGGCAGCGCACGGAGCCAAGAAGACGCTGCGCCAGGAAGCGCTGGAAGAAATTCACCGTGTGAAGTGGATCCCCGGCTGGGGCGAAGAACGCATCTACGAAATGATCGAAAAGCGGCCGGACTGGTGCGTCTCTCGGCAGCGCTTCTGGGGCGTCCCGATCATCGTGTTTTTCTGCGACGCATGCGGCACGCAGTTGGATGATTTTGCTGCGCTTCGCAACGTTGTGAAGTGGTTTGAAAAGGAAGGCGCAGACGCGTGGTACAAGCACACGCCGGAAGAGTTGCTTCCCGCGGGAACAAAATGTTCCTGCGGCGCGGAAAAGTGGCGCAAGGAAAACGACATTCTGGACGTGTGGTTCGATTCCGGCTCGTCTCACCTTGCCGTTTTGAAAGGCAACGAGTGGCCCGCCGACGTGTATCTCGAGGGTCCCGACCAGTATCGCGGCTGGTTTCACAGTTCGCTGCTGATCGCCGTCGGCATCCGTGACAAGGCGCCCTATCGCGGCGTCGTGACGCACGGATGGACGCTCGACGAGCAGGGCCGGCCAATGTCGAAGTCTCTCGGCAACGTGGTATTGCCGACGGAGATCTGCGACAAGTGGGGCGCCGACCTATTGCGCCTCTGGGTTGGCTCGCAGGAATATCAGGCCGACGTGAAAATGAGCGAGCGGGTGATGACGCAGCTGAGCGAGGCGTATCGCAAAATCCGCAATACGATCCGGTTTGCGCTTGGGAATCTGACCGACTTCGATCCTTCCCGCGATGTCCTGGCCAACGAGCAGCTTGACGATCTGGATCGCTGGATGCTCGAGCGCACCGCCGACCTGGTGAAAAAATGCCGCGAGTGGTATACGGTGTACGAATTTCACCGCGTCTATCACGCAATCCACGATTTTTGCGTCGTGGACTTGAGCTCGTTTTATTACGACGTGCTCAAAGACCGTTTGTACACTAAAGCCGCAAACAACAAATCCCGGCGCTCGGGGCAGACCGCTGTATGGAAAATCACCGCGGCCCTGGTGAAAATGCTCGCGCCAATCCTGGTGTTCACTTCGGAGGAGGCGTGGAAGTTTCTGCCACGCGCGGCGGGTGAACCCGCCAGCGTCCACATCGCGCTGCTCCCGGAGGAAGCCGAACTGCGCACGGGAATTGCTCCGGAGAAGGCCAACACCTGGGAAGTGCTGGCCAAAGTGCGCGGCGAAGTTTTGAAAGCGTTGGAAGTTGCGCGCAACGAAAAGAAACTCATCAATTCCGGGCTGGAGGCGAAAGTGCTCCTCACGGCCGACCTGGAGCTCAAATCCAAGCTGAAGCAGTATTTGCCTCAGCTGCCCGGCCTCTTCATCGTCTCGCAGGTTGAACTTATCAGCGCCGGCTCAGGCGAGTTCCGTTCCGAGGTTGTGCCGGGCCTTGAAGTAAGCGTGCAGCGGGCCGACGGAAAGAAATGCGACCGCTGCTGGAATTATTCGATTCACGTCGGCGAGAATTCCCGCTACCCGACAATTTGCGAACGCTGCAGCGAGGCGATCGCGGAAATCGAAGGCGGAAAAGCATGATGGATGCATTGTCGGAAAAGGCGCCCGCCTCGGAAGGCGGCCGCTACAAAAGAATCTCGCCTTTCATTGCGCCGCGCGTTGATTCTTCACGACCATGATCATTCCCGGGCGGATTCGGTGGCTCTGGCTGACGCTGATGGTGGTCCTGCTGGACCGGGCGACAAAGGCGTGGGTTGAGTCGCGCCCGCTCGCCTATTTCCCCCACGTGGTCATTCCCAACTGGTTCAGCATCATCCTTTCGCGCAATCCCGGCATCGCCTTCAGTTTTTTTTCGAACGGCTCCAGCATGGCGACTCGCGTGATCCTGATCGTGGGCTCGACGCTGATCATCGGGTTGATCGCCTGGCTGCTGGTGGCCGCGCGCGACGCCACCGCGGTGAATGCGGCGGGCCTGGCGCTGCTGCTAGGCGGCGCCGCCGGAAATCTGACCGATCGGATCGTCCACGGCGCAGTCACCGATTTTCTGGAGGTCTGGGTGCGCTTCCTGCCGTTTCCCCTCTTCAATCCGTGGCCCACGTTCAATCTCGCCGACGCCGGTGTAACCCTCGGCGCCCTGCTGCTGCTCTACGACGTGATTTTCCATCCGCAACCGGCAAAGCAAGGTTGAACCCCTGTAGTGCAGGCCTTCAGGCCTGAGGGTTTCCATAGCAATGCCGAGGCCCCATCAGCGGTTTGGAAAGCCCAACCGCCGAACGAGTGACCCACAGCGCCCATTGAGTTGTACACTCTTCGCTTGATGCCAACGCCACCGCTAAAATTCATCGTGACTCCAGAGGAAGCCGGAGCTCGCCTCGATCGTTTTGTCTCCTCCCACAGCTTGGAACTCTCGCGCACCCGCGTGCAGGAACTCATCGAGGCGGGCCTGGTGGTGCTCAACGGAAAGCCCGCGAAAGACTCGCACAAAGTCCGCGCCGATGACGTCGTCGAAGTAACGCCCACTCCGCGTCCCGCCATGAAGGCTGAAGCCGAGCAGATTCCGCTGGACATAATCTATGAGGACGACGACCTGATCGCGGTGAACAAAGCCGCGGGGATGACCGTCCACGCCGGGGCAGGGAATTCGCGTGGCACGCTCGTCAACGCGCTGCTTGGGCGCGGCCAGGCGCTTTCCCAGGGCGGCGATCCGCTCCGGCCCGGCATCGTCCACCGCATCGACAAGGAAACCTCCGGTATTTTGCTCGTCGCCAAGAATGATTTCTCCCATGCGAAGCTGGCGGACAGCTTTCGCGAGCGCACCATTCAAAAGACGTATCTGGCCCTCCTGCACGGCAGCCTTGCGGAAGAGCAAGGCCGTATCGAACTTCCCATCGCTCGCGACCCCCTTCGCCGAAACCGGATGACCGCCAAGCGGGCCGCATCTCTCCCGAACGCCAGAGCGGCGCGCACGGACTGGCGGGTGCTCGCGCGGATCGATTCCACTACATTGGTCGAAGTGCAACTCCATACCGGCCGCACACACCAGATCCGCGTCCACTTTTCCGCGCTTCGGCATCCCGTCGTGGGCGACACGCTTTATGGCGCTTCCGCGCAATTGCAAGTGGGGAGCACTTCTTTGCCTGCGCTCGGACGCAATTTTCTCCACGCGGCAAAGCTCGGTTTTCACCAACCGCGAACCGGTCACCCAATTCAGCTCCTTGCGCCCCTGCCACCCGAACTTCGCACCTACCTCCAGAAACTTGCGGCCGCAGCCGGCGAGTCCCTCGCGCTCATTGACGCTGCCCTCAAAGGGTTCCTATAATCGTTCAACATGCGACTCCGTCTCCTCGGGTTTCTTCCAGTCGTCGGTCTTTTGGGCAGCACCTTGTTATTGGCCCAGCAACAGAATCCTTCGAATCCACCCGCGGCCCCCGCACCACCGCCGCAAGAACCTCTACAGAAGAGCGAAACGAAGATCACCACCACGGTAAACCTGGTCGACGTCCTCTTTACCGTTCTCGATCGCCGCAACAAGCTTGTGCCCAATCTGGAAAAGCAGGATTTCAAGGTGCTCGACGACAATTTCGCCCAGGACATCCGCTACTTCAGCCGCCAGTCCGACCTGCCCCTGCGCATCGGCATGCTTCTGGACACTTCAAACAGTATTCGCGACCGCATCAAGTTCGAACAGGACGCCGCCAACAATTTTCTTTTCAGCGTGCTGCGCCACGGCAAGGATGAAGCGTTCGTGATGACCTTCGACGACGAGCCGCAAGTCGTCCAGGCGTTCACTCCAGACACTGGCAAGTTGCGCGACCAGATTCTGCGGACGCGCGCGGGAGGCGGCACCGCCGTCTATGACGCGATTTATGCTGCCTGCGATCAGGAGCTTAGCCACCCGCCGCGTCCCCCGGGCGACCAGCCTGACGTGGTCCGGCGCGTAATGATTCTGATCAGCGACGGAGAAGACAATCTCTCCACGCACACGCGCGCCGAAGCCATCGAAATGGCGCAGCGCAGCAGCGTCGTCATCTACACCATCAGCACAAGCACGCAATGGGTGACGCTCGACGATCCGAGCAAGGAACGAACTGGCAACCGAAAATATCACCTGACCGACGGCGACAAAATCCTGCAGGCGCTGGCGGAAGAAACTGGTGGCCGCGCTTTCTATCCGTATCACGTGGACGATCTCGACCAGTCGTTCCAGGATATCGGCGACGAGCTCCGCAACCAATATTCGATCGCTTATAACCCCTCGACGCACGCGCTCGACGGCAGGTATCACAAGATCCGTATCGATGTGCCGGAACACAAAGGCTACCAGGTGCGTGCCCGCAAAGGCTATTTCGCCCGCACCAACGTCGACATCATAAAACCTGCCGGGGCGGTGAAGTAGGGCTGGCCTTCCCTCAAGTTGTTTTGAATCTCTGTCGCAGGCGGGAATTTCGCTTACTTGCTGGTGTCTTTCAATAACACTACATCAGACTCCGATTCACCGCGTTCGATGGCGATCTGCGAGCCGTCGGGTGAAAAGTTGAAGCGGAGGATTTTGTCGGCTTTGAAGTGGGTAAGCTGCTTGGCGGCGGCGCCGTCCAGCGATTGGGCCCACAGGTTGTCCACGCCTTTTTCCCTGACCATGTAGACCACCGCTTTTCCGTCAGGCGAAAACGCAAGCCCCTCCTCGAGCGCCCGCTGATCCATGTCGTGATAGACCATGTGATGCGATTCTGTTGAGTCCAGCCGCAGCATCAGCTTGTGATCCAACTCGCGAACTTCGAGTGAAGCCACTTGCGTACCGTCGGGGGAAAGGGCGTAATGTCCCAGCGAGAAGCTCACGATCGTCTGTGGCGAGCCGCCATCGATGGGAACGCGCTTCAGGTAATGGTTGTCGTTGTTGTCCACGTAGTAGACCCAGCGGCCGTCCCTGGAACACGTCGGCGCATGTTCGCTAAGACCCGAAGTCAAGGGGCGCTGGTCGCTGCCATCAACATTCATCCTCCACAGATTTGAGGAAGCGGCGCTTGTGCGCGCCAACTGCCGGAAAACCAGGTAGCGGCCGTCGCCACAGGCGGAAACTTGGTCTGCAACATGTTTGTTGTCTGAGAGCAGAATCTTTTCCGCGCCGTTCATGCTCACGAACTTTATTTCCCCGGACTGAGGCAACACGAGCCTCCCATCCGTTGTCCAATTCCAGCGCCAGATCGGCAGGCGCGAACTCAGCGGCACCACCGTCAGCTTGTCCGGTTCGCCGGCGGGTGCGACGCCGAGATCGAATCGCAGGCGGCTCTGGATCGCGGCAAGCGTCTTGCCATCCTTCGAGATGGTCTGCTCGCCGTAGTTGTTGGTGTCGGCGGTGAGTTCGCGGAATTCGCCCCCGGGGTAGCTCACAAATCCCAGGTGCGTCTGCAAGTGTCCGCTGCCCAGTTGAGAACTATTGACGATCAAGCCGGAACCGTCCGGAAGCCACGTGGGCGCATAGAAAACCTGGTCGGCGGAGGCCGCCACGGTTTGCGCTTTGCCGTCGGAGGCATTCACCGCCGAAAATCCGCCGATAGCGTCGCGCGACGGCTGAACAATGGGGATCAGAATAATCTTGCCGTCCGGCGACCAGGCCGGCACATAGCTGTCGCTCTTCAGTTCCTGCCCGCTGAAGATGGGCCGCTCGATGGTTCCGTCGCTCTTGGCCAGCAACAGATCCCACTTCGGTGAATCGTGAAGTTGCCGGAGAAACGCAAAATGTGCGCCGTCCGGGGAAAATGTGATGGGGCTGTCCACATCTCTTACCAGAACGGTCGGCGTGCCACCCAATACCGAGGCGCGATAAAGCACCGACATGCTCTCTTCCGCTTCTTCCCGCCTGAGAAAATAGATGTAATTGCCGTCTGGGGAAAAGCGCAGGCTTTCATAGAGCGCGGCTGCGGGTTCGACCACCTGCTTGTTGGTTTCGGTGGGAATATGATGCAGCCACAGTGACTGCATTCCTTTCTCCTCGAGCGCTTGCAGCAGATATTTCCCGTCAGGAGAAATTGCCGCCTGGGAGATGTGCCCGTTGTTCGAAACATTTTCGATGGTGAATTTCTCGAACGGCAGATGCTTGTTCTTCTGCAGGAAGGTGTAACCACCGTAGGCGGCGGCTGCGGCGAGCACCGCGACCACCCCGAGGATCACCCCGGTTCCCAGCTTGTTCTGGTTCGCTGCCTCCACCAGTACCGTGCTGCTGATAGGCTTGTGTGCGGAGCCGGAAGATTTTGCGGCGGCTTGGGCCGCGCTGACGCTCGAGCGGCTCGCCGCGACGCTGGAATCCGATGACGGCCGGCCCGGCTCGAGTTCCCTCAACAGGCGTTTCAAGTCCGCGCGCAATTCCGCGGCCACCTGGTAACGCATTTCGCGGTCTTTCTCCAGAAGCTTGTTGATGATGCGTTCAAGCTCCGCCGGGATGTCGCTGTTGAAGCGCACCGGGGAAACCGGCGCGGCGTGCAGGATGTTCGCGAAAATCACCGCGCTGGTGGATCCCTGAAACGGGTGGCGGCCGGTCACCATCCCATACATCACCGAGCCGAGGGAAAAAAGATCGGTTCGCGCATCCAGAGCCTCGCCGCGGGCCTGCTCGGGAGACATATAGACGACCGTGCCCACAGTCGTTCCGACGCTGGTCTGGAAAACGGTTTCCGAATCCGCGAGCGTGTCCTCGGACGGGCCGCCCTCCACTTCCATTAATTTAGCCAGGCCGAAATCCAGAATTTTGGTGGTGCCGCGGTTGGTAAGGAAAATGTTCGCGGGCTTGATGTCGCGGTGGACGATTCCTTTCTTGTGGGCGGCATCGAGCGCGTCGGCGATTTCGATGCAAACTTCCACGCAGTGCGAGATCGGCATCGTGCCGCGGGCCAGCACTTTGTCCAGCGATTCGCCTTCAAGCAGTTCCATGGCGATGAACGTGCGGCCGTCGCACTCTTCGATCGCATGCACGGTGCAGATGTGGGGGTGATTCAGTGCCGACGCCGACCGCGCTTCGCGAAGAAATCGTTCCATCGCCCCGGGGTCGTGTCCCGCGCTTTCTTTCAGGAATTTCAGGGCCACGCGCCGGCCGAGCTTGGTATCCTCCGCCTCGTACACCAAACCCATGCCGCCCGCTCCCAGTTGGCGAATAATACGATAGTGGGCGATTTTGTCCTGGTTCATTGGGGGTAGTTGATGATGGTTCTTGGCCGCACTCAGATACTAGCCAAGCGGTTGCCTGTGGTCAATCGGGGATAGTTAGAGAAGAGCGGACGTTCCTCTGGTTCGCTGAAGAAAAGAAGGGGCGCACTAACCTTTGGGCGCGTAGTAGCCCTTCCGCGCCAACACTTTCAGGTCGTGATTGTCCACCTCCAGCTTGATCTTCCGGAATTTGCCGTCGCGCGAATTGTTCGTCGGGTAGTAGCCGAGCGTGTACTGGCTGCGCAGCTCCTCGGAAATCTGGTCGAACGCTTCCTCCAGTTTCTTCTCCGAGCTGACGTAGATCACGCGGCCCCCCGTATCATCCGCCAACCGCCGCGCAACGCCTCCGTTACCGCCATAGCGCGGGTCGGCCACCAGCAGCACGTGAATCACGGTGTCCGTGCGTTGTGCGGACTCAATCGCTTCCTCGAGTTTCACCTTGCTGCCCTCGTCCTGCGCGTCGGTGACGATCACGATCGCCTTGCGCCCCGCCTCGCCATTCAACTTTTCGCCGCACGCCAGGTATATGGCGTCGTAAAGTGCCGTGCCGGTCATATTTCCGGAGGGAACCGGCCCAGGGTTTCCCGCAATGTATCCGCCGCCGGGCGTATTGATCCTCGCCTTGTTAATCGCCCGATCCAGAATCGAGCGGTCATCGGTAAAGTCCGAGAGCAGGTCCACGTCCGTGTCGAATGAAATGATCATCGCCTCGTCGCCCTTGCGCAAGACGCGGCGCACGAAACGGCTACCCGCGCCCTGAATGGCGCCGAGCATGTTCTGCTCGCTGCCAGAGGTGTCCAGCAGTAGACCCAGCGTAATCGGCATCGTCATTTCGCGCGAAAAGAAGGCGATCTTCTCCTCGTGGCCATCCTCGGATATTTTGAAGTTCTCCTGTTTCAGGTCCGTGACCACCCGCTTGTTTTTGTCGCGCACGGTCGCGAACAGGTTCACCAGGCTTACTTCTGCCTTGATCGTCGGAGGGTTCTGGGTTTGCCCCTGAGGCACTGCGGGAGCCGCCAGGGTCAACGCCGCGCCGCAGGCCAGCGCCTGCACGCCCATCCGATTCCAAACTCGCATCTTCGCGCTCACGGATTTCACTGTTTCCCGGTATCCTTAGTTGAGGTCTTGGTACGGCGAGGGGTTGCTGCTTTTTTCTGGCCCTGTGCCCCACGCCCTGGGTAGCGTCATTCGTTACGATGCAACCTACCGGCCTGCGGGATGCGTCGAAAGCTCGACAGCACCTGAGTTCACACTAGCCCGGGAAAGTTTGGCCCGAACAACATGAATTGTCCACGAAAAAGCGTTTTTTTCGCTGCCCTACCCTTGCTTGGCCTGTTTGCCGCACCAATCTTGGGACAGGATCCTGCGCCGCAAAAGCCGGCCACTCCACCCGCTGCGCAGGAGCCCAAAGCTGCCGACAAGCAACAGGGCCCGGCCCCAATCCGCATCACCACCTCCACCGTCGTTGTGCCGGTGACCGTGAAAGACCGCAACGGCAACCTGGTTCCGGACTTGCGCAGGGACGAATTTCGCGTATTTGAAGACAACGTCGAACAGGATGTTACGCGGCTCTCCGTGGAAACCTTTCCACTCTCCCTGGTCATCCTGATTGACAATGATTTGAAACGCAAAGACGAGCAACAGGTCGACCCCAGCCTCACTTCCATTGTCGGCGGCCTGAGCACCAGCGACGAAGCGATTATTTGCCGCTTCGACCAGTTTTTCCACGAAGGAAAGGGCTTCACCAAGGATCAGGACAATCTTCTTACCGAACTCAAGCGTACGACTCTTTCCTCCGAACCTTCCGTCGCGCCCCCCGGCGGCCCGTTCAGCGGCCCAACCATTAATAACGAGCCGGCTCCCGGCGCGCCCCCGAATCCCGCCGGCCTTCAGGCCATCAAGGGCCAGCCGACGAAGGCTTTGGATGACGCCGTGTTTGAGGCGGCCGATTTGCTGAAAGATCGCGATTCCCGCAAGCGCCGCAAGGTGATCCTGCTGATCTCTGACGGGCAGAATGGCGCAAAATTCAACACCCACAGCTATGACGAAACCAAAGCGGAGCTGCTCCGGCAGGGCATCAGCGTCTACAGCGTGGCAACCGGCAGTTCCTATTTCGAGCGCAAGTTCAACCGCCTGGTCAACTACTCGCACGATACCGGCGGCGACATCTACTACGGCGCGAAGCAGAACGCCTTCTCGGAGTTCTACACCCGGATCACCGAAGAAGCGCGCAACCAGTACACCTTGACCTACTCGCCCAAGGGCGACCGCAAGGTGGACTACCACTCCATCGAAGTGCGCGTCCGCCGCGACGGCCTCACGATTCTCGCCCGCCAGGGCTATTACGGCGGCACCTTCAC
>DATMMG010000036.1:0-21342 GCA_035569815.1 Candidatus Methylomirabilota bacterium
GTCCGCATGCAACGCCCCCTCGACACGGTTGACCACCAGATTGCGGATCTGCTCCGCGAAGAAGCCGTGCGCCAGGCAACCGGGCTGGAACTGATCCCCTCGGAAAATCTCGTCTCCGAAGCCGTGCTGGAGGCGATGGGCTCGATCTTCACGAACAAGTACGCGGAGGGCTATCCCGGCAAGCGCTATTACGGGGGCTGCGAAGTTGCCGATAAGGTGGAGCAACTGGCCATCGATCGGGCGAAACAGCTTTTCGGCGCGGATCACGCCAATGTGCAGGCGCACTCTGGAACTTCGGCCAACGTGGCGGTGTATATGTCCGCGCTGAAACCGGGCGACACGGTGCTGGGCATGGCCCTGGCGCATGGCGGCCATCTGACGCACGGCCACCCGCTGAATTTTTCCGGGCGGATGTACAAGTTCGTGGAATATCACGTGAAGCAGGACACCGAGCAGATCGACTACGACGAAATCGAAAAGCTGGCCCAAGAGCACAAGCCGAAGATGATCGTCGCGGGCGCCAGCGCATATTCGCGCATCATCGAATTCGAACGCATCGCAAAGGTGGCCAAGGCCGTTGGCGCGATTTTCTTTGTGGACATGGCGCACATTGCCGGACTGGTGGCGGCGGGCGTGCATCCAAGCCCCGTGCCGCACGCCGATATCGTATCCACTACGACGCATAAGACGCTGCGCGGGCCGCGTGGCGGCATGGTGCTTTCGAAGGCATCGTTTGCGAAGGAGATCGACAAGCTCACTTTTCCCGGCACGCAGGGAGGGCCGCTGGTGCACACGATCGCGGCTAAGGCTGTTTGCTTCAAGGAAGCGATGGAGCCGTCGTTCATCGAATATCAGAAGCAGGTGGCGGCTAACGCCAAAGCGCTGGCGAATGCGATTTCGCGCCACGGCTTCCGCGTGGTTTCGGGCGGAACGGACAACCACGTTTTCCTGGTCGAGGTGCATCCCCGCGGCATCACGGGAAGTGACGCGGAAAAGGCGCTGGACCGCGCGGGCATCACCGTAAACAAAAACGCCATCCCGTTCGATCCGCTGCCGCCGATGAAGGCCGGCGGCATCCGGCTTGGAAGCCCGTCCGTGACGACGCGCGGCATGAAAGAGCCGGAGATGGAGCTGATCGCCAATGGAGTCGCGGAAGTTCTCACCCACATGGGTGACGCGGCCGTGGAACAGAGAGTTCGGAAGCAGGTGGCCGAGCTTGCAGCGCGCTTCCCCATTTATGAATCGCGGACCAAGGGCGCGGCCACTCACGCCCGTGCTTAGTTTTGCGGAGTCCGACACATCGACATTCCTGTAGCTCACCCCTTCAGGGGTGAGGGTTTCCGCGGAATATCCGAAATTGTGCCGGCGGAATGAAAACCCTCAGGCCTGAAGGCCTGAGCTACAAACGAAGTTTCATGAGCGAAAAAAATAAGTTGCCCGACATTGTGCGGGCCACCGCCGAGTTTGAAAAATGGGCCGCCCGTCACGTCCACATGGTGCTGTCCGACGTGAAGCTGAAGCACCAGAACATGGCCAATGCGGCGTTCCCGTTTTTTCGCGCCACATTTTACCGCTGGGCACAGTGGTGGCCGATCATTTGCCCGGAGCTGGCTCGCGCCCCGCAGGTTCTTGCCGTCGGCGATTTGCACGTGGAAAATTTTGGCACCTGGCGCGACCTGGAAGGCCGCCTCATCTGGGGCGTGAACGATTTTGACGAGGCTTGGCCGGCGTCGTACGCGGCAGACCTGGTTCGCCTGGTGTCGAGTTGCTATCTGGCCATCGAAGAGGAGCACCTCTCCATCACTCGAAAAAAGGCCTGCCGGGCCATCGAGCAAGGCTATCGCGACGCCCTGGCGAAGGGTGGCGGCCCTTTTGTGCTCGCGGAACATCACCGGTGGCTGCGATTGGTAGCGCTCAACAAGCTCCGCGATCCGGTGATCTTTTGGAAAAAGATTCTGGCCTGCCCCCGGTACAAAGGAAACCTTCCGAAGGACGTGTGGAAGCTGGTGCACGCATTGATGCCCCTGCGCACGTTGAACTACGAACTTAAATCGCGCATTGCCGGCCTTGGCAGCCTGGGCCATCCGCGGGTCCTTGCGCTTGCCACCTGGGATGGCGCGCACATTGTGCGCGAGGCCAAGCAACTCACACCCTCGGCGTGGATCTGGGCCAGGAAACTGCATACGACGCAAATTCTGAGCCGTAAGCTGGTTGCAACCGCCATGCGCATTCGCGACCCGCACGTTCATTTTGCCGAGCACTGGATCGTCCGGCGGCTGGCCCCGGACTGCTGTCACATCGAAATCAGTTCTCTTCCCGAAGAGCGCGACGAAGAGAAGCTTGCCTATTACATGGGCTGGGAGACCGCCAACATCCACTTGGGCAGCCCCAAAGCGATCCCGGCGATCCGGCGCGACTTGGCAGCGCGGGAGGACCGCTGGCTGCATAAAGCGGCGAAGGCCATGTTGAAATTCACGCTGGACGACTGGAAAGTCTGGCGGCGCAAGAGCGGCTACCTGTCTAAATCCAACTAAGCCATCCGCGCACCTGTAGCTCACCCCTTCAGGGGTGAGGATGTCCATGGAGCAGGCAGGGTCGTGCCGCCGCAGCGAAAACCCTCAGGCCTCGAAGGCCTGAGCGACAGACAAATCGCTTGCGCGCGTGGCCGACCGGCCCTTTTCAGCTGGTCTTCCTCCGATCACTAGAACGTAGAGACGTTGGACGAATTCTGTCCTACCGGTCAGTAGATTCCGGGTTCCCTACCTCGTAACGTCATCAAGGACCGGCAAATGACGACTTCCTCGGCCAACTCGCTCACCTTCAGGTCTCGGAAAGAAAAGCGCAATCTTTGCCCCTTCTCGAGCGCTTTTTTCCCCGGCGTGATGCGCCTGACCCAGCGACGGAAGTTGTCCTCTCCCCGGGGAATCCTTTCCAATGACTGAGGTGGAATCATGATGGATACCGAAGCATTCAAAGAGTTCAAGACAGGTCTTACTCTTCTTCGAGACAACTACGCGAACCGAGCCCTGAACCACATCCAGAAAGCCGCCGAGTTGGAAAAGAACAACCCCTATTACATGTCCTACCTCGGAGTTGCCTTGGCCCGCACGCAGCAGAAGTGGGCGGATGCCGAGCGCCTCTGCGACGGCGCTGTACGCATCAAGCGCAACCAGGCGCAGTTGTATTTGAATCTTGCCGAAGTCTACATGGCCGCGGGACGCAAAGAAGATGCCCGCGACGCCCTGGTCGCCGGGATGAAGTATGCCCGTCGCGATGTCCGGCTGAGCATCGCCATGGCCAAGCTGACGCCGCGTCGGCCGCCCGTATTTACGTTCCTGGGACGCCAGCATCCACTAAACAGGCATATCGGCCTGCTGCGGCACAAGACGCTGTCGGCCATGGGCAAGAGCTGAACCACAACGACTTTCCCCACCCCCCAAACGCGGAAAGGGCGGATGGCTTCGGCCACCCGCCCTTTCTGTTTTCTATGGCTCTAATCTCTTAAGAAGCTACCTACCGCTCGTCGAGTAGCTGCTGCCGAATCCACCGGGGAGCCCCATTTCCATCAGGATCTTGAAGCCGACGCCGAAAAGCCCGTTGGGCAGAGGGTCGCGGCGGACAACTTCCGCCAGGTATTCGCGGCTCATGGAGGCGGGCTCTTTCGAGTAAGGCATGGTGACAAACAACCGCATCCCGACTTCGTACATGGTCACACTTGAGTGGAAATAGATTCCGGAACGAGAAACGCTAAGTGTGCCGCGGATATCTTCAAATGGGTCACGTTCCGGGTCGGATGGCCGGATCCGCATTAATTGCGTGAATTTGCATCGCCGACTGCCGCGCCGTTCGGTCTGCTTGGAGCGCGTGGTAGTACTGCCGCCTGGTTTGTTGGTATTCGTCATTAGGTCGAACGGGGACGCCATAAAAGGTCTGCCTTTCGCGGGTACATCCGATACTCCGCCAGTGAACACAGGATAGCGGGGGGAACCGGGAAAACCTATAGAGTGACAGTACCCGCCGGAAGGTAGGGCATCCTGCAAATGATGGTAGTACGAAAGTACCGGTGCGGCAACGGGTATGGCGGCGGGTGTTTCGCCTAGCGCTGGGGAACGGTCAATTTCCGATCATCCAACTCATCGGGAGCTTCCTGAACACCTGAGTGGTGCCCTCTACTCTAACAAGCAAATTCTCTCGCCTTGGACCGAATACCGGTGCTTTGACATTACTACTCTACATATGTAGACTACTGGCGTGGAAGTGCGAATCCGCCGCTACGCTCAAACAGTGAAAGTGTTGGACGAGTTTCTTTCGAATCCCAAAGCTTGGCGATACGGCTACGACATTAGTCGCAATACGGAACTCAAGTCTGGCACCCTCTATCCAATTCTTGTGCGGCTCGCCGAGCATGGGTGGCTTGAGACTCGCTGGGAGACCGCCGAACTGGGTAGGCCTCCCAGACACATGTATCGTCTTACCGGAAATGGGATGAGAACGGCGCGCGAATTGGTGAGGGATGTTTCAAGAAGCCTACCTCGGAAGCCAGCCCTCAATGGAGTGCGACAATGATTTTGACGCTACGGACGATTGCCTCGCGCCTCTTGACACTCGCGGCCGCCTGCGCTCCGACCA
This sequence comes from Candidatus Methylomirabilota bacterium, assembly GCA_035569815.1. GTDB lineage: Bacteria > Acidobacteriota > Terriglobia > Acidiferrales > UBA7541 > Acidiferrum. Next base: position 4,630 of record DATMMG010000036.1, read on the forward strand.
AGTTCGCAGAATGGGCAAGGGCGATGCTGGGAGAACTCGATTTTGTAGAAGATGATTGGTCCGCATTTTTCTGGGCTTTGGGAAGCATCGGCGCTTTGCTCAGATTTTCTACGATGCAATTACTTCTAATTCCGAAATGGAGGGACAAAAGCATGATTAGGCATACCGGACAGGTTCTGCTTGGCGCGGTTGTGGCTGGCATCGTTTGCGTGGCCGGGAGTTTGGTTTATCTCGCTTCGCTGAAAGTTGCTGGATTGCAACTCAGCGACATCCAAATGTCGCAACGCTTGATATTTATTTCCCTTCTGGAAGTGACCTACGTCGTAATTGCGGCCGCCCAGTGGCGTCGCCGAAAGTTTGTCTCTGTTGGCGTTTCACTCGCGGGACTCACTCAGCTGGCTAGTGTGATCTGGACAGTTTCTCTATTTATGCACTGACGGGGCTGAATCCGAATTTCTAAAGAATTTTCGCTGAGCAGGCGTCTGCGCAAGAATGCCCAGCCCTGGATAACGCGATATTCTAAAACTGGATCGCTTCCCTTCCACTCAGGGTGTTGGCTTCGCTGGGCTACTTGTGCGATTCTCTACGTTACTTTTGCGAGGTCGTGGCCCTGATGATGAAGCGTTTCAAGGATTTGAGCGAAAAAGAGATTCTAGCCGTGGCCATTTCCAATGAGGAAGAGGATGGCCGCATCTACGGCGAATTTGCGGATGCGCTGCGCGAGTCCTATCCGGCGACCGCGGAGATGTTCGAGGAGATGCGCGTGGAAGAGGCCGGGCACCGCGACCGGCTCTTGGCGCTTTTCAGGCAGCGTTTTGGCGATCACATTCCTCCCATCCGGCGCGAAGATGTGCGCGGATTTCTGAGCCGGCGCCCGGTGTGGATGACGCGGCCGCTGGGAGTGAAAGTGGCGCGGCGGCAAGCGGAAATCATGGAGATGGAAGCGAGCCGGTTTTATATGCGTGCGGCGACCATGGCCGCGGATGCTCCCACGCGTGAATTGCTGAACATGCTGGCGGACGAGGAGCGCAAGCATACGCGCGCCGCCGGGGAATACGAGGAAAAGCACCTTACCGAGAAAGCGAAGTCCGACGAATCGGAGTCGCACAAGCGCCTGTTCATGCTGCAGTTCGTGCAGCCCGGCCTGGCGGGATTGATGGACGGCTCGGTCTCGACGCTGGCGCCGCTTTTTGCCGCCGCTTTTGCCACCCATAAAAGCTGGGACGCGTTCCTGGTCGGCATGGCGGCCAGCGTGGGTGCGGGGATTTCGATGGGCTTCGCGGAATCGCTTTCCGATGACGGCTCGCTTACAGGCCGCGGCTCGCCGTGGATTCGGGGCACGGTGACGGGATTGATGACCACCGCAGGCGGGCTCGGGCATACACTGCCCTTCTTGATTGCCGATTTCCATCTGGCCGTCGCCGTGGCATTTGTGGTGGTCCTTATCGAACTCGGTTTAATCAGCTTTATTCGTCACCGCTACATGGACACGCCGTTCCTGCAGGCCGCATTTCAGGTGATCGTGGGCGGCCTGCTGGTTTTCCTCACCGGATGGCTGATCGGCAGTTCGTAGCTCAGGAGCCCTGGCAACAACCCCTACCCGGCCCAGTCATGACCTTCCTTCTTCGCAACAAAAGAAAAATACTCTGCTTCACTGGCGCTGTCGCGCTCGCATGGATGTCTGCTGGCGTTGCCGGACAGGTTGCGACGAAGGTCGATCGGATGGTGATCGAAAAGCAGAAGCGAACGCTGACGTTAATGAGCGGCGCGAACATCGTGAAGACTTACAAAGTTGCCTTGGGCGCGCAACCGGTAGGGGCGAAGGATCGCCAGGGTGATCACAAGACTCCCGAAGGCATATATTCCGTGGACGCCAAGAATCCGAATAGTCAGTTCCACAAGGCACTGCACATTTCCTACCCCAGCCAGGCAGATCGCGCGAATGCAAAAAAGCTGGGCATGAGCCCCGGCGGCGACGTGGAGATTCATGGGCTTGGAGCAAAGTGGGGATGGGTTGGAGCAAGGCACCTTCTGACCGATTGGACGGACGGTTGCATCGCCGTCACCAATGAAGAGATCGACGAGATCTATCCGCAAATTAAAGTTGGCACGCCGGTGGAAATCCGGCCGTAGCCGGCCGACCGGGCACCACGCTTCCCACTGGCGATTGAAACCTGGTGACTCCCTAAGTTACTAATAAGTGCTATAATCTGGGCCGTTGAGAGCGCCCAGCTCTTTCTATTCCCCTACAGCCTGGCCAGGGCCTGGAATTCTGCCGGTACCTCTGTCCCCTTCCGGCAAGTAGAATGACCCGAAAAATTCTCTACTTCAGGAGAAGCACCATGAATTCTGAATGGATGGCTCGGAATGCCCGGGCTGGGACGCTATTTCTGGCCGCGGTCGCGATATTCTCGATCGCGGGAATCATCGTCAGCTGCAGCGGCGGTTCCTCCAAAACCATGGTTTCCGGGATGGGCACGGTAAACGTAACGCTCAGCGACCCGCCAAGCTGCATGCCTCCGAACGGGCAATTTGCGCACGTCTACGTCACCGTGCGCTCGGTGCAGGCGCACACCAGCGCCACTGCGACGGACAGCAGCTCCGGCTGGCAGGAACTTGCGCCACAGCTGGCCAGCGCGCCCATACAGATCGATCTCTTCTCCAAGCCACAGACAACGTGCATTTTGGCGCAGTTGGGCTCCGCCAGCCTTCCGGCGGGGAGTTACCAGCAAATCCGGCTGCTGCTGGTTTCGAACACGCCGCAAGCAGGCGCCGCTGTCCCTTCGACCAATGCCTGCGCGGGGAATGGATTTAACTGCGTGGTACTGCAAGATTCGACTATTCACGAACTTGATTTGAGCAGCCAGGCCAACACCGGATTGAAAATCCCTCCGGGGCAGATCGTTGGCGGGCCGCTGCAGGTCAGCGCGGGGCAGAGCGTGGATTTGAACATTGATTTCAACGCCTGCGCCTCGATTGTGCAGGAAGGAAACGGGAAATTCCGCTTGAAACCGACACTTACAGCGGGGCAGGTCAGCGCGAATAACACGGGAATTTCGGGCAAAGTGGTGGACTCTGCAACCAACGCGCCCATTACGGGAAGCGTTCAGGTGGCGATCGAGCAGCCGGACTCAATGGGAGTGGATCGCATCGTGATGCAGGCGGTTACGGACAGCAACGGCAATTTCAATTTCTGCCCGTTGCCGACGGGAACCTTTGACATCGTTGTGGTTGGCATCGGCCCGGCAAATATGCCGTACAACGCGACAACCGTGTTGAACGTGCCGAACGGGACGAATCTTGGTTCCATTCCACTGATCGCCGAAGTGGGGGCCACTGCTCCTGCGGTGTTTCAGGGATTTGTGACCTCCACGAACGGCGCGGCCGCGGGCAGCATCGACGTGAGCCTCGCGGCGCTGCAGACCGTACCAATAGGCGCGACGACAACTCTTCAGATTACGATTCCCTTGCAGACAATCCCGGCGACAAACACGACACCGGAAGTTGGCTCAACGGGCCTGATATCGGTTTCCGCCAACACGACTTGCCCGACCGTCGCTCCCGCGAATGCGAATTGCGCGCAATACACACTGGTAGTTCCGGCGAGCAACCCGAGCGTGGGCATCTTCTCATCGTCGGGATTCAAGTACTCGACTCCTCCTACCGGGGACGTGCTGTTCACGGTTGACGCCAGGGCCGCGGTTCCTTTGAGCGGTGGAACGCCGGATTGCACGCCGCCCGAACAGATGGTCGCGAAGGACTCAACCGCGGCGCCGCTGAAAGCGCTGCCGGCCACGACCACGACTGTGGCGGAGATCGATTTCAGCAGCTGCATGTAACGCCGCGGGCTGGCTCCCACCCGCCGGCTCTTTTCTTCACGACTGGGTGTTGTTTTCCCGGGGCAACCTGTACTTTCGGGCCAGTCAGCCTTGCGACACTCACGGGGGCCTCAGTGTTTACGAAGCGTGTCGCGAGGAAGTAGTGTGACTCGTAGGACCTCAATTCCCAAGGAGAGAAGAATGAAGCTCGCAAATTGGATGGTTGGCGGAGCGCTGGCGTTGAGCCTCGTTTTCGGCCAGAACGCGTTGGCGCAAGGCAACAGCGAAGGCCATGGGCATGGCAAGGGTCATGACAAACACGACGATGACCAGGGGGACGACCGCGGATATTACCACGGGCACGAGAAGGAGGTTCACGACTGGTATTCCGCTCACGGCGATCATCTTCCACCGGGCCTCGCGAAGAAAGACCGCCTGCCGCCGGGACTCGAAAAGCAACTGGTGGTCCGCGGGACTCTGCCACCTGGATTGCAGAAGCGCATTGAGCCCTGCCCGCCCGAACTGGTTCGCTACTTTCCACCCCCGCCACCCGATTGCGCGCACGTCCTGATCGGCGGCCACGTCGTGCTGCTGAATCGCAGAACCAATTTGGTGGTGGACGTCATGCACGTTGAACTGTACTAGCTATAGCGGACTCATACTGAATTTTGGTGCAATCCTGTAGCTCACCCCTTTAGGGGTGAGGCTTTCCGTAGCGCCGGCGAGATTTCCTTGTCGCTGAGAAAACCCTCAGGCCTGAAGGCCTGAGCTACAGGGCATTAGTCGTCGGAGTGGGCGGGAACGGGCGACGGCGTCGGTCGGCGGAAGGATGTGCGGAGCCAGGCCTGCAGGCGATCCATGTAGATGTAGACGACCGGGGTTGTGAACAGCGTGAGCATCTGGCTGAGGATCAGCCCGCCGACGATGGTGATGCCGAGAGGTTTGCGAATTTCCGAGCCCGCGCCGGTGCCAAGCGCCAGCGGCAACGCGCCGAACATCGCCGCCATGGTGGTCATCATGATCGGCCGGAAGCGCATCAGCGCGGCGCGGTAAATCGCCTGGTCCGGCGGAGTGTTCTCTTCCCTTTCCACCTGCACCGCGAAATCGATCATCAGAATCGCGTTCTTCTTCACGATGCCGATCAGCAGGATGATGCCGATGATCGCGATGATGCTCAAATCCATTTTCATCAGTTGCAGCGCCAGCAGCGCGCCGATGCCCGCCGAGGGAATCGTGGACACAATGGTGACCGGGTGGATGAAGCTTTCGTAGAGGATTCCGAGAACGATGTAGACTGCGGCCAGCGCGGCCAGAAGCCAGATCCACTGGTCCTTCAGCGAGTCCTGGAAGGCTTGCGCGGTTCCCTGGAAGGTGGCGTGCAACGTGTTCGGAACGCCCAATTGGCGCATGGCGAGTTCGACATGTTCCACCGCCGGGCCGAGCGAGGCGCCTTGTGCGAGATTGAAGGAAAGGGTAATCGCGGGAAAAATGCCCTGATGGTTCACGGAAAGCGCGGTGTTGGAATGCTCGTAGTGCGCGAAGGAGCTGAGCGGCACAAGCTTTCCGGTGTTCGACGGCACGTAAATGTATTTCAGGCCGTCGGGATTTTCCTGGAAGTCCGGCGCGACCTCCAGAACCACGTGATACTGATTCAAGCCTTTGTAAATGGTGGAAACTTGCCGCTGGCCGAACGCATCGCCCAACGCGTTGTCGATGTCCTGAACCGAAACGCCGAGGCGACCTGCCGTGTCGCGGTCAATGGACAAGAATGACTGCAAGCCTTTGTCCTGTTGATCGGAGTTGATGTCGCGCAATTCCGGCACCTGCCGCATGCGCGCCATGATGATGGGGGCCCAGTGGTAGAGGTCGTCGAGATTATCCGCCTGGAGCGTGTATTGATATTGCGCGCCGCCGAAGCGCCCGCCGACGGAAACGTCCTGAACCGACTGGAAGAAAAGCGATGCGCCGGGAATTCCAGCGGTCTTTTGTCGCAGACGCGCGATCACCTGGTCCGCGTTCATCTTGCGCTCGTCGATGGGTTTCAGTTGGGCGAACATGCGAGCGGTGCTGGTGCCGTTGCCGCCGCCAGTGAAGGAAGTCACCGTATCAATCGCGGAATCCTGCGCCACAATATCGGAGAAGGCGCGCATTTTCTTGGACATTTCGGCGAAGGAAGTGTCCTGATCCGCCTGGATGAAACCGGCGATGCGCCCGGTGTCCTGCTGCGGGAAAAATCCCTTGTTGACGTGGCCGAACATGTAAACGCTGAGCCCGGCGGTGAGGATGGTGACGCAGAGGATCAGTGGTTGCTGGCTTAAAACCCATTGCAGGGCGTGGTCGTAGCCCTTCAGCATTCCATTGAATGTGCGTTCGGAAATCCGGTAAGCGAGGCCGTGTTTCTTGTTGACGTCGTGGCGTAAAAATCGCGCGCAGAGCATCGGCGTTGTGGTGAGAGAAACGAACAACGAAACGGCGATGGCGACGCTCAGGGTCACCGCAAACTCGCGGAACAGCCGGCCGACGATTCCGCCCAGCATCAGAATCGGAATGAATACGGCCACCAGCGACGCGCTCATCGAGAGCACCGTGAAGCCGATTTCGCTGGCGCCCTTCATCGTGGCCGCATACGCTGGCATTCCCGATTCCATGTGCCGCGCGATGTTTTCGATGACGACGATGGCGTCGTCCACCACGAAGCCGGTGGAGATTGTCAGGGCCATCAGCGATAAATTGTCCAGGCTGTAGCCCAGCAGGTACATCACGCCAAAGGTGCCGACGAGGGACAACGGGACAGCGACGCTGGGGATTACCGTCGCCCAGTAATTTCTCAGGAACGCGAACACCACCAGGATCACCAGGATGATGGAAATAATCATGGTGCGTTCGACTTCATGGACCGAGGCGCGAATCACCAGCGTACGGTCGATCACCACGTCCAGCTTCAGCGAAGGCGAAATCGAAGCGCGCAGCCACGGCAGGTCCGCTTTCACTTTGTCCGCCGTCTCGATCATGTTCGCGCCGGGCTGCCGGAAAATCGCGATGATCACGCCGGGTTTGCCGCCGGGGAGCCCCAGGTTGCGAGTGTCTTCGACGGAGTCCACCACTGTTGCGATGTCCACCAGGCGCACGGCCGCGCCGGTGTGCCCGCCGATGATCATCGGCTCGTACTCATAAGCCTTGAACAGTTGATCGGTATCGGAGACCGAGAAAGTGCGATCTTTATCGGAAAGCGCGCCCTTGGCGAGATTCGAGTTGGAGGATTGCAGGGCCTTGCGCACCTGCTCCAGGCTGATGCCATAGCTGTTGAGTTGCTGGGGGTTCACCTGCACGCGGACCGCGGGACTCGAAGAGCCCCACACGAAAACCTGCCCGACCCCGTCCACTTGCGATAATTTTTGCGCCACGACGGAGTTTGCCGCGTCGTAAATCTGCGGGATGGGAATCGTGTCGGAAACGAGCGAGAGCAGTAAAACGGGCGAGTCTGCGGAGTTCACCTTGCGGTAGGTGGGCTGGCTCGGCATGTCCGCGGGGAGTTGGCTGCGGGCCGCGTTGATGGCGGCTTCCACGTCGCGGGCGGCGGCATTGATGTCGCGATTCAAATCGAATTGCAGTGCGATGCCAGTGTTGCCGAGCGTTGAGGAGGACGTCATCTGCGTGACGCCGGCGATGCGGCCGAACTGGCGCTCCAGAGGAGTGGCCACCGCCGAAGCCATCGTCTCGGGGCTGGCGCCGGGAAGGCTTGCGCCGACGCCTATGGTCGGCAGGTCCACTTGCGGCAGCGGGGCTACGGGAAGAAACCGGAACGCAATCGCGCCCGAAAGGAAAATGGCGATGGTGACCAGCGAAGTCGCCACCGGCCTGCGGACGAATGGAGCGGAGAAGTTGGACTGGAAATTCACGTCGTCCTAGTCTCCTGTGGCCGGCTCGTCGAGGGGATTCGTAATTCCGAGATGCAGACGATTGGCGAGCCAGTCGAAGGCCAGGTAAACAACCGGCGTGGTGTAAAGCGTCAGCAACTGGCTCAGAATCAGGCCGCCGACGATGGTGATGCCGAGCGGACGGCGCAATTCCGAGCCGACGCCTTGGCCAAGCGCAAGCGGCAGGCCTCCGAGCAGCGCGGCCATTGTGGTCATCATGATGGGCCGGAAACGCAGCAGGCATGCTTCGTAGATGGCGTCGAGCGGAGCCTTGCCGTGTTCGCGCTCCGCTTCGAGCGCGAAGTCGATCATCATGATGGCGTTTTTCTTGACAATGCCGATCAGCAGGATGATGCCGATGAGCGCAATGATGCTGAACTCCGTGCGGCAAAGCATCAAGGCGAGGATGGCGCCGACACCGGCGGATGGCAGCGTGGAAAGAATCGTGATCGGGTGAATGTAGCTCTCGTACAAAATTCCGAGGACGATGTAGACGGTGACCAGGGCGGCGAGAATCAGCAACGGCTCATTCGAGACAGAGCGCAAGAACGCCGCCGCAGTGCCCTGGAAAGTCGCTTGAATGCTGGGCGGCATTCCGAGTTCCTGCCGCGCTGTATCGATCGCCGTGGTGGCTCCGCCGAGAGAGGCGCCGGGCGCCAGGTTAAAGGAAATTGTGACCACGGGGAATTGTCCCTGGTGGTTTATGGCGAGCGAAGAGGAGCCGGCCTCAAATCGCGTGAACGCGCTGAGCGGCACCTGCTGCCCCGTGGACGAGCGCACGTAAATGTCTTTCAAGGCGGCGGGAGTCTGGCGAAAACTTTTGTCGACTTCCATCACCACGTGGTACTGATTCAGTTGGGTGAAAATGGTGGAGACTTGTCGTTGGCCGAAAGCGTCGTAGAGGGTGTTGTCGATGTCGGCGGGCAAAATGCCCAGGCGCGAAGCGGTGTCGCGGTCAATCGTCAGCGTCGCCAGCAGGCCGTCGTTCAACTGATCGGTGGCGACGTCCCGAAGATCGGGGAGCGTCTTCAGTTTCTCCACAAATTTGGGCGTCCAGTAGGCGAGTTCCTTGGGGTCAACGTCTTCCAGCGAGTATTGAAACTGCGTGCGGGAGACGCGATCTTCCACGGTCAAATCCTGCACGGGCTGCAGGAAGAGAGTGATTCCGTCCACCTTGGCAATCGCGGGTTGCAGTCTCCGGATTACGTCGGACGCGCTCAGCTTTCGCTCTTCGAGGGGCTTCAGGTTGATCTGGATGCGGCCGCTGTTGAGCGTGGTGTTCGTGCCGTCAATGCCGATGAACGAAGAAAGGCTTTCGACTGCTGGATCCTGGAGGATCACGTCGGCCAGTGCGCGTTGCCGCGTGGTCATGGCCGCAAACGAAATATTCTGCGGCGCCTCGGAAACGCCCAGGAGCACGCCAGTATCCTGCACCGGGAAGAAACCTTTTGGCACGTAGATGTAGAGCAGAATCGTGCCGACGAGGGTGCCGATGGTCACGAGCAGCGTGATGGTGCGAAAGCGCAGAACGACTTGGAGCGTCCGCCCGTAAAAGGCGATGACGTCGTTGAAGATTTTTTCCGATTTGCGGTAGAACCACGTCTGCTCGTTCTCCGGCTCGTGGCGCAGGAGTTTCGCGCACATCATCGGCGTCAGTGTCAGCGAGACTACCGCCGAAACAAGAATCGTCACGGCGAGCGTTACAGCAAATTCGCGGAACAATCGGCCGACGATGTCGCCCATGAACAGCAGCGGAATTAGCACGGCGATCAGCGAGACCGTCAGCGATACGATTGTAAACCCGATCTGTTCCGAACCTTTCAGCGCCGCCTGCAACGGGGATTCTCCGCTCTCCAGGTAGCGGCTGATGTTTTCGATCATCACGATCGCGTCGTCCACCACGAAACCGGTGGAAATGGTCAGCGCCATCAGCGAAAGGTTGTTCAGCGAGTAGCCCAGCAGGTACATCACGCCGAATGTGCCGACGATGGAGAGCGGCACGGCGATGCTGGGGATCACCGTTGCGCGAATGCTGCGCAAGAACAAGAAAATCACCATCACGACCAGCGCGATGGTGAGCAACAACGTGTATTGCACATCGGCGACCGAAGCCCGAATGGTGGAAGTGCGGTCGGTGAGAATTTCGACGTGCACCGAGGCGGGCAGCGCGGCCTGCAATTGCGGCAGGATTTTCTTGACGCGGTCAACCACGCTGATGATGTTCGCTCCGGGCTGGCGTTGAATATTCAGGATCACCGCGGGCTGCTTGTTGGCCCACGCCGCCTGTTTTTCGTTTTCGGCGCTGTCGATGGCGGTGGCAACGTCGGTGAGGCGAACCGGCGCGCCATTGCGAAACGCAACGATGATGGATTTGTAGCCTTCGCTCGAGAGCAATTGATCGTTGGCGCCGATGGTGAACGCCTGATGCTGCCCGTCAAACGTGCCCTTGGCCTGGTCAATGTTGGCGTTGGCAAGCGCCGTCCGCAAATCCTCGAGGCTTAAACCGTACGACGCAAGTGCGGTCGGATTCGCTTGGACACGCACAGCGGGGCGCTGTCCGCCGCTGATGCTGACCAGGCCGACGCCGGAAAGCTGCGAGATTTTCTGCGCCAGCGTGGTGTCCGCCAGGTCTTCCACTTTTACGAGCGGCAACGTGGGAGAACTGATGGCCAACGTCAGAATCGGGGCGTCGGCGGGATTGACCTTGCTGTAGATCGGAGGATTCGGTAGCCCCGTGGGCAACAGATTGGAGGCGCCGTTGATTTCCGCCTGCACTTCCTGCTCGGCAACGTCAATATTCAAATCGAGATTGAACTGCAGGGTGATGACGGAACTTCCAAACGAACTGGTCGAGGTCATCTGCAACAGGCCGGGGATTTGCCCGAAGTTGCGCTCGAGCGGCGCGGTCACCGAAGAGGACATCACATCCGGGCTGGCGCCGGGATAAAACGTCTGCACTTGAATCGTGGGGTAATCCACCTGGGGCAGCGCGGAGACGGGCAACTGGCGATAGGCCACCAAGCCCACCAGAATCACGCCCACCATCAGCAGCGTGGTTGCAACGGGCCGCAGAATAAACGGCCGCGAGGGATTCATCGCGCGGGTCCCCCGGCGGGCGACGCAAACGGAGAGTTGGCGCTCGTTGTGGAGCTTTTGCTATCGGCCGCGGCAGGGACGCTCGATTGCCGGGGTTCGACCTTGCTGCCATCCTGCAATTTGTCCTGCCCGTCGGTGACGACGACGTCGCCAGCGGCGAGTCCGGAAGAGACGCCAGTAATATTCCCGTTCGTCTCCACCAACGAGACGATGTGGATTTTCACGGTGCTATCCGCTCCAACCGCGAATACATAGGTGCCCTGGGGACCGCGCAAAATCGCGGTCGTTGGCACCAGCACCACGCTTTTCCGGGTGTCCACCAGCAGGTGCACGTTCACAAATTGATTGGGAAAGAGTTCGTTCTTCGCGTTGTCAAAAACCGCTTTCAGCTTGTAGGTACCGGTGGTGGTGTCGATCTGATTGTCGATGGTCAGCAATTTCCCGGTAGCCAGCTTGGTAGTGTTGTCGCGGTCGTAAGCTTCCACGGAAATGGGCGAGCCCTTTTTCATGCGCGCCATCACCTGGGGCAATTGATCCTGCGGCAGGCTGAAGAGCGTGGCGATGGGCTGCAACTGGGTGATTACCAGCAGGCCGTTTGTGTCGGTGGCGTGCACCATGTTGCCAATGTCCACGAGGCGCAGCCCCACGCGCCCGCTGATGGGGGCGGTGATATGCGAATACATGATCTGGAGCTTGGCGTTATCAATCGTCGCGTTGTCCGCCTTGATCGCGCCCTCGAAGGTTCCCACCTGGGCCTGCTGCGTATCGAGTTGCTGCTTGGGAATCACGCCTTCTTTAAAGAGTAGTGTGAAGCGCTCATAGTCCACCTGAACGTCTTTTAACTGGGCCTGATCCTTCGCCAACTGCCCTTCAGCCTGCTCAAGCTGCACCTGATAGGGCCGCGGATCGATCTCGACCAGGGAATCGCCTTCCTTCACATACTGCCCTTCCGTGAAATTGATTTTGACGATTTGCCCGTCCACGCGGGAGCGAACGGTGACGGTGTTGAAGGCGGTAACGTTCCCCAAGCCATTGAGGAATACAGGAAGGTCGCCTTTGGTCGCCGTGGCCACCACTACTGGTACTACAAAACTTCCGGGAGCGCCCATGGCTCCCCCGCCAGGTCCTTTTCCGCCGGCGGCTGCGGCGTCGGCCTGGGAGTTCCGGCCACGGTAATACCAGATTCCGCCGGCCACAATCACCAACAAAACTAGCCAAGGCCACCAACGGTTCTTCGAGTCGCCGTGGGAAAAAGATGTGGTCGTGGGAGGTGTGCGAGGATCACGCACATCGACCGAGTCAGTAGAAGCCATTCCGGGATACCCCTGTTCGCAATCTCAAATTGAGCGATAAGTAGAAGTCTTTCCGTGGGCTCGCGCGGAACCTCAGAAGACACTTTCCTTCCACTATAAGCCTATAGGAAACCTGAGTTCTCTGCTACATAGGACGCATGAGCCCCTGAATTCGTTACCCAAATACCCTCCTCGATGAGTGACTTCGCGGTCGCCTTCGGCCCCGTGGCCAAACGGGAAAGATAAGTGCACAAAATGGAAGGTCGTCGTACACTAGGCACACATTTTTGACGGGGTCGAGCCAGGTAACCTGTTCACTGGAGGAACAATACTCAATTATGTTTAAGGGAATCCTGCTAGGAATTGTTCTCGGGTTCGTTTTGGTATTTGCCGGCGCGTATTTCTACTTTTCAAGCGGTCAGGCGCCGGTCACGACCAACTCCCCCGAAATGCCGTTCGAGCGCAAGGTGGCCAAGCTCGCCCTGCACGCGTATCTTGGCAAAGTGCCCCACGCGAACCCGCCGGTGGCCGCCGACGAACCGAATCTTCTCGCTGGAGCGAAGGTTTATAAGGAAAACTGCGCTGTTTGCCATGGCCTCCCCGGCGAGCCTCACAACGCTATCGGGAACGGCATGTTCCCCAAGCCTCCGCTGTTGTTCCGTGGCGTAGGAGTCACCGACGACGAGACCTGGGAGTCGTACACCAAGGTTTCCGGCGGTATCCGTATGACTGGGATGCCTGGCTTCAAGGATCGCCTGAGCGAGACGCAATTGTGGCAGGTAAGCGTGCTGGTGAAGAATGCGGACAAGCTTCCCGTTTCGGTGAAGGCGGAGCTGGCGCCTCCTCCGGGAACCGTGCCCCCTGCAACCACCGCAGTTCCGGGTAAGGCTGATTCCGAGCACGATCACGTCCACTAGCTCTTCGACTAAGTTCGTAGCGGAAGATCTGCTTCGATAACTCTGAAATTTTCGCGAGGACTAGGCCGGCTTTGAGACGTCTACATAGCCGGCCCGGTTCAGCGAGTCCGCGCGCCGCAATTCCGGAAAAATCCAGGCCCACAGGACTGTCACCACGATGGCCCCGATACCGCCGAGAACCACGGCCGGTACGGCACCGAACCACTGCGCGGCGAATCCCGATTCAAATTCACCGAGTTCGTTGGACGCACCGATGAAAATCATATCCACTGCGTTTACGCGGCCGCGCATCTCGTCGGGCGTCTCGATCTGGATGAGCACGCCGCGAACCACCACGCTAACCATGTCCGCCGCGCCCACGAAGAAAAGTGAAATCATCGAAAGTACGATGTTTCGCGATAGGCCGAACACCACCGTGAACACGCCGAATCCCGCGACGCACCACAGCATCGTTGCGCCGGCTCTCCGCCGGATGGGCTTGTAAGCGATCAGCAAGGCCATCACCGCTGCGCCAATCCCCGGTGCGCTTCGCAACAATCCCAGTCCCCAGGGCCCGGTCACCAGAATTTCTTTCGCGTAGACCGGCAGAAGCGCTACGGCGCCGCCCAGCAGCACGGCGAAAAGATCCAGAGAAATCGAGCCGAACACCAGTTTGTGATCCCAGATGTAGTGGAATCCCGCGAAAACGGTTTTGAGCGAAAACGGCTCGCGCGCGCGAGGCGGCGATTGCACTCTTATCCGAAGCGTTGTCAGCACCGCGATGGTGCCCGCGGAAAGCGCGGTGGCGTAGACGGCGGATGGGCCGCGGAAAAAGGCGTAGAGAATTCCGCCCATGGCCGGCCCGAGGATCGTCGCGAACTGAAAGATGCTGGAGTTCCAGGCCACCGCGCTCTGGAATTGCTCTTCTGGCACCAACTGTGGCAGCAGCGCACGGCTGGCGGGCATGCTGAAGCTCCGCACCGCCCCGACCAGGCACAAGATTGCGAAGATGGGCGCCACCGAACCGGCGCGATGCAAATACTCCACCTTAAGCGCCACGACTAGCAACAACGCCGACGAAAGTGCAAATCCGACGTAGCACATCGTCAGCAGATTCCTCCGGTCGAAGCGGTCCGCAACATGGCCCGCCACGAGAAAGAGCACCACTCCCGGCAGGAATTGCGCCAGCCCGGTGAGACCCAGGTCTAGTGGACGGTGAGTGATTTCGTAAACTTGCCAGCCCACGGCCACCGACTGCATCTCCGTGCAGAATACGATGCAGAAGCGCGCAATCTGATAGAGGCGGAATCCCGAGAATTGGAAGGCCGCAGTGCCTGCGGTCACGCGATGGTCGCCGGTGGCCATGCAGTAGTAGTCTGCCACAACATCGCGCCCGCTTCCGGGGTACAATCCCAGATAACTTCACAAATTGGCCGCGTCGTTGTAGAAGTAGAATGTCCTCATTGTTGCTGCTTCGTTCGGGAGCCACCGCTTTTGTACTTTCGGCCTAATTCGCTTCACGATGCACTCAACGTTCTTGCAGACACCCGCGCCACAATCCTGGCAGGCGGCACCGACGTATTCCCTTCGCTTGGCGAACGGCCGTTGTCCGGGCCGGTGCTGGATATTTCGGGGCTAGCCGAAATCCGGGGCGTTCAATTCGCTGCGGAACACATTCTCTTCGGCGCTCGCACCACATGGAGCGAAGTGCTCGCCGCGCCGCTTCCCCGCGGATTCGATGGATTGAAGGCTGCAGCGCGGGAAGTGGGCTCCGTGCAAATTCAGAACGCGGCCACGATCGCGGGTAATCTTTGCAACGCTTCGCCGGCCGCTGACGGCGTCGCCGCGCTTCTCGCTTTGGACGCGGAACTTGTTCTCGCCTCGCGCAACGCTTCCCGCACGCTCCCTCTTTCCGAATTCATTCTCGGGAACAGAATGACGGCGCGACGGCCCGATGAACTGCTTACTTCCATTCGTGTTCCGCGGCGCGTTGAACATGCGGTCTCGACGTTCCTCAAGCTGGGGGCGCGGCGGTATCTGGTGATTTCGATCGTGATGGTTGCGGCCAATCTCGTTGTGGATCCCGCTGGCAGGATTGGCGAGGCGCTGGTCTGTGTTGGTTCCTGCTCTGCCGCGGCGCTGCGGCTCGCGGAACTCGAGCGCGACCTCGTCGGACGGCGTGTGCAGGCGGGGCTTGGGCAGGTTGTGAACGCCGGGCATCTGGCGCAACTTTCTCCGATTGATGATGTTCGAGCAACCGCCGAGTATCGCCGCGATGCGGCTCGCACGCTTGTCGAGCGCGCCCTGGAAGCCTGCGCGCAAAAGGCTGCGGCGGCATGAAGAGCGAAACGAAAAGCGAGACGACCGCGCAGATTTCCCTGAGCTTGAACGGAGAAATGCGGGCGGTGAGTTCCGATCCGCGCTCGCGACTTTCGCACGTGCTGCGAGAAGAGTTTCAGCTCGTCGGCACAAAAGTCGGCTGCGATGCTGGCGACTGCGGCGCCTGCACGGTTCTCGTCAACGGGCAACCCGTCTGTTCGTGCTTGACTGCCGTTGGGCAGCTCGATGGCGCGAGGATTGAAACGATCGAAGGGCTGCGCGCGAGTTCGCCGACATTCGACCGTCTGCAAGAATCTTTTTTGCGGCATGGCGCCGCACAGTGCGGCATATGCACCCCCGGCATGCTGGTTTCTTCCGTGGCGCTGCTCGAGGAAAATCCTGGCCCCGATGAAGCGCAGGTGATGGACGCGCTTGGCGGCGTTCTTTGCCGCTGCACCGGTTACCGGAAAATTGTGCGTGCAGTGCTGGAAGCGAACCAACCGCCGCCACCGGCGCTGCCGCATTCGGGGCATGGTCCCGTCGGCCAGCGCGTCGCGCGGCTCGACGGCCGAAACAAAGTTCTTGGCCGGGATATTTTTGGCGCGGATGAATGGCCGGAAGATTCCCTGCTGCTCCGCGTGGTGCGCACTCCGCACCATCGCGCCGAATTCACGTTTGGCGATCTGGAGGAGTACCGGCGGGCGCGTCCCGGAATTCACGGAATTTTTACCGCGCGCGATGTGCCCGGGAAAAATTGTTTTGGCGTGATTCCCCAATTCTCCGATCAACCCGTGTTTGCGGAACTCGAAGCCCGATTTCTCGGAGAAGCTGTCGCGGCTGTCGTCGGCGATTCCGCAGCCATCGCGGCGCTCGACCTCGGCCAATTCCCTGTCGCCTGGAAACCGTTGGCGGCAATTACGCAGCCTGAAGAGGCGCTGAAGCCCGGCGCTTCGGCCGTTCACGCTTCCCGGCCGGACAACATTCTTGTCGGCGGGCGCGTGGTGTCCGGCGATGTGGACGACGCTTTGCGCACCGCAGACGTCTGCGTCGAAGCCGAATACGAAACCGGGTTCATCGAGCACGCCTACATCGAACCGGAAGCCGGCTTCGCGCGACGCGTTGGCGACCGCATCGAAATCCAGGCCTGTACGCAGGCGCCATACAACGATCTGAAAGATATCGCCGCCATCCTCGGTATTCCTGAATCCAGCGTGCGCATCATCCCTACTGCCGTCGGCGGGGGCTTCGGCTCCAAACTCGATCTCTCGCTGCAACCGTTTCTCGCCGTCGCCGCGTGGCATTTGCGGAAACCGGTGCGCATGGTCTATTCGCGGCCGGAATCGATTCGCTCGACCACCAAGCGCCATCCGTCGAA
>DATMMG010000037.1:0-5129 GCA_035569815.1 Candidatus Methylomirabilota bacterium
CTGCTTCAGCAGCGTCTCGTAGCCCGCGTAAATATCCGCCACCTTACGCGTGTCCGGCCCAAACGCCTCCGCCCGCATCTGCTCCGGCGTCTGCGCGTGATTCTTCGCATAGCTGATCTTGCTCAACACATTCCGCGGCGTCAGTGCATCGTCGTCAATCTGCAGCTTCGCCATCGCCAACTTCACCGCCGCCAGTTGGTCGTCATCGTCGTAGATCGCAAAATCCTTCGCCAGCCCCGCGGGCACCGCCTCGCGCCGCAAAAGCCGCGCGCAAAGCGAATGAAACGTCGAAATCCACGGCCGCTCCGGAGGCACACCCGCGCGCAGCAGCAGGTCCGTCACGCGCGTCTGCATCTCCTCCGCCGCCTTGTTCGTGAACGTCACCGCCAGGATCGCATCCGCCGGCGTCCCCTTGGCGATCAGGTTCGCCATGCGGAACGTAACCGCGCGCGTCTTCCCCGTCCCCGCCCCGGCCAGAATCAGCACTGGCCCTTCGGTGGTTTCCGCAGCAAGTCGTTGTTCTGGATTCAATTTCTCAAGCAGATTTTCCATGGAGTCCGATGCAATCAAAATAGTTTTCGCACAACCATGTTATCCGACGCCGCAGAACCGAGCAAACTCACCGCGTAGCGGACACCTTCAGGTGGCCCCGCTCTCTTTCTTAGGCGGCGCCCAAATCGAATCCGGCCTCGTACCCGGAGGCCATAATCCGGTAAGCGAGCCCAGAAATTGAAAATCTCTCGGCTCTTCGCACAACCCCGCCCGCACCGGATTCAACCAGATATACCAAGCTACGCCGTCGGGCTCATCCTTCGGCCGCAAAACATGATCGTAGTAATACCGCTGCCACAACCTCTGCCCAGTACGTCTCTCAAACTCAAAGCCCGTCACCTGCTTAAGCGCTTTCACAAATGGCGCAAGATTTGAATTGACCGCAAGTGCCTCCATTAACAGATGTACATGGTCCGGCATCAAACAGTAAGCCGCGGCCGCAATTTGATGGACAGCTGATTGCTCCCTCAACTTCTCCACGAAATATTGATTGAAATCAGTTTGAACAAAACACCTGCGCCGCTCAAGGCAGCAGAAAGTAAGAAAATATCTTCGAAGACCAATGTAATTCGCAGCAGGAAGGCGAATCTTCTTGCGTGGGAACGCCATAATGCGTGTCGTCAAGGAACACGTCTATATACCACGAATCAATATATTATTTCAATAATCTACCGCGTAGCGACCACCTTCAGGTGGCCCCGCTTGCCTTGATCTAATTTGCGTCCACCTGAAGGTGGACGCTACATAAACCTAATTCCCCGCCCCCCGGCTGAAATCAATATCAAAATACAAAATCGTCTGCTTCGAAGTCATCTTCTCCAAATCCGGGACATACAACCTCGCGGTTTGCAACAAATCCAACTCCCCGCGCAAATCGAAATACACCAGCCCTTCCATCGTACTGTGCGCCCCAATCACGCTCGAGGGCAGCCCCGCATTCTGGCAAGCCGCCTGAAAGTCCATCCAATTCTTGTCCCTCTCCGGTTTCGGCCCGCCGCCGATCGGCAAAGGTAAAGGTATCGGACTTCTCCGCGCCGTCGGATCCTTCCCGTTCTGCTTCAGCATCACGGTGTCCGCCACGTCATCCGCCGTCATCGCTTCCAGTTCCTGCTTGTTGTCCGGATCAATCTGCACCAGCAGCCGGATCCGCGGCCGGTTCAATTTCACTGCTTCATCGTTGTCGTTGCGGATGCTCAGCCGCAGTGCCACGATTCCGGCGGCGAATGGCGTCTTCTTCGAAAACTTTTCCTTGTAACGGCTCGCCGTCGTCCACGGCTCCACCCCGATCGTCACGCCTTCATGCGCATCCAGTATGGATGTCTTCAGCGGCTTCTCTTGCTGGCCAACCGCCGCCTGCCCCAAAAAAATTCCCCAAACCACCACCACAACCACAGCAAGGAGTTTCTTCATCAGGCTATAATAGACTGTTTGCATCCTGAGGCCTTCGATTCTTGGGGGAGAAGCCGGGTTGCTCGGCTCCTCGGCCCTCGGGCGCACGCGAATCCCGGAACAACCGGAGTCACATCGAGTGTATTTCCTCTACAGCTTTTTGATGGGCCTGGCCGCCTTTCTGACCTCGCCCTATTGGCTCATCCAGGGCCTCCGCCACGGCAAATATCTCTCCAATCTCGGCCAGCGCCTCGGCTTTTCCATTTTGGGACTCGAGAAGCTCTCCGCCCAGCATCCCGGCGCCATCTGGATTCACGCCGTCTCCGTCGGCGAAGCCCTCTCCGGCGTCACCCTCGCCCGCCGCCTGAAAGACGCCTACCCGCAGCGCCCCCTCGTCATCTCCACCACCACCCTCACCGGTTACGCCCTCGCCAAGGAGCGCATGCCCTTCGCAGACGCCGTAATCTTCTTCCCCCTGGACTGGGCCTTCAGCGTTTGTCGCGTCCTCGAAGCAGTCAATCCCGCCATCGTCATCATCCTCGAAACCGAAATCTGGCCCAACTTCCTCTGCGAATCCGCCCGCCGCAACATCCCGGTCCTCTTCGTCAGCGGCCGCATCTCCGACCGCTCTTTCTCTCGCTGGCAATCCTATCTCGGCGTTTTCGGATTCTTCCTGAAGCCACTCTTGAAATCCGCCCTCAGCCAAGCTTCCGCCTTCCTAATGCAATCCCAACAGGACGCCGACCGCATTCGCGCCCTCGGCGCCCCACCCGAAAAAGTCACCGTCAGCGGCAACCTGAAATACGATCTCGAATTGCCCGCGCCCACTCCCCTCGCTAAGTGGCTCGAAGAAGAATGCGCCCGCCGCGGCCGCCGCCCGCTAATCGTCGCCGGCAGCGTAGTCGCCACCGAAGAACCTCTCGCACTCCTCGTCTTCGGCGTAGTGCAAGGTGACTTTCCCAAAGCCCTCCTCGTCCTCGCCCCGCGCAAGCCGGAGCGTTTCGCCCCCACCGCCGAATTCATCGAAGAATCGCATCGCAAGTACGTACGCCGGTCGGAATTATCTCTTCCCGGCCCCGGTGTTTCCGCTAACGCAAGCAACGGTCTCAATACAATTCCCGACGACGTCACTGTCCTCCTCCTCGACTCCATCGGCGAACTCGCCTCTCTCTACCGCCTCGCCGACGGCGTATTCGTCGGCGGCTCGCTCGTCGATTCCGGCGGCCACAACATCCTCGAACCCGCCGCCTTCGGCAAAGTCCCCGTCTTCGGACCCTCGATGGAAAATTTCGCCGCCATCGCCGCCCGCTTCGTCGAATCCCGCGCCGCCATCCAGGTCGAAAGCCCCGAAGACGCCGGCGTGGAAATGATTCATCTCCTCAAGGATCCCGAAAAGATGCAGCGCATGGGCGGCACCGCGCTCCAACTGGTCGAAAGCAGCCGCGGCGCCCTCGACCGCGCCCTTGCCGCCATCGCGCAGCAACTCGCCAATCATCCCGGCGGTTTCGCGCGATGAAACTGCCGCCGTGGCTGCGTCTGCTCCTGTGGCCCGCGTCAGTACTTTACGGCGACCTCGCGCGTCTTCGCGCCCAGCTCTACGCGAAGGGAACTCTCAAGACAAAACGCCTCAACACTCCCGTCATCAGCGTCGGCAATCTCACCGTCGGCGGCACCGGCAAAACTCCCATGGTGATCTTCCTCGCGGAAAAATTTCTCGACGAAGGCAAACGCGTCGCTATCCTCACCCGCGGCTACAAAGGCGACGCTGGCACCAGCGATGAAATCGAACTCATGAAATTCCGCCTTCAGGATCGCGTCATGTTCGGCGTCGGCCCAGATCGCTACGAACAGGGCCGCAAGCTGGAAGAAAAAGGCGTGGACATCTTCCTCCTCGACGACGGCTTCCAGCATCTCCCGCTCTTCCGCGACGTCAACATTCTCCTCATGGACGCCACGCAGCCGATCGGCCGCGAAAGCATGTTGCCCGCCGGCCGCCTTCGCGAACATGTCTCCGCCATGGATCGCGCCGACCTCCTCGTCATCACCCGCCTCGAAGCTTCTCCCTCCACCCTCGCCACCATCGAAAAGCTCCGCGAATATCCCGTATTCTCCGCAGTCACACGCCTCCTCGGCTTCCGCCGCCTCGGCCAGGGAATTGCCCTCCTTTCCCTTGACGAAATCGGCGCCGGCCCCTTCTACGCCTTCTGCGGCATTGGAAATCCGAAAGCGTTTTTCCACGACCTGAAAAACTGGAACCTCCCCGTCTCGCAATCGAGCGAATTTCCCGATCACCATCGCTACGACCAGCGCGACGCCCTCGATCTAGAACAAGTCGCCCGCTCGCACGGCGCAAAAGCCTTCATCACCACCGAAAAAGACGCGCAAAATCTCTCCGGCGTCTCCTTCTCCGAATTCCCCGTCTTCACCGCCGTAATCGAAATGGAACTCCCACAACAAGACGCCTTCTTCGATTTCATCAACGAACGCCTCGCCGCCAGGAGCGCAGTCGTATGAAGATCATGGTCCGCGCCACCAACTGGGTCGGCGACGCCATCATGGCCCTTCCCGCCCTGCGCGCCATCCGGCATCGCCATCCCGATGCGCAAATCAGCATCGTCGCCCGTCCCTATGTCGCCGACATTTATCGCGATCAACAAATTTGTGACGAGCTGGTCGCCTACGATCCCAACGGTGCCCATCGCGACTGGAGCGGCCGCGAAAAACTCATCTCCGACCTTCGCACCCGCAAATTCGATGTCGCCCTCCTCCTCCAAAACGCTTTCGATGCCGCCTGGCTAGCCTGGCGCGCGCAAATCCCCCAGCGCATCGGCTACGCCCGCGACGCTCGCAGCCTCCTTCTAACCAAACCCATCCCCGTCCCCAAGCCCGGCGAAATCCCCCCGCACGAGAAGTTCTACTATCTCGAACTCCTCCGCCGCGCCGGCTGGCTCGATCAACTCTCCGATGAGCCGCACATCACTCTGCGCGTTCCCGACGCCGCCCGCGAGCGCGCCGCACATACTCTGCTCGAAGCCGGTTCGCGCCCCAACGCCCTCCGCATCGCTGTAGGCGCCGGCGCCTCCTACGGCTCCGCCAAGTGCTGGCCCCCCGACCTCTTCGCCAAAGCCTTAAACGCCTTGCTCTCTCGTGCCAACGCCGACGCCGATGTAATCCTCTTCGGCACGCCC
>DATMMG010000038.1:0-2869 GCA_035569815.1 Candidatus Methylomirabilota bacterium
AAAACCGTCCGAGGTGCGGGTTATCTGTTCGAGACACGTGCGGCGTAAATTTTTTTGGAAACTCGCGCTCACCTTCCTGGCGCTCTTATCGGGCGCCCTGCTGGCCGTGGACTTTCTCGCCGAGCGCTCCCTGCGGGCGAGCTATGAAAATGACGCGTACCGCGAACTCCAGTCCCTTGTTCGCCTCATCCGCACTCGCCCGCTTCCGCTAACTTCCTTCCCGCCGCAAACCCCCGATGAGACTGCCGTCCTTCAAGGTTGGGTTTCCAACGCGGCTCAGAGCGGCGCTCGCGTCACCATCATCGCGTCCGATGGCCGCGTGCTCGCCGACTCGGAGTCCGAAACCGGCACCATGGAAAACCATGCGGGCCGCGATGAAGTGCGCGACGCCCTGCAGAAGGGCGAAGGGCGTTCCATTCGCGAGAGTGTCTCCGTCAGGCGTCCTCTCATCTACTACGCCGTCCGGCAGAACCTGCCCGACGGAACGCCAATTGTGCTCCGGTTGGCGCTGCCGATGGAGGGGATCGATGAATCGCTCGCCCAATTCCGCGCCAGCCTGTGGCTCTGGTCGCTGCTGATTTTCCTGATTGCCGGCGCGGTTGCCCTGTTGATGTCGCGCACGTACAGCGATCGCGTCGAGAGACTGCGTGAATTCTCGCTCCGCGTTGCCGACGGCGATTTCCGGCCGCTTTCCGCCGACGGAAGCGGGGACACTCTCGATGCCCTTGGTGCTTCCCTTAATCAAACGGCCGCGCGCCTGGACCGCACCATCCGCACTCTTACAGAAGAACGGAATCTCTCTTCCGCCATTCTTGGCTCGATGGTGGAGGGCGTTGCGGTCGTCAACGCCGCGGAGCGCCTAGTGTTTACAAATCCAGGTTTCGCTTCGATTCTCGGGCTTGACGTCCCCCCCGTGGCGGGGAGTTCCTTACTCGAAGTTGTGCGCCAGACGGAGTTGATCGAGGCGGTGCGCCGCGTGCTTGCCGGCGAGCCTCGGGTGGAAGCGGAAATCTCCACGGGAACCTTGCGCCAGCATTTCTTTGCCGCGACGGTTGCTTCCGTTCGTGCCGGGGAGACGTTCGGCGCCGTCATCGTGCTGCATGACATCACCGAACTCCGCAAGCTCGAACGCATCCGGCGGGATTTTGTGGCCAACGTCTCTCACGAATTCCGCACGCCACTGACGGCGATTCAGGGTTTTGCCGAAACGCTGATTGCCGGGGCATTGGACGACC
Source organism: Candidatus Methylomirabilota bacterium (assembly GCA_035569815.1). Taxonomy (GTDB): domain Bacteria; phylum Acidobacteriota; class Terriglobia; order Acidiferrales; family UBA7541; genus Acidiferrum. The sequence goes on from DATMMG010000038.1 coordinate 1,236, forward strand.
CGCAAAACCGCGGCCGTTTCCTAAACATCATTCTGGAACACGCGAGGCGGCTTGCCAGACTCACCGAGGACTTGCTGAAACTCTCGCAAATGGACGCCGACCGTTTGGAACTTGAGGTCCATCCGGTGAAGGTCTCGCAACTCGTGGAATCGTGTTACGAAACGGCCCGGCATCGTGCGACAGAAAAAGAGCTCTCTCTCACCCTGGCCCCCGGCCTTTCCCAAAACTTGCCCGATGTCGCGGGCGACGCTCGCAGGCTGCAGGAAGTTCTGCAGAACCTGCTGGACAACGCCATTCAGTACACCTTGCCCGGCGGCAAAATTGTTCTCAGCGCCGAACAGAAAAACGATTACGTAGTGTTCACCGTCTCCGACACCGGCATCGGCATTCCCACCGCCGACCAGCCGCGCATCTTTGAGCGCTTTTACCGTGTGGATGCGGCCCGTTCCCGCGAAGCCGGCGGCACGGGACTCGGCCTGGCGATCGCCAAGCATCTTGTTGAGGTCCACGGCGGCAGGGTCTGGGTAGAGAGCGAAGTGGGCGTCGGCTCCCGGTTTCATTTTTCCGTTCCGCTGTTTGATCCGGAGCGCGCCGTGGCCCGCTCGGCTTCTTCCTCGGCCGGCGGCCGCACCACCCGTCCGAATACTCCCGCAACCTCCTAGCGCCCCTCTTTTACCCTTATTCATTCCACTTTCATATCGCCGTAATGTTTTTCGCGCAAAATCCTCGCAGGGTGTGCAGTTGTTCAGCATCCAGTCTTGCCGCGGAGGTTCCGAATGGCCCAAGCAGCCGGTTTGACCGAAGCGGTTCTCTACGACACGCTCGTCAACTACCTGATTTCGATGGCACGCGTCGTGGAAAGCGCCATGAATCGCGCGCTCGACGCCATCATCGCCTTCGATAATCCGCGTACTTCGGCTCTTCCCGGCGAGGTCTTCCTGCTGGAGCCGCGCATCAACGAGATGGAAATCATGATTGATGAGCACGCCATTCGCCTGCTGCGCCGCGGCTCGTTCACCGACGACGAAATGCGCCTCGTCGTTGCCGCACTGAAGATCACCAACGACCTCGAACGCATCGGCGATATCGCCGTGAATCTGGCAGAGCGCGTGATTTCCCTGCGGGAAATGCCCGATGCCAAGCCACCCGAAGAACTTGCTCCGATGGCCGAAGCCGTTCGTTCGATGGTCAGCCGCAGCCTGGGCTCGCTGATCTTTCGCAACGCGGAAATGGCCGCGCAGGTTCTGGAGAGCGACGACATTGTGGACCAATATCGCGACCGCATCTTCGAGAACCTGTTGCAGCACATGACCCAGAACGTCACGTTGGTGAGTCCCGGCATGCAGTTCGTCCTGGCTACGCGCCATCTGGAACGCATCGCGGATCACGCCACCAACATCGCCGAAGACATCATCTTCTGGGTACGCGGCCTCGACGTTCGCCACGGACGAGGGTTGATGGTGCGCCCGGAATCGGAAATGACAACCATGGGTCTAAGTTCGGACGTCACTGAGAATTCACATGGGCTTCATCCGGATGTGACTCCGAACTGCGAAACTCAGCGCGTTTGAACTTCACTCAATGTCCTACCTTGGGGGACCGGCGCACCCCTGGCACCGGTCCCCTTCTCCTCC
>DATMMG010000039.1:0-13633 GCA_035569815.1 Candidatus Methylomirabilota bacterium
GTTAGCCTGTGGTTCTGACATAAAATGAAAAGGGAATAGACAATTGTCAAAGGAAAAGCATATTCACATGATCGGCGTCGGCGGCTCCGCGATGTCCCCGTTGGCGGGAATGCTGCGCGAGCGAGGGTATCGCGTCACCGGCTCGGATGCCGGTGTGTACCCGCCTGCGTCCACGTTTCTCGATTCGCTCGGAATCGAGTACGCCACTTCGTTCGATCCCAAGCACCTCACTCCGGCTCCGGATGTGATCATTGTTGGCAACGCCATTTCGCGCGGCAACGTTGAAGTCGAGGAGATGCTGGACCGCAAGCTGCCTTATCGCTCGTTGCCGGAAATCGTCGAAGAGGAATTTCTTCCCGGCAAGCATTCCATCGTCGTCAGCGGCACGCACGGCAAAACCACCACCACAGCCATGCTTGCGTGGCTGTTCCAGGTCGCCAAAAAACATCCGAATTTTCTCGTCGGTGGAATCGCCGAAAATTTCGGCCAGGCTTACGGCCTCGGCGGTGGCGATGAATTCATTCTGGAAGGCGACGAATACGATTCCGCCTACTGGGACAAAGCCGCGAAGTTTTTTCACTACCATCCTGACGACTTGATCATCACGTCACTCGAATTCGATCACGCCGATATCTACGCCGACTTCGATGTATACCAGTTGGCCTTTCGCCGCCTCGTCAATCTCGTTCCACGCCGCGGCCGCGCAATTGTCTGGGGCGATCCGGAAGCCGGAGAAGCGCTGACTAATGCTACGGCAAAAGCGTTCTGCCCGGTCATCCGCTACGGCTTCCATGCAAGCAACGACTGGGTTGCCGCCAACGTCCAATCTGAAGGCGACACCATGACCTTTCAAGTCAGCTATAGGGGCGAACCGTATGCCGACTTTCGCCTTGCCGCGACCGGGCGTCACAACGTCCTGAATTCGCTTGCCGCGCTGATCGTCGCGCAGGGGCGTGGCATTCGACGCGAGTCCATCCAGGAAGCCCTCTTCACTTTCCGCAGCGTAAAGCGCCGCATGGACGTGAAGGGCGAAGTGGACGGCGTCCTCGTCGTCGACGATTTCGCGCACCACCCCACCGCCGTGAAAGCCACCATCGAGGCCGCGCGCCTGCGCTGGCCGGGCAAGCGCCTCTGGGCCGTGCTGGAGCCGCGCTCCAATTCCATGCGCCGTAAAGTCTTCCAGGATGCCTTGCCGCAAGCGCTCGCGCTCGGAGACAAAGTCATTCTCGGCAGCGTCCATCGCGCAGGGCAACTTGCCGACGATCAGCGCCTCGATCCCGAAACCGTCGCCTCTGCCGTTCGCCAACTCGGCAAAGACGCCCGCGTGCTTTCCGGCGCTGACGCCATTGCCGATCTTCTCGTTGCCGAAGCGAAAGCCGGAGACCTGCTCGTCATCATGTCCAACGGCAGCTTCGACGGCCTCTGTGAAAAACTCCTGAAGAAACTCTCGGCGCGCAACGCCACCAGCGGAGCGAACACGCGGTGACCACGAACCGTCTCGCAACCCGCCTCGCCGCAACCGTCCTGCTCTCGACCTGTTTTCTATTTGCCCATCCGGCCAACGCGGAGATTCGCTACACCCTTTCTCTCGCCCATCCCGAACAGCACCTCTTCCACGTCACCGTCGAAGTCCCGGATGTCCAAGACCACGTCGATCTGCAAATGGCCGCGTGGGACGCCCTCTACGAGATTCGCGATTTCAGCAGCCATGTGCAGCGGGTCACCGCTTCCGTCAACAGCCAGAGCGTTCCGATCGAAAAGCTGGACAAGCTCACCTGGCAGGTTCGGGCCACGGGCACGGTCAAAGTTTCCTACGACACTTTCTGGGACGACCCCGGACCGTTCAGCTCGCAACTAAATGCCGAGCACGCCTTCATCAATCCCGCAATGGTTTTGCTCTATGTTTCCGGCCAACGATCAGAGCCGTGCTCGCTGACGGTGACCGAGGTTCCGCTCGAGTGGAGCGTCGCGACTTCGGCGTTTCATCAGGCAAGGCCTCTCGGCTCACGCAACGGAGCTTGGGACGTGAAATCGGCGTCTTACGAGACGCTGAGCGACTCCCCGATCGAGATCTCGCACTTCGAGGAATTCACAATTCGTGACCTCACGCCGCCGGTGCACGTGGTCATTCACGGCGACGATTACAAAAAACATGACGTCGAAACCGCCCTCCGCAAAATCTGCGCCTACGAAATAAAACTCATGGACGGCGCGCCTTACCCCGAGTACACGTTTATTTTCCACATTGGCAAAACCGCCAATGGCAGCGGCGGCGGCATGGAGCACGCCAACTCCACGGCCATCAACATTCCCTCCGGCGCGCTGCTCCCGAACGTCTCCGCCCACGAATTCTTCCACCTCTGGAACGTGAAGCGCATCCGACCCGCTTCCCTGGAACCGGTCGATCACACAAGGGAGATGTACACGCGGTCGCTCTGGTTCGCGGAAGGCGTCACCAACACGTTCAGCTCTTACGCGCTCGTCCGCACCGGTCTCTGGAGCAAGCAGGAATTTCTTCAAGACCTGAGCCAGCAGATCACCGAACTCGAGTCCCGCCCCGCCGAGCAGTGGCAAAGCGCCGAGCAATCCAGCCTCGACGCCTGGCTTGAAAAATACGCGCTCTACAACCAGCCGCAAAGCAGCGTCTCGTATTACACCAAAGGCCAGGTGCTGGGCTTCCTTCTCGACATCGTCCTGCGCGATCGCACCGACAATCAGCGCAGCCTCGACGATCTCCTTCGCGCCATGAACGCCGATTTCGCGCGAGAAGGGAAGTTCTATCGTGATTCTCTGGACATTCGCTTGGAATCCGAGAAGCTGACCGGCGGTTCGCTCGCGGATTTCTTTGACAATTACGTGGGTGGCGCGAATCCTCTGCCCTATCGGAATCTCCTCGCGCGTGCCGGACTTGAACTCAGAACATTGGAAAGCGTGCGGGCAACGCTCGGCTTTCTGCCCCAACGCGAACCCGGGGCGCCCTGGAGCGTCGCCGTCGTGGACGCTGGAAGTCCCGCGGCCAAAAGTGGCCTGCAGGTGGGCGATGAAATCCTTCGATGGAACAACTCTGACGTACCGCGGCGCCCCGAGCGCTGGGCCGCCCAGCAGAAACCGGGTGACGTGCTCCGCCTCCGCGTCCGGCGCGGAGAAAAGGAAGAGTCCGTCGAAATCCATCTCGGCGAGCTTCGCGAAAAATTCTTCCAGGTCGCCGAAATGTCCAACGCGGACGAGCGCGCCCGCCGCCTCCGCGACGGTCTCCTCCACGGCACCACCGAACCCATCACCGCCCGCAGCCACTGAAGGATGAGGTAGCGCCGGCTTCCAGCCGGCAAGCACACGCAGGGAAGAACGCAGGCCGCCTGGAAACCGGGGCTACCTGACATCCACCTGCATCGGCACTTGACCCATCTCTTCTGATTCGAGAAAGTTTAATTAGCCCATGCTGCGTGCCGCTTTCATATGCATTTTCCTCCCGCTCTACATCCTCATCCTTGGCCCGCCGCTGCTCATTTACACAGTGCTCACAAAAAATCCTAATCCGCTTTATTGGACAGCGTTAAAGGGCGTGTTGCTCTTCGTCCGCGCGGCCGGCGTGCGCATCAAGGTGAAGGGCGCCGAACGCATTCCCGCCGGCACGGTGATCTTTGCCGCCAATCACACCAGCGCTGCCGACCCGCCCGCCGTCGTCGGCGCCATCCCGCGCCGCATCGCCATCCTGCTGAAACGCTCGCTCTTCGGTTATCCAATCGTCGGCCAGGCCTTCCATCTGGCACAGTTCATTCCCGTGGACCGCTTCGATCGGGATTCCGCCATCGTCAGCCTTGAGAAGGCGACCGAAGCGATCAAAAGCGGCCAAAGTTTTTTGATCTATCCCGAGGGCACGCGCAGCCCGGACGGCCGCCTGCAGGAATTCAAGAAGGGAACCGCGGTGATGGCCATCAAAGCCGGCGTGCCGCTGGTGCCGATCGCCTGCTCCAACGCGCACCGCATCATGAAGAAGCGCGAACTGAAAATCTACCCAGGCGAAATCCTCGTGGAATTCCTTTCGCCCATTGATTCCACCCAATACACTCTCGACCAGCGCGAAGAACTAAACCAGCGCCTGCACGACGAGCTAGCCGCCGGCCTACCGCCCGACCAGCGCCCACTAGGTTTTCCGGGCGCGACTCCCGCCACGATCGAAAATTTGTCATCCTGAGGCTATCCGACGAGGATAGCCGAAGGACCTCAACGTAAAGAGTCAACTCAGGCGGCACGAAAGACTATTCCTTTTTCGTGGCCAGCTTCTCCTCCAACTCCCCGACTCTCTTCTGCAACTCCGGCAATCGCCGCAGCGCAGCCATCATCCGCAACCACTCCCGGTTCTCTACCGCCGGATACCCTGAATAGAGCGCCCGCTCCGGCACATCGTTCGGCACGCCGCTCTGCGCGGTAATCACTGCGCCATCGCCGATGGTCAGATGTCCGGCGGTCCCCACCTGTCCGGCCAGGATGCAGTTTTCCCCAATTCGCGTCGAGCCGGCGAGGCCGACCTGCCCGCACAACATCGAGTTCCCGCCCACCTTGGACGCGTGCCCCACCAGCACCAGGTCGTCAATCTTCGTGCCGCGTCCGATCCGCGTCTCGCCGACCGTCGCGCGATCCACGCATGCGTTCGACTGCACTTCCACGTCATCTTCCAGCACCGCCGGCCCCGATTGCATCATCTTGTACCATGTTCCGTCGGCGTTCTTCGCATAGCCCAACCCGTCTCCGCCGATGATGACGCCGTTCTGCAGGATCACGCGATCTCCGATGCGGCAAAACTCCCGCACCACCGCATGTGCATGCGCGAAGAAATTCGCCCCGATCCGCGCGCCGCGGTAAATCGTTACAAAGCTGTGCAGCGCCGCGTTCTCGCCGATCACCGTATCCTCATCCACAAAACAATAAGGCCCGACGTGAGCTCCCGCCCCAATTCTCGCGGTCCTCGCAATCACCGCCGTCGCATGAATTCCGGGCGCATACTTTGGCGCCTCATAAAACAGCTCAATCGCCTTCGCAAAACTCAGATAGGGATTGCCCGTCCGCAATTTTGCGAGTGCCGGAGCATCCGGCCCGCGCAGGACATCCACGACGTCCTCCACAAAGACCGCCGAAGCCCGGGTCGTGCTTAGATTCGGCGCATACCGCCGATTCGCCAGGAAGGTCACTTCGCCGGGCCCCGCCTGGTCGATGCCCGCCACGCCGTGAATCTCTGCGTTCGGCTCACCCTCTAGTCGGCACTCCAACCTCTCTGCCAATTCCTGCAGCTTCATACCCACGCTCCTTCGCCGGTTCGCGAACAATCTGTGAGTCTCGCACATCCTAGGAGAGGAAGTACATGGCGAGCGGCCAGCGAAAATGGAATGGCTGCCGCTGTGGAACTGTGCAAAGTAAGACAGACGCGGCGTTGCGAATTGCATTAGCTTGGTCGAACTGAACGCGGGGCCACACCGGAGGAGGATGACGATGAATTGGGATCTGATCGAGGGCAAATGGAAACAATCGATGGGCAAAGTGCGAGTGAAATGGGGAAAACTTACGGATGACGACGTGACAGCAGTCAACGGCAAGAAAGAGCAACTGGTGGGAAAGATCCAGGAACGGTACGGACTTGCCAGGGACGCCGCTGAGAAGCAGGTCGATGAGTTTATCCAGTCCTTCAGCCCGGACGACGCGGCCAAGGCAGCCAAGACCTCCTGAACGGGCTCGCAACTTCCCAAACCGGGTGCGCGACGGCGGAACACGGGAAGGCTGCCCGCAAGCGCGTTAGGCGCACCATACCGAAATGCGGACACGCGTTGACCGCGTTTTACAAGGGGTAGTGGGCTACATCGAGGAGAGTTCGCTGTTGAAGTGGCTTTCGACGTCCTCGCGACTTAGCGCTTTTCTTGCTTTGTCCAGGATCACCGAATAAACAACTTCATGCCGTTCGATCTGAGCGGTGATGAACGCGCCATCTTCCGGCAGTTCCTGGTAAATGAATTTCACCTTTCTGCCGTCTTCAAGTCTCTTGATCCACTCGCTGTCCGTCATTTTCATAACCGTCGTTCGAGGCCTGGGACCGGTGTTTCAATCCAAGTCTCTGGCACGCAGGCGTTTTGAATTCCGCGCACCTCTCAATATCAGTGCTGAAGTCCTTGTGGACTTGGCCATGCGGGGCCGAGCCATTTCCTTCTTAACACTGGCCTTGGTCGCGATTTCGAGTTTGGTCAAATTCTTTTTGCGCAAGATAGATTCAGCCTGACTGGCGTCTGGGAGATTTGCAGTCTCATTTGGCACAGTTGCGGCAGAATTTACATAATTCCACTGACTGACGATGCCTCGATCTATCGCGGATTGGAGAGTTTTCATTCAGGGTTCGTCCGAGTCGTCCCCGGCGTTCCTTGCCTCTTCTCATACGCAGAACTTTGCAATAGCATTTCGGACTCGGAGGTGCTCCATGCCTTGGAACATGACGACTCTTTCAAAAGTGGATATGCCGGTAAGCCTGGCCGAGGGGCTGAAAATCCTGGAACGCGATCAATACTGTTGCCAGTACTGCGGACTCGACGGCAGGGCCAACTTTGACAACGCGCTGGTGATGTCCGTTGATTTCGTCGTGCCGCGCGCTCGAAAGGGCAAGAAGGATCCCGCCAACCTGGTAGCCTGCTGCCGTCCCTGCAACATGATCAAGGGCACGCGGGTTTACAAAAGCTTCGAGGATGCCAAAAAATATGTCCTGGCGCGGCGTGAGGAGATGCGCCAGGCTTGGGAGTCCAAGCGCTCTCGCCCGGCGGCAAAAGCGGCTTCCGCGTAATTCATCTCCAATGAGCGGCGACACAAAGTAAGGAACAGTCTCGCGGGTGCTCTTTTCGCTCGGACACTGCCCCTCTCCGAATTACTCGTTGAAGAGGCGCGGTTGGGCCGTGGGCGCAGGGGCGGGTTTGCGGCGAGCAACGCCGACCACGCCGAGCACGGTCAGTTCGGTAATCGCGGGGCGGGGAACATAGATGCGGTCGGTGTTGGAATTGAAGTCGGGCGGCGAGAGGTGCAGCCCGTTGTCGAGGAAGGTCAGCAGGTCGTTCGGGATCACGCCTTCCAGAGTCGCGTCGTCGCGAAACCGCACCTTCACCCACAAGCCATCAAGCTTTGGCCTATTCAAAAACGCTTTGCGCTCCGGGGCAAACTCTTCCTCCAGGTCGCGCACAAAGTAGACGGCGCGCACCTTCGCCACAGAGACTTCTTGGTGCTCACCCTCTGGGGTCAGGAGATCCAGTGTTTCGGCACCCGCCAGGCGTGCCGGATTCAGAAAGCCGCGCAGGGCGCTTCTGTCGTCCAGTTCAATGACAACTTTTTTGTGAGTCGAGGCTGGGGCCCGCATTTTCAATGTAAATCACCGCATCCTGGGCAGGAAACGATTGCACAAGGCTGCAAATGTATGTTATGTTAAGCTCGGTTTTCCTGTCAACTCATTGTTTTTATTGGGGTTAGGTCACAGAGGGTCGGTCTTTGTCCGAAAAGAAGCAGATCCTAAAATCCGCCTCTATTATTTCGCTGGTCACCTTCGCTAGCCGCATTCTTGGCTACGTCCGCGACCAACGCATTACCCTTCTCCTCGGCACCACCCTCAGCGCCGACTCCTTCGTTCTTGCCTATCGTATCCCCAATCTTTTCAGACGTTTAGTGGGAGACGGGACCTTCTCTGCCACCTTCATCCCCGTCTTCACCACTTATATGCGCGATCGTTCCTCCAGCGAGCTTTGGCAGTTTGCCAACCGCTTTTTCTGGACCGTGGCGCTGGTCCTGGCCGTCGTGGTCATCTTTGGGGTCATTTTTTCCCCCCACGTGATTCACACGTTCACGTCTCCCCAGGACAAAGTGGAGGGTTGGGACGAGGCTATCGCGCTAAACCGTATCATCTTCCCGTATCTCTTTTTTCTGGGCCTGACTGCCATCGGCATCGGCATTCTGAACTCGTTCCATTTTTTCGCGCTTCCCTCGGCCACCAGCGTACTCCTGAACGTCGTCATTATCATCTTCTCCACCGCTGCCGTGTGGCCCTATTTTCGCACTCCAGCCACGTCCCTCGCCGTAGGCGTCCTTGTGGGCGGAGCTTTGCAGTTCCTGATGCTGGTGCCGCAACTCGTGCGCAGGGGAATGCGTTTCGACTTTGCCCTCTCCTTCACGCATCCTGCGATCCGCGACGTCGCTCGGGTGCTCTTCCCTCGCTTCTTCGGACTCGGCATCTCGCAAATCAATTTCTTCGTGGACACCTACTTCGCCAATTCCGCGCGCATGCCGCGTGGCTCGCTTACCGCGCTTTACGTTGCCGACCGTGTCATGGAATTGATGCTCGGGGGTTATGCCATCGCGGTCGCCACGGCGATTCTGCCGATCATGTCCCACCAGGCGGCGGCCAACAATTACGAAGGCCTGAAGAAAACGCTCACGTTTGCCGTGCGCATCGTCGCTTACATCACCGTCCCCGCCGCCATCGGCCTGATGGCCCTGCGCGAGCCGATCATCCGCATGCTCTTTCAGCACGGGCGGTTCGTCGCCGAATCCACTCGCCTAACCGCGCGGCCGCTGCTTTACTACGCGATCGGCCTGCCCGCGCTGGCCTGTGTGAAGCTCATCGTTCCCGCCTTCTACTCCGCGAAAGACACGAAGACGCCGGTGATCGTCGCCCTGATTTCGTTCTTCCTGAATATTGCTCTGAACATCCTGTTCCTTCAGAACTTCTACCTGTACAAGCGCTTCCAGAATGGCGGCCCGGCGCTGGCGACCGCCATTGCTACAATGTTTGACTTCGTCATCCTATTCGCCGTTTTCCGCCTGCGCTATGGCCCGCTGGGGAGTTTCGCCATCATTCGTTCGCTGGTTAAAATTTCGGTCTGCAGCCTGATCATGGGGGGCGGCTGCCTGGTGGCGAATTACTACGCCAACTTTACCCTCAACTCTGCCTTTTTCATCCAACTCGTGATATTTATCGCCATGATCACTGGTGCGACACTGGTTTACATCGGGCTGACGTGGCTCTTCAAATGCCCCGAGATTGAAGAAGTGTATGGCATCGCCATGCGGCGTCCCGGCGCCGCGGAAGGATTGGCGGGTTCCTGATGGAAATCTCCAACACCATCTCGTCATTTCTCACTTACGTCCGCGTGGAAAAGGGATTGTCGGCGAACACGGTTTCGGCGTATCGCCGTGACCTGGCCAAATTCGAAAGCTATGCGAAGAAGAAAAAGCTGAACCTCGAAAGCGTCACGCGAGACGACCTAGTGGATTTCCTGTCCAGCCTCTTCCGGCAGAAGCTCGAAAGCCGCACAGTGGCACGGCATCTCGTCACGATGCGCAATTTCTTCCGGTTTGCCCAGACGCAGGACCTGATCAGCGTTGATCCCTCCACCAACATGGAATCGCCCAAGATTCGCCGCTCGTTGCCCGGCTATCTTCGGCTCGAAGAGATCGAGCGGCTGCTCTCCGAGCCGGACGACAAAACCCCCATCGGCCTCCGCGACCGCGCCATGCTCGACGTTCTCTATTCCACCGGGCTTCGCGTCTCCGAACTGATCAGCCTCCGCGTGATGGATCTGGACCGCGCGGTCGGCTGTGTCCGCTGCGTCGGCAAGGGAGACAAAGAGCGCATCGTTCCCATCGGCAAAAAAGCGCTTGCCCTGGTGGACCGCTATCTTCGCGACGCCCGCCCAAAACTCGTCCCGGCAGGGAAGCAGGTCAACTCGCCGACGCTTTTCATCAATCGCCGCGGCAGCACGCTGAGCCGCGTGGGGGTCTGGAAAATTCTCTCCGCCTACGGGCGCCGCGCCGGATTGCGCGTGCCCTTGACGCCGCACATGTTGCGGCACAGTTTTGCCACGCACCTGCTGGAGGGCGGCGCGGACCTGCGCTCCGTCCAGCTCATGCTGGGGCATTCCGACATCTCCACGACGCAGATCTACACCCACGTCGTGGAAGAACGCCTGAAGCAGATTTATAAAGCGCATCACCCCCGGGCTTAGCTCGCCGGGAACGGACTCATCGCGGGTATGGCATTCGCTGCGTGAATGCCAACTTTGAAGCGGAAGGAACGCAATGCCTGATTACATGTTTCTTTTGGAAAGCCGGCTCTCGCCGGAACAACGCGCGGCCATGTTGCGCGTGCAGGAGCTGGCCGCGGTCCTAGGCTTCAACGTCTACTTGACCGGCGGCACCGTTCGCGACCTGATTACCGGCGCCAACCTGCGCGATCTCGATTTCACCGTCGAAGGGAATCCCTCCAAGATGGCGCGCGAACTCGAAAAGGGGGGCGCCAAGGTTCTCGCCGAGGACGAAAAACTGCGTCACGTCGAGCTTCTTTTCGCCGGCGACGTCGAGGGCAGCATTTCCGCCGCGCGCGATGAACACTATGTCCGCCCGGGCACGCGCCCGGAACTCCGCTGGTCCACCATCATGGAAGACCTGCGGCGCCGCGACTTCTCGTTGAACGCTATCGCGATATCGCTGAATCCTGCGTCTCGTGGCTTGTTGCTCGACCCCACCAACGGCCTCTCTGACATCGAGCACGGGGAGGTCCGCGCGCTTTCTATCCACAGCTTCACCAATCAGCCGGTGCGCCTAGTGCGCGCACTGCGCCTTGCGGCTCGCATGGGCTTCAAGCTCGAGTCCCGCACCCAGGAGTGGTTCAATCTCGCTATCGAGCGCGAACTGCAGCTCACCATCACTCCGGAAGACGCCGGCGAAGAAGTGCGCAGCCTCAGCCGCGAAGAGCGCCCGCAACTCATCCTGAAGGAATGGGAAGAGGGCGACATGCTTGAGCGCATTCACCCCATGATTGCCAAAAAGCATCCCGGCTACGATGCCATCAACCGCCTCATCAAGGTCCGCGACGATCTCTACATGGCGGGATTCCGCCCGCGCCTGGCCACGCCGATGCTGCTGGCCATCTTGGACCGCCTGAAGGATCGCGAGCTCAGCAGCACTCTTTCCAAACTGGGTTACCGCTCCGCCGAGATCGAGGCCATCGAGAAATTCCCGGAGAAGGCGCAGGAATTTCAGAAAGACCTTACTGGAAAGAAAACCAAAACTCCCATCGAGGCCTATCGCTACATCGAGAAAATTCCGATGGAGTATGTGGCGTACCTTCTTGCCGAATCCAATAACTCCGCGGCAGTCTCCAAACTGAAAGCATTCCTGCACAAGTGGCGCCCGGTCCGCCAGGCACTGACGATTGTGGGCACCGAACTCGAAGCCCTGGGTATGCCCCGCGGCCCGAAATTCGACCAGATCGTACAGGATGTGTTCGCCATCCAGTTGAACGGCCGCGCCAAAACTCCCGAAGAGCGCGTGAAAATCCTGCGCAAGCTCTCCGGCATCAAGGAACCCCCCAAGAAAAAGGAAAAAGAAAAGAAGCCGGCGAAGGTCGAAAAGCACGTGGAAACGCCGGCCGAAAAGAAAGCCGCCGCCGCGGAAAAACAGGCCACGCACGACCGCCACAAAGCCGGCATGAAAGCCGCCGCCGCGAAACACAAATCCAAGAAATAATTTGGCGTGCGATAGCGCCGGAGGCGCGATAGAAGTTAGCCCAGGCCGTAAGGCCTGGGAACTCGTGTCAAAAGTGAGCCCAGCCCCGTAGGGGCGATACACTCCCGACGCAGAATTCAAATCTCCGCCCCGCAACCTTCCCGCTTCATCACCGCCCGTCCCCCTGTGCAAAACACACAATCTCGTTCGCATTTCTCATCCCAGCGTTTTACAATCAACTTCCATGGGCAATCCGCAGTTTGTTCATCTCCACGTCCACACCGACTACAGCCTGCTGGATGGTGCGTGCGAGACCGGCGAACTTCTCGACGAAGCTTCCCGCCAGAAGATGCCCGCGGTGGCCATCACCGACCACGGCAATCTTTTCGCCGCCGCAAACTTCTTCTACGAGGCCAGCAAGCGTGACGTCAAGGCCATCATCGGTTGCGAAGTCTACGTCGCCAAGGGCAGCCGCCATGACCGGGGCGAAAAATCCGCGGCCGTCACCAACGGCGATCGCGGCGAAATGGAGCCCGGCTCTCGCGGGAGCAACCACCTCGTTCTCCTCTGCGAAAATTTAGAGGGTTATCACAATTTAATAAAGCTTGTCTCCGCTGGATTCCTCGAAGGTTTTTATTACAAGCCTCGCATCGATCTCGACCTGCTCTCCAAGCACAGCAGAGGCCTGATCGCTCTCTCGGCGTGCCTTCGTGGGCCGGTCACGGAACCTGTGGTGGATGAAAAGTTCGAACTCGCCCGCGAAAACGCCTATCGCCTGCAGGACATCTTTGGCAAAGGCAATTTCTTCCTCGAGATTCAGGACCAGGGCCTTGAGATCGAACAGCGCGTAAACAAAGACCTCGTCCGCCTGTCGAAGGAAACTGGTATCCCTCTCGTCGCCACCAACGATTGCCACTACCTCCATCACAGCGACGCCCACGCCCAGGAAGTCTTGCTCTGCATCCAGACCGGCAAGACCATGAGCGAAACCAATCGCATGAAGTTTGCCACCGACCAGTTCTATTTCAAGACCGCCGAGGAGATGGCCAGTGTCTTCCGCGAACTTCCCGACGCGCTCAGCCGCACCGTGGATATCGCCGCGCGCTGCAACGTGAAAATCGAGCGCATCCCCAACGCGCTCCCCGAATTCAAGGTTCCCGAGGATCACACGCCCGGCAGCTATTTCGAAAAAGTCTCCCGCGAGGGCTTTGCCCAGCGCGTGCCGTTCCTCGAACGCCTGTCGCAGCAGGGCGCGCTTCGTCACCCGCTCGCGGAGTACGAACGCCGCCTTTCGTCAGAAATCGAAATGATCAAGAAGATGCACTATGAGGGCTACTTCCTGATCGTTTGGGATTTCATTCATTACGCACGGGCGCAGGAAGTTCCCGTTGGCCCCGGCCGTGGCTCCGCCGCTGGCAGCCTCGTCAGCTACGCGCTGCGTATCACCGACGTCGATCCGCTCCAGTACAACCTGCTCTTCGAACGCTTCTTGAATCCCGAGCGCGTCTCGATGCCCGATATTGATATTGATTTCTGCATGCGCCGCCGCGGCGAACTCATTGATTACGTCACCCGTAAATACGGCCGCGAAAACGTCTCGCAGATCATCACCTTTGGCACCATGGCCGCGAAGGCCGCCGTAAAAGACGTGGGCCGCGCCATGGATATACCCTACGGCGAAGTGGACCGCCTGGCCAAAATGATTCCCGCCACGCTGGGCATCGAACTCGAAAACGCACTCGAAGAAGCGCCGCAGCTGAAATCTGCCGTGGACAGCGACGACAAACTCAAGGACCTGATGGCCGTCGCCCTGCGCCTCGAAGGCCTCGCGCGCCATGCGTCCACGCACGCCGCCGGTGTGGTCATCTCGCCGCAACCGCTCACCGAACTCGTTCCCGTCTACAAGACCAACCGCGACGAAATCACGACCCAGTACGATATGAACGCGCTCGAGCGCATCGGCCTGCTGAAGATGGATTTCCTCGGGCTCACCACGCTCACCGTGCTCCACGACGCGGTCAAAATGGTGGAACAGAATCGCGGCGTCAAGATCGACATCGACAATCTCGGCCTCGACGACGAAGCCACCTACAAGCTTTTCTCACGTGGCGAG
>DATMMG010000040.1:0-5997 GCA_035569815.1 Candidatus Methylomirabilota bacterium
GACACTGGGAGAGGCTGCATGGAAGGTCGTCAAAGCGATTCTGCTTCTAGTGCCGATCGCGGTGGCTGGCTGGAAGCTGTTTCCTCCTTTGCTCGCGCGAGTGGAGAGAACGTGCAACGACGAAATCTCGTTGCTGCTGGCGCTGACCATCTGCCTAGGTATCGCAGCCCTGACTGAGGCGGTGGGGCTTTCGCTGGCGCTGGGCGCGTTCCTTGCCGGACTCTTCCTTGGAAATTCGGCGTTCACGCACAAATTGGCAGACCAGACGCAATCCTTGCGCGACGTGTTCGTGGCGTTTTTCTTTGTGTCGGTGGGGATGCTGATGGACCCAAGCACCTGGAAAGTCAGCTGGCCGCTGATCCTGCTGCTTGTGGGGCTGGTGCTCTTCGGCAAATTCGTTGTGTGGACGGGAGTGGTCTGGCTATTCCGTTATCGCTTTCGGACCGCGTTTCGCGTGGGCCTGGGGTTGACCCAGATTGGGGAGTTCTCGTTCATCCTGGCGCAGGTTTCCATGAAGGCCGGATTGATCTCGCCGAACCTGTATCACGCGACGCTGGCTGCTTCGCTAATCACCATCCTGGCGAATGCGACGATTTTCCGCTTCCTGAAACCAGCAGCGGATACTGGACAGGCCCCCGGCGTTCCTGCCACATCCCCTGCTTCGGCCTGAACTTTCCTACGAGGATGTGCCGGGGAAGACTTCCTCCGGACACGCGACAGGCTATGACTCATTACCATGCGGTGAGAGAGAGAGTTGCACGCGCATGGACGGCCCCGATGGCCTTCGAACTAACTTGGCAGCATAGTTTGCTGGCTGGCGACTACTTTCCAGCCGCTGACTTCGTTGTTCAAATAGACATGGATTACCCGATACTGCCGCGCGAAATCATGGCCGTTTTGCACGCCGCGGGTGCTCCAGGTGCACGTTACCACCGCGGTTGGTCCGTAGACGCGAACCTTAATGTCGGACGCGATGAAGCTTGAGTATTTGATATTGGAATTCTGGATGTAGGCAACCAGGGTATTCCGATTCTGGAATTCTCCTGTCGGAGCTGTCCCGGTGAAATCGTCTGAATAGACTCGTTGAAAGAAGCTGGAATTATTCAAGGCCATCGCGTGCGCGGTTTCTTTTTCCAGCGCCACAAGTTCTTCTGCTTCCACTTCCATCTCTGCCGTGATGGCCTTGTCTCTTCTTGAGCCCGGCCTGACTTGCGCGGAGAGCAATGCCGGCGATAAGAGGAAGATTAGCAGGAGCCAACCTAAACGCGGATTCAACATGACCTCCCTTTCGCAGCCACACACATCGATGTATTCCGCCAAATTTCCCTTGGCGCTTCCACCTATTAGCTTGCGCCTTCTAGCCGGAAATCAGGAGGATGGGGAGGTAACAGCTTGTCCACTCGGTTAAGGCGTTGGCAGGACCGGCAAACGGGAGGGATTGCCCAAATTTCGGGGTGGAATCTGCGACAATTTAGAGAAGCGCATGGCGAACAAACACGAAATTGAGCAGGCAGCGCGCATCGTTCGCGAGGGCGGGCTGGTGGTGTTTCCGACCGAGACCGTCTACGGACTCGGGGCCAATGCACTGGACGCGAGCGCGATTCGCAAAATTTATGCTCTAAAGGAGCGCCCCGCGACGAGTCCGCTAATCGTGCACGTGGCCAGCACCGACCAGGCGAAGGAGCTTGCGGCAGAGTGGCTGCCGGAGGCGGAGCGACTGACGCAAGAATACTGGCCCGGCCCGCTGACCATTGTGGTGCCCAAGAAGGCCACTATCCCGGACGAAGTAACCGCTGGACTGCCCACCGTTGGCTTGAGGATGCCGCGGCATCCGGTGGCTTTGGAACTCCTTCGCGCCGCGGATGTGCCGATTGCCGCGCCCAGCGCAAATCGTTTCACGCAGCTTTCTCCCACGACGGCTGAGCATGTGCGCGAAGCATTTGGCGCGGAGACGCCCTTCCTGCTGGATGGCGGCCCGTGCGAGGTGGGGCTTGAGTCCACGGTGATCGCGGTTACCCGGGAAGGGCTAGAGGTATTGCGGCCAGGAATGGCTTACGTCAACGACGCGGTTGCTACGACGGCGAGCGAGGGCGAGGCGCATCGCTCTCCCGGCCAGCATCGCAAGCATTACAGTCCGAAGACGCGGATCGTGCTGGTCAGCCGTGGGCATCTGCCGCGGGAGGGCAGGGGCGCATATCTTTGGCTGGACTATAATGCGGCGGCGGCCGCCAAGCAGCGCATGCCGGAAAAACCGGAAGAGTATGCGGCGGAGCTATACAGCGCACTGCACGAATTCGACCGGCAGGAATTCGATTGGATCGCCGTGGAACTTCCCCCGGACTCTCCCGGGTGGGTGGCGATTCGAGACCGCCTGGTTCGCGCCGCTTACTGAAATTGTTCATTCACACGCGGCAGAGTTTCTTTTCCTCAGAAACACGTTACAATTCGCGGGTTACGACTGGAGGAATTATGAGTGGACGATTTCCTTTTCGCTTTCACACCCCATTGCTGTTCGGGCTGATTGTTATGGGTTCTATTGCTGCGATGGGATTCCGGGAGGCAATCCAGGCACAGAGCGTATCGGCGGAGGAGAAGCCGTTCGTCGTGGAGTACTACTACAAAGCAAAATGGGGCCACGCGGATGAGTTCCTCGCGCTTTTCCGCAAGAATCATTATCCCCTGCTGAAGAAAGAAGTCGAGCTGGGGCGCATGCTGCGCGTCTCCGTGGTGATGCCGGTCTATCACACGACGGAAGACGGGCGTTGGGATTACCGGGTGACGATTGTGTATAAGAATGCCGCGGTGGCGCACGACAATTTCGATTCAGGGGCGCTGATCAAACAGATGTATCCGGACCAGGATATTTATAAAAAGGAAGAACAGCGGCGGTTCGAGATTCTGGACGCGCACTGGGACCTGCCGGTTAAAGACGTGGATCTGGACACGAAATAATCTCGACCCGTCGGCCGCGGCGGACAAACATTACAAGCCAAGCGAGTCCACCAGAAGGTGGACGCTACAAATTGTCGGTGAAAAATTTGGTTACGTGCTCCCAGAGGACGCGCTGGGCTGGGGGATCGCTGACGCCGTGGCCACGGCCGGGAAAGGCCATGACCTCGACGTATTTTCCATCACCAATCAGATCGTTGATCAGCGAAAGGGTGTTCGAGAAGTGAACGTTGTCGTCGCCCGTGCCGTGGGCGATGAGCAGTTTTCCCCTGAGATTGCCCGCGTTCTTGATCGGCGAAGCATCCTTATAATTTTGCTCGTTCTTCGGAAGCGGGCCCATGTAGCGTTCGGTATAAATCGTGTCGTAAAAGTGCCAGTCCGTGACCGGCCCCCCGGCAAAGCCCACTTTGTAGATATCTCCAGCTTCAAACATGGCGTGCAACGTCATGTGCCCGCCGTAGCTCCAACCCCAGATGCCGAGGCGGTTCGGGTCCACGTAGGTTTGTTCCCGCAGCCAGGCCGCGCCATCGCGCTGGTCAGAGAGTTCCTGTGCGCCGAGATGAAGGTGCACGGGCGTTTCGAAGACATGGCCGCGTCCGGCGGAGCCGCGATTATCGAGCGAAAAAATGATGTAGCCTTTCTGCGCCATCATCTGGTGCCACAGGAAAGTCGCGGAGCGAGACCACGCGTTCAAAACCACCTGGGCGTGCGGGCCGCCGTAGGTGAACGTAATCACCGGATATTTTTTCGAGGGATCGAAATTGGGCGGCTTGATCATCGAGCAATTCAGCGTCACGCCGTCGTGCGACTTGATGGTGAAGAATTCGACGGGCGAAAGATGATAGCCGGCAAGCTCGGGCACCTTGTCTTCTTCGAGAGTCGTCAATTTGGAACCATCTGCTGCGTAGGTATCGCGGCGCGGAGGAGTCATGGCGTTCGAGTATGTGTCCACGTAGGACGCCGCGGTCGGGGCGAAGCGAACGCTGTGGGTGCCGTCTTCCTTGGTGATTCGCGTAAACCCGGAGCCGTCGAGGGAAACGCGATAAAGCTGGCGTTCGATGGGAGATTTTTCCGCGGCGGTGAAATAGACCAGTCCCTTCGCCTCATCCACGGCATCCACTTGCGTCACTTCCCACTCGCCTTTCGTCAGCTGGGCTAATTGCTTTCCACTGAGATCGTAGCGGTAAAGATGGCGGTAGCCAGTGCGTTCGCTCGACCACAGAAAGCGTTTCGAGTCGTTCAGCAAGTGCAAGTCGTCGCTCACATTGACCCAACTGGGATCTTTTTCGGTGAGGATGACGGAGGTTTTTCCATTCGAGACGTCCGCCAGAAGCAGATCGAGATTATTTTGCTCGCGGTTGAGCCGCTGGATGGCGAGGTGCTTCGAATCCGGCACCCAATTCACGCGCGGAAGGTAGATGTCCATTTCCGAGCCGGTATCCATGCGTCGCGGCGCGCCTCCCGCGGCAGAAACCACATAGACGCGCACGATGGGATTTGCGCCGCTGGGAACAGGGTAGCGCTCCAGTTCGGCTTCGCCGCTGTAGGACTCGAAATTCAGCAACGAGAATTGCGAGACTTTTCGCTGGTCCATCTCGAGATAAGCGACGGAGGAGGAATCGGGCGACCACCAGTAGGCCGTGGTGATGTCGAGTTCTTCGGGGTAAACCCAATCGAGTTCGCCTTTGCGAACATCCTCCGTGCCACCCTTCGTCAGGGCGTGTTCCTTGCCATCGGCGGTGCTCACAGCCCAAAGATTGTGCTGGCGAATGAAGCTGACGAATTTGCCGTTGGGAGAGATTTTCGGATCGGCGAGTTCTTGCGTTCCGGAGACGAGGATTCGGCTGGATTGCGATTTCAGATCGTGCCAGGCGAGAGAGTTCGCGCCCTGAAAGAGAATCGCTTCGCCTGAAGGAGCCCACTGGTAAAGCGGCGGGGCGTGGCGTCCGAGACCGGTGGCTTGCGTGTTGGCGGCCGCGGGATTGGTGAGCGCTGCATCCCATTTATCGGCTGGCACGAGAACGGAACGCTGGCCAGTGGCCGCGTCCACAACCCACAGTTCGCGCCGGGCGTCTTTTCCTACGCCGGTCGTTTGGACATAGCTCAGGCGTTTGCCGTCGGGCGTCCACGTGAGGCCAGGGTTCAGACGGCCAGAGAGCGAAGGAGCACGGAAGATGCGTTCGACTGTAAGTTCGCCGGGATTGGATGCAGTTTGGAGTTGCTGCGCGTAATTGGTGTGGGCCCCGGAAAGATTGGCGAGTGCTGCGATTCCCGAGAAGATCAGGCTGCGAACGGTCTGAGGGCGGATCATGCTGGCTCCTTGAGAGATTCAATCTTTATTGTGCTGCACGGAAGTTGGAAAGACCAATGGCGGCCGCTACAACGGCGGGAGTTTGGGCCGACCTGAAGGTCGGCCACTACACTAGCCCGGAGGCCAGCGAAAATTGCGGCCGCCGAGGAGATGCAGGTGAAGATGGAACACGGACTGGCCGGCACCCGCGCCGTTGTTGAACACAGTGCGGTAACCGGAGAGCAATTTCAGTTCGGTGGCCAGCTTGGCGGCAAGCAATTGCATTTTCCCGAGCAAGGCTTGGTCGCCGGGCTCGGCATCGTGCAACGCGGCGAAATGTTTTCTGGGGCAGATGAGAATGTGCGCGGGCGCCTGCGGACTGATGTCTTCAAAGGCGAACACATCGTCATCTTCATAGACCAGCTTCGCGGGAATCTGCTTCGCGCCGATTTTGCAGAACAGGCAGTTCGGATCCATCTACTTCACTCCTAAAGGGACTTTTTCATCCAGGCGAATCACCATCGGCGAAAATCCCTCGGCGTCGTGAAGCTTTTCGCCGAAATCCTGGGCCGCTTGCTGCCCGGAAATCCGGCCGACGCGCACGCGATAGAACGCGCCATCAGGAGAATCATACTGCTGAATGAAAATGGGGGAATAGCTGACGCCCAGACGGTCGCGCAGGCGCTCGGCGTTCCCGCGATCGTGAAATGCACCGACCTGCACGGTGAAAAAGCCGGCGGTGACATCAACATTGCCAA
>DATMMG010000041.1:0-3212 GCA_035569815.1 Candidatus Methylomirabilota bacterium
CGACTGGAAACACCGCTTCAAGGAAAATTCCGAGCGCATGCGCACCGGTTCCCTCCTCGAAGTCGCCGTCGTCCTCAAGAGTCTCGTTTCCCTCAGCCGCAGCAAGCCTCTCTCCTTCCGCGAAAAGAAAATGTTAGAGCGCGCGAAGTATCTCCTGGTCAGTGAAATGGCCACGGCTCGCAATCTGACGTCCGAAAACGCAGAGGGACTCGTAGTGAAATCTCTGGCCAAAGCAAAACTCCAGTTCCCCCAAATGCAGGAAGGCCTCGAATCGTAACGCTCCTGTAACAAAGTTTCGCCAAACGGGCAGCCCACAGCTGCCCGTTCTTTTTTTGAGTGCGAGAGCGAAGCTCTCGCTTTTACGGCCTAACCCAGCCCTCCCAATTCTTCCGCACCGCAACAACCGCTCCCCTCTCCAAATCCTTTACTTCCTTTATCTCATTTACTTCATTTACCTCCCTCTTCAAGCCAACGGCATACTCGCCTTCGCATTCAACGTAACATCCGCAAAATTCCCCTCGCAAAATCCCGCAAACGCCGCCGCCGCAATCATCGCCGCATTATCCGTGGACAACGCCCGATCCGGAAAAAAAACATGCAATCCCTTAACCCGCGCCCGCTCCTCAAACGTCGCGCGCAACTGGCTGTTCGCCGAAACTCCGCCGGACACCAGGATTGTCTCCACCCCGCACTCTGCCGCCCCCATCATCGTCCGCTCCACCAGGTCGCGCACCACCGCATTCTGAAACTCCCGCACCAGCCCCAGTGTCATCGCATCGCAAAGCGCCAGCAACTCCGCAAACGAACGGTGCCCTTCCCGCAAAGCCTCTTCGCGCTTGCGAATTCCCTCGCCGTATTCCGGATGCTCCCGCAAATGATAAAGCACCGCCGTCTTCAAACCGCTGAAGCTGAAATCCAGCGCATTTCCCCGCGTTTTCGTCGGCCCAAATTTCACCGGCGCCGCCACATTTCCCGCCTCACCCGCCAAACGATCCAGAATCGGCCCGCCGGGATAGCCAAGCCCCAACAATTTCGCCACTTTGTCGTATGCCTCTCCTGCCGCATCGTCGCGCGTTCCGCCAAGTTTTCGATACGCAAAAGCGCCGCCGCTCGAATCGTCCGTCGATGTCACCTCGTATAAAACCGTGTGCCCGCCGGAAACAATCAAACACACCGCCGGCAACTTAGGCTGCAATCCCTTCTGAAACGCCTCCAAAAACACCGCGCGCACATGCCCTTCCAGGTGATTCACCGCCACCAGCGGTTTTCCCAGCGCCGCAGCCAGCGTCTTCCCATAAGTAATCCCCACCAGCAGCGAGCCCACCAGTCCCGGCCCCTGCGTCACGCCAATCGCGTCCAGTTCCTCAAATTTCAAGCCTGCTCCTGCCATCGCCTCGCGAACCACCGGCACAATTTGCCGCAAATGCTCCCGCGAAGCCAGTTCCGGCACCACGCCACCATATTTCCGGTGAATATCGATCTGCGAAGCCACCACGCTCGACAAAATCCTCCGCCCGTCCTCCACCACCGCCGCCGCCGTCTCGTCACACGACGACTCAATCCCCAAAATCTTCACTCCACTCCTCACCGTCCGACTCTCCATATCCCTCCAAACATTCTCACGCCACTTGCCGCCCTAAATGTAGCGGCCGGCTTCAGCCGGCCCAGCCATCCCAGCCAACCCAGTCAACAAGTACAGTGTATCTCTTTCGCACAGTCCTATTGCTCCCCGCACTTGCCCCCGGCACTCTGGCCAAAAGGCGCCAACCATGACCTTCACCGTCACCACAGAAACCTCCAACACGCTCCAACAGCGCATGCTTGGCAGCGGCCCCGGCATGCCCCCCGCTCTGGCAAACTATCCCGCGCAGAGCGCCACCACCATCGACGGCATCTCCGCCGCTCTCTTCGGCTTGCCCTTCCTAATCGCCGGTTGCTTCATCGGTCTCGCCGCTTTCAACGTCATCCAGACTCGCAATCACGCGCCCGTCTGGCTCATCGCCATCATCGGTGCCATGTTCTTCTCCGCCGGCTTTTTCCTCTTCGCCCACGGCGTTCGCGGCATCGTCCGCAAAGCAATCTACAAAAGTAAAGCCGCGCAGACTCCCGGCCAGCCATGGCTCTTCGATTTTCACTGGCGGCCCGAGGGCATCAACTTCTCTGCCTTTAACGCCATGCTCGGACGTCTTCTCGGCGCCCTCGTCTGGAACGCGTTTCTCATTCCATTTTTCTGGGTTGGTTACACGCAGCGCGGCACCTGGCCCTTTCTTGTCTTCGCCGGCATTTTCGCTCTGATCGGCCTCGTCTTCTGGGTCCGCTGGGCTCAGATGCTTGGCGACCTGCTCCGCTATGGCAACAGCTTCCTCGCCTACGACGAGTTCCCGTATTTTCTCGGCGGCACCTTGCGTGCACGCCTGCGCGCACCGCGCCATCTCGCCGCCGTCAATGCCCTTTCCTTCACCCTGCGCTGCGTTCAGGAACGCTACATCACCACCGGCACCGGCAAGGACCGCCGCTCTCAGGTGGTCTGCTACGAACTCTACAAAGACGTGGTCACTCTCGACCACGACCGCCTCGCCAATTTCGTCGGCGCCGAAATTCCCGTCGAATTCCGCCTCCCCGCCGACAAGCTCACTACCTCCCTCGCCGATACCCCTCCCACTTACTGGCAAATCGAAGCCAAAGGCGAAGCCCGCGGCGCCGATTATCAGGCCTATTTCCTCGTTCCGGTCTACAAGAAACCTTGAATCATTCCCGTCACCTGTGGCATCCAACGGCCCGGATATAACCGTCGCTACATCAGCAGCATCCATGTAGTAAAGCTTCGTCCTCCGCAAGCGTTGCGTGCATTGTGCTACGTTGTATGTTCGGTTTCATATTTTGTTTCTGCCCAAAGCCCTAAAGGGACTCCGATTATGGCCAAGCCAGTCATTCTCACCGTTGACGACGACCCCGATGTCCTCCAATCCATCGAGCGCGATCTCCGCTCCCGCTACTCTGAGCGTTACCGCATCATGCGCGCTGCTTCCGCCACCGAAGCGCTCGATGTCCTCCATCGCCTGAAATCTCGTAACGACGCCGTCGCCCTCCTCCTCGCCGACCAGCGCATGCCCGAACTCGACGGTGTAGGTTTCCTCTCCCAGGCCACCGAACTCTTCCCCAACGCCAAGCGCGCCCTCCTCACCGCCTACGCGGACACCAACGCCGCCATC
>DATMMG010000042.1:0-26975 GCA_035569815.1 Candidatus Methylomirabilota bacterium
AGCGAGCGCCTCGCCCTTTTCGGTTTCACGGACCAGCGGGATCTCGACCTGATCCGAGAGGACGTGCGTTTCACGCTTCCTCCGGAACTCCAGTCGATCGCGCCCGCGCCGCGCCGCTAGCAAGGGTTGGCGTGCGTCCAAAAGGAAGTTTCCGTAGTAGCGGCCACTTTTAAGTGGCCAAGCAAGTAACCAAGTAACGAAATGGCTTAAGCAGGTGGCCACCCAAAAGTGGCCAGGCGATTCTCCGCAGCACAAGGAGCGTACCTTGGCGGTTAAGATCGTTCGTC
The DNA here is from genome assembly GCA_035569815.1 of Candidatus Methylomirabilota bacterium. Taxonomy (GTDB): domain Bacteria; phylum Acidobacteriota; class Terriglobia; order Acidiferrales; family UBA7541; genus Acidiferrum. Next base: position 288 of record DATMMG010000042.1, read on the forward strand.
AGCCGAATAAAATTGCCATCATCGGAGCACCCTCCAGCGCCGCCGCCTTTCTTCCCGGGAGCGAAAAAGCTCCCGCGGCTCTCCGCGCCGCGGGCATCGTCGAGCGGCTGCAATCCATCGGCTACGAAGTCACCGACCTCGGCGATTGCGCACCCCGCCTCTTTGCCGATGACGACGAACACAAGCGAGCCCGCAACATCCCCGAAATCGTCGCCTCGCTCAATGATCTGAAACCCCGCGCTGAATTGGGTTTCAAATCCGGCGCGTTGGTGCTAGTTCTCGGCGGCGATTGCACGCCGATCGTCGCGCTGCTCACCGGCGCGCGCCGCTACTACAAACACATAAATCTGTTGTGGTTCGATCGCGACGCCGATCTGAACACCCCCGCAAGCACGCCCTCCGGCCGCCTCGACGGCATGGTCCTCGCCAGCATCATTGGCAAGGGCTCTCCCGAACTCGTGCGTTTCTGGGGAGAGCCGCCGCTTGTCCGCGAGCCGGACACGCTTCTTTACGGTCTCGTGCGGGTCGATCAGCCTGAAGTTGATTTTCTCACTCGCTCGCCGCTCCGCCACGTCTATGCCGCCGACATCAGTCATCACGGCGCCGAAAAATCCGCGTACGATGCCCTCGCGCATCTGCATGCGGACTCGCGCGAATTCATGGTTCATCTGGATCTGGACGTCATTCCTCAGGAGGAGTTTGCGGCCACCAACGTTCCGGACTCAGGCGGCCTCTCGTTTGCCGAGGTGCGCAGCTCGTTCGTGGAATTCGTGAAGCAGAAAAATCTGCTGGGCCTAGATGTCGCTCAGTACAACCCGGACCGGGATCCCGATGGCTCGGCCGGCCGGAAGGTGGTGGATCTGCTCGCCGATGCGCTTTCGGCTCGCCTCGAATCGCTCGGAGCCCCTGTTCCTCCCGCGGCTGCGCCTGCCACCGAAGACACGCCTTCCGCCACTGCCTGAATCAAGCAGGCAGCTCTCTTCGCGGCGAAATGAAAACCGCTCCCGGTGTGGCATTCTCCGCCAGGCCGAACGTGAACTGACAAAAAATGCAGCTCTTTCCGTGCTGCTCCAAGCGATGATACGCGGTGGCGTAAGCCGCCTGCAGCTTCTGCAATTCGTCACCGATGCTTTTTCCCTGCAGCCCAAAACGCAAAACTTCCTCGCTGCGCTCTCTCCACGTGACTAGCGCCCGCTGCGACTCCTTCAACAATTTCTCATAGTCCGAACAAATGGCGCTTTCAAAGGTAAGTTCTTCCATCGCTTCACCCTCACCTTCATTTGCTCTTGCCAGGTTCGATCTTTATGTATGGGCCTGCACAGGAGGATTGCAAGCGAACGACCACTTTCCTAAGTTCCGTTGTTTGATTGCCCTGTGGCACAGGCCCGCGATTTTCCGTGCCCGTTCCAGTACCCAAGAAAGTTTTAATCACACTCTCTTCCGGTAATTCTTACTCGGTGACAGTCCTCTCCGCGATCTTTGCAAGCGCCCCAGTGGGTTCTGCGGAAACAAAAACAGAAGATGCAGTCCTATCTTCCTTCCCCCGGCTGTAGCGGGGGATAATTGGAATTCTTTAAGTCTTCTTCTGCTCCCCGTTCTCCGGAATCGTGTTCTGCCAGGATCCCAGAAGGCCCCGCGACTTCGCATGCCCATTGGCCCATCGGCTTTAGCCGAATTGTCTTTACAGCAGACGACGAGGGTGCCAATATGAATTCCCCCCCAGACAATCCCCCCTCCAGAGGTCTAAGAAATGGAATCCACGTTTCCCGCGACGGTTTCACTCAAACGCTCCGTCGTGACTCAGATTTTCCGCTACTCCGAGATTCTCGAAAAACTCAACTGGACTGCCCGTTGGGTCGCCGGCGTAAAATCCAGTGGCCGGTGCCCGATGTTCGATACCCGGGAGCAGATGTATTCCCATGTAAATGCCTCCCTCGGGAACGGCGGGCCGATTGACTACTTCGAATTCGGCGTTGCCGCCGGAGATAGCCTCAAGTCCTGGTGCGCGATTCACTCGAATCCAAAATCCCGCTTCTTTGGCTTCGATTCGTTTCTCGGCTTGCCCGCCGATTGGAAAAAGGGCCGTCCCAAAGGGACCTTCTCGACGGGTGGCAAGCCTCCCGAAATCGATGATCCACGGGTCGCCTTCGTTCCTGGACTATTCCAGCATTCGCTCCCCGACTTTATCGCCGGATATGAGCCAGCCCCCCAGGTCGTCATTCATAATGACAGCGACCTCTACTCTTCCACACTGTTCTGCCTGACCACACTGAACCGGTTGATCGCCACAGGAACAATCGTCATCTTCGACGAATTCTACGACGCCTTGCACGAGTACCGCGCTCTTTGTGATTACTGCGACGCGTTCCAGCGCAGTTACAAAATCGTGGCCGCCACCCTGCGCTTCAATCAAGTCGCCGTCCAGTTTTCCTGAAATCCGGACGCCCGGCGTGTTCGCGGCCGGGTAGTAAACCGCTCTTCCACTGTCTCTACTTTCATGGGAATTATTGAAGTGATATCCTCTCAGCTGTTTTGATGTCCACAAAATCCAGAACACCCAAAGGCTCCTCGCCAGCATGCTTGGACTAATCTTTTTGCCGGAGAGAATCATGTTCAAGTTCAGAATTCTGCCGTCGCTGTTTGTTCTTCTGGTGTTGACTTCCCGCGCGAGCGCGCAGTTCGCACACACCAGCCACAAACAGATCGTCGATGCCACTGGCAAACCACTCCTGATTCGCGCGACAAATCTCGGCAATTGGCTGGTGCCGGAGGGTTACATGTGGCTGTTTGAAGGCGGTCCGCAATCGCCCGCTGAAATCCGCGCGTTGGTGCTGGAGCTTCTTGGGCCGGAAGGGGCGGCCGCGTTTTGGCAAAAGTACCGCGAAAATTACATAACGCGCGACGACATCGCGCTATTGCACCGCGCTGGTTTCAACGCCATCCGGGTTCCACTGCATTACAACCTGTTGGAAACCGACGATGCGGAGGGCTTTAAACTGCTCGATCGGTTGATCGCCTGGAGTCGCGCCGAAAATCTCTACGTCATCCTCGATCTGCATGTCGCGCCGGGCGGCCAGACGGGTGCGAATATCGACGACAGTGCCGGCTATCCCTGGCTCTACAAGAGCCCACAGGAGCAAGAGCGCCTGATCGCTATCTGGCGCCGGCTGGCAGCGCACTACCGCGATGAGCCGGCCGTCCTCGGTTATGACTTGCTGAATGAGCCGATCCCACATTTCCCAAAGCTGGCTCCTCTGAATTCTTCGCTGGAACCGCTTTACAGGAAGTTGTCGGCCGAAATTCGAAATGTTGATGTTCACCATATTCTCTTTCTGGGGGGCGCGCAGTGGGACACGAATTTTTCGGTCTTCGGCAAACCTTTCGATTCGAACGTCGCCTACACCTTCCACAAATATTGGACCGCTCCCGATGAAAGTGTGATCCGGCCATACCTTGATTTTCGCGACCAGTATGATGTGCCTATCTGGATGGGCGAGTCCGGCGAGAATACCGATGAATGGATCGCCCAATTCGTCGGCACACTAGAAAAAAACAACATTGGCTGGGCTTTCTGGCCCTATAAGAAAATGGAAAAGTCGTCGGCTGTCGTCAGCATCATTCCGCCTGCGGATTGGCGGGAAATCGTTGAGTTTGCAAAGCTTCCCCGCGGCACCGCCAACGTGGAAGCGCGCCTGAAAGCCAGGCCCGAACAGGAAACGATCGCCCGCGCGTTCGCCGCCTTTCTCGAAAGCATCCGCTTGCAAAACTGCCGTGTGAACGCGGGCTACTTGAAAGCGCTCGGTATGAGCTCTGTTGCCACGCCCGTCGTCGCGGCGGCATCGGCAAACTAAACGTTCTTTTCGTCACCGAGTGGCAGGCCTGGGTCATCAAACTCTCGCCAGCCGTTCCGATGGCGGGTCATGCCACGCCCGCAAAAATTCGCATGTATTCAATAAGAATAATTGATATGTGGATATTCGCGGAACTGCCCCTGGAACCTTAAGATAGAAGTGTTCCGGCCAGCGGAATCATCTGTCCGCCAGGGCGGCCGCAGGAGATCCATGAAGTCGGCGTTACAAGTCATGAAGTTTGGCGGCACATCCGTCGGCGACGCCATCTGCATCGCGCGCGCCGCGCAAATCATCGCCGAAGGCGCTCGCGCAGGGATGTGCGTCGCAGTCGTTTCCGCCATGAGCGGCGTCACCAATCGCCTGATCGAAGCCGCGAAGGCCGCACAAGCGGGGAACGCCCAGGCGGCGCTCGCAGCCCTGGATGAGTTGGCCGCCAAGCACTCGGCCACTCTCGAAAGCGTCGTAAAAAACCAGGCCGAGCGCGCCAGCGTCAGCGAAAAGATGAAGCAGGTCTTTGCCGAAGGCCGCCGGTTTTGCGAAGGCACGGCCTTGTTGCGCGAGCTTTCCCCGCGCACGCTCGACACGATCTCCAGCCTCGGCGAGCGGCTGTCCGCTCCACTTGTCGCGGCGGCGGTGAAGGAATGCGGGTTGGCCAGCGAATCGGTGGAAGCCAGCCTGTTGATCGTAACCGATGACTTCCATGGCGGCGCCGATCCCCTGATGAAAGAGACGCGCCTGAAATCCCAGGCGCTGATTTTTCCGCTGCTGGAGAAGGGCATCGTCCCGATTGTCACCGGATTCATCGGCACCACGGAAGATGGCGAGTTGACGACCCTCGGCCGCGGCGGTTCGGACTATTCCGCCACGATTCTCGGCGCCGCGCTGGACGCCGAAGAAGTGATCATCTGGACCGATGTGGACGGTGTGCTGACGGCCGATCCGCGCCTGATCAACGAAGCGCGCACCATTCCCAGCATCTCGTATCGCGAAGCGGCGGAGTTGGCCTTCTTTGGCGCCAAAGTGCTGCACCCGAAAACCCTGAAACCCGTGATGGAAGCCGCGATTCCGGTCTGGATCCGCAACAGCTTCGCGCCCGAAAAGCGCGGCACGAAGATCACTCCGAAGGGCGGCAGCAACACAGGCGTGAAGGCGCTTACTGCCATCCGCGACGTCACCCTCATCAGCCTCGGCGGCCCCGGAATTGTAGGCCTCACCGATGTCGTCGGCCGGACCTTTTCCACTATTGCCGAAGTCCGCGCCAACGTGTTGATGATTTCGCAATCCTCCTCGCAGAACGACATCTGCTTCAGCGTCTCCTCCGCCGATGCGCAGCGCACCATCGAAGCCCTGCGCAAGGAATTTGCCCAGGACCTGAAGCACGAAAAAGTGGAGCACATCAACGTGGATCCGAACATCGCCATCGTCGCCGTGGTCGGGGAGAACATGCGCGGTACTCCCGGCGTCGCCGGGCGCACCTTTCAGGCCATGGGCAAGGAAAACGTGAACATCATTGCTATTGCCCAGGGCTCCAGCGAAAGCAACATCTCTTTTGTGATCGAGGAAAGCTTGGTGAAAAAAGCCTTGCTGGCCGCCCACCGCGAATTCGGCCTGCACCTGCCGGCCAACGGCAATTAACTCCCCGATTCCTTCGCCTGAGCTTCCGCGCGCTTGCGGTGATAGCGCTCCAGTCCCAGCCACGAAAGTTGCAGTGCGCCGTTGAAAACATAGTGCGAGAGTTCCGCCGGCGACAGAAACCCCGCCGCCTCCGCGGCAACCGCGCGCGCGAAAGCGCGCGTGGCCTCGCCCTGTTCCTGTCCGCGCGACAGAATCTCTCCCGACAGCGTCCCCCAATGCTGCAGCCTCTCCCGGTACGCGTTCAGGTGCCGCTCCGGCTGATCCGAAAATCCAAAGTGCGTAAGGAACAATCGCCTGGGACGCAGCTGCGCGATCGCGTCCAGCGAAGCGCTCCACAACTCCAGCGAAATATCCGGCGGCGGCGTGGCAGGAAGAATGAATGGGTGTCCTTCGATGGAAATTCCCGCGGTGTCGCCCACGTACGCCACTCGCTCCGTCGGATCAAAATACGTGAGGTGGTGCGAAGCGTGCCCGGGTGTATAAAGCACGCGAAGTTCCCGCATCCCGAGCGCCAAGGTCTCTCCTCCGTGCAGAATCCGCAGGTTCGATTCGGGCACCGGCAGGAACTCACCGAACAGTCTTTGCATCTCCTTGCCGTATAGGCGTCCCGCGCTGTCCAGCAGCTTTGCCGGGTCGGTCATGTGCGCGGCTCCGCGCGTGTGTACGTAAACCTGGAGAGCCGGATTTTCTTGAACCAGCGCTCCCGTCGCGCCCGCGTGATCCAGATGAATGTGGGTAAGCAGGACGGCTTTCAGGTCCGCCACGCGGAGTCCATGCAGCCCCAGTTGTTCCCGAAGATTTTCCAAAGTGGAGCCGGGCCCCGGGTCGATCACCGCGGCAAAATCATCGGAACAAATCAGTGCGGTGCCGATGCACCGGGCTTCCCCGGCCCAGTTCAGGTCCAGCAGAGCGGTGGCAACCATAGGTAATAAAGTGTAGCGCAGGACCCTCAGAGAAGGGTTAGGCTCCTGTGCTTCAGAATCGTTGTGCCCGAGTGGTCCGTTTAACGAAGTGCTTGCCGAATGATGAACTTATGGAATATGCTTTCACCCGCAGCAGCTTGCTTCATTCCGCCACTTAATTATTTGTTAGTAAAACTGGTGTGAAACCGCCCCCATATCGTCAGAAGCAAGTGGATTGCTGTTTTCTGTACGCGTCTCCAGCCGCCGTTAAAACTGAACGCAACGAGGGTATGAGGCAAGGGATTTTTGGAATTCTCGGATCAAATTACGGAGGACTTTAAGATGCGCAAATGGATGGTATTCGTCGCGATGGGTGTTCTGCTCGCTCTACCACTGTGTGCTCAACAGAAAGACGCTGGCACGGCAAACAACGGCAAGGGCACGGATTCAACCAATGCGGTTCCGGGGGGCGAGTTCAATATCGCTCCCGCTTCGCCGACGCTTTTCGCCATGCCGGCTCCCCCGGCCAAACCGGCGGATGTCTTCTCGGATTGGTCCAATAATCCCTGGAATCGCCATGCCTGGGGACAGTTGACGCCGAGATTTGAAGTGGCGGGCATGTTCAGCTATATCAACTTCTGTCCGTGCACGTTAAGGAATTTCAACGAACTGGGAGCGACCGGGTCGTTGGCCTACAACGTTAACCGCTGGGTGGGGATCGTGGGCGAAGTGGGCACCTACCGCTTTGACCGTCAGGTCTTCGTCCTTGATCCCACCACCAACACGCAGGTACCGGCGACCTTCAGCGGGAACATGCAAACCTATCTCTTTGGTCCCCGCCTGAACTTGCGGCGATTTGATCATTTTGTTCCTTTCGCGGAAGTTTTGTTCGGTGCCGCGCACGCCAGCAGCCAGATGACCGGCGCCTCCGCGCAGGGCTCGTTTGCGATGGCGGCGGGTGGCGGCGTCGATGTGGTTCTCATTCGTTACCTTACCTGGCGCTTTTTCGAGGCGGACTATCTGATGACCAATTTCTCCGGCCCCTTGCTGAGCCCCAGCGCCCGCCAGAATAATTTCCGGATTGGCACCGGCCTCGTTATCCGGTGGGCCTATCCCCCGGCTCCGCCCAAGCCGAATCATCCTCCGGTGGCGGCTTGCTCTGCGGCGCAGCCTTCCGTCTACGAAGGCACGACCGCTCCCGTGGCGATTCACGTGAACGCGACGGACGCCGACAACGATGCTCTAACCTACACCTACTCCGCCACGGGCGGCACCGTGGATGGCACGGGGCCGGATGCCCGCTGGAACCCGTCCGGCCTGGCGATCGGCAACTATACGGTCAACGCCAAGGTGGACGACGGCCGCGGGGGAACCGCAAGCTGCGCCACGGACGTTGCCGTCGCGAAGCGGCCGAACCAGCCTCCGGTCATTTCCTGCGCGCCGGATAGCAATCCGATCAACGCGGGCCAGAAGGTGAACATTGTTTCGACGGCTAGCGATCCCGATGGCGATCCGTTGAACTTCAGCTATGTAACCTCCGGCGGCCAGATTTCCGGCACCGGTCCGACCGCGTCCTTCGATTCTACGGGCCTCGCACCGGGGAATTACTCGATTACCTGCACTGCCGACGATGGCCGCGGAGGCCGCACCTCCGCCCCCACCACGGTGACTGTGCAGGAACCACCGGAAATTAAACAGCTGGAATCCCGGCTGTCCCTGCATGACATCTACTTCCCGACAGCTCAGCCCACCGTGGCCAGGCCCAACGGCGGAATCCTGCCCAGCCAGCAAAAGACACTCGAAGCGCTGGTCAGTGACTTCGCCCGTTACCTTACCTTCAGACCGGATGCCCATCTGATTCTGGCGGGGCATGCCGACATCCGCGGAACCAAGGAATACAACATGAAACTTTCCGAGCGCCGTGTGGAGCGCGTGAAGAGTTATCTGGTCGAACACGGCGTACCCGCGGATCATCTGGATACCAAAGCCCTCGGTGAGGAGCATAATATGACCGCCGAAGAGGTGAAGGCACTTGTCGAGCAGGACCCCACACTGACCGACGAGACCCGCCAGAAGGTCCTGAAGAATCTCCCAACCATCGTGCTGGCCAACAACCGCCGCGTGGACGTGACTCTCAGCACTACGGGCCAACAGGGCGTGCGAGGCCTGCCGTTCAACGCCGAGGACGCCTCGACACTGATCCGTCGCGGTGTCGAAGAGACCAAGAAAACCGGAAAACCGGCAGCCAAGCCTGCCCCGAAACCAGCTCCCAAACCGTAGCTCCGCCGGGCCCTACAAAAAAGCAAATCGGAAGGAAGAACGGGCGGGAAATCCGCCCGTTCTTTTATTTCGGTATGAGCCCGAATGTTTCAGGTTGGTACACACACCGTTATAAACTACTTAAGGTAATTACATACTTGACAATAGAACCATTCTGAACTAAAAGATATATGTAATTTCCCGTAACGGGAATTGGTCCAGCCCTTTTCCATCCCGAGTCCCGCCCAAAGAGAAGGAAACTCAATTCCCAGAGACGAGGCACGATGGCGGATACGCACGCAGGACGAGCGGTCGGCACGGATTTTGAAAGATCTGCCGGAGTTTTCGCGATCGGGAAAGAGGAGCGAGCGGCGCAAGGCTTGCCCCCAGTCCATCTGCTGGTAGTGGATGACGATGAACATGTGCGTGGCGTCTGCCGTTCCATCGCGGAAGACGCGGGGATGAAGGTCTTCGACGTGGGCACAGCGGAGGAGGCGCTGGAGATCCTGGAAATTTCCCCGGTGGATATTCTGCTAACCGACCTGAAGTTGCCGGGCACCAACGGGCTGGAACTTCTGAAACGCGTCACGCGGCTCTTTCCGGACATGGCCGTGGTGATGCTGACGCAATATGGAACCATCGATTCGGCCGTGCAGGCGACCCGCATGGGAGCGGTGGATTACGTGACCAAGCCGTTTCGCGTGGAGGAGTTGCGCGCGCGCCTCGAGCAGGTAGTCCATGCCGTCGAATTGAAACGCGAAAACCGCATGCTGCGCGAACAGGTGCGCGCGTTGCCCGGATTCGGCGGATTGATTGGCATGTCCGCGCGTATGGAGCGGGTCTACCGGCTGATCGAAAAGGTAAGCCTCCGCGATCATCCGGTGCTGATTCTCGGTGAAAGCGGAACGGGGAAGGAGCTGGTCGCCCGCAGCATCCATTTTCTCGGCCCGCGCAAGGACAAGCCCTTCGTGCCGGTGGAGTGCTCTGCGCTGGTGCCCACGCTGATCGAGTCGGAGCTTTTCGGCTACACGCGCGGCGCGTTCACCGGAGCCCTGCAGGCCAAACAGGGACTGATGGAATCGGCCAACGGCGGCACGCTTTTGCTGGACGAAATTGGCGAAATGTCCCTGGAAATGCAGGCGAAACTCCTGCGCGCGCTGCAGGAGGGCGAGATCAAGCCGGTGGGTTCCACGGAACGCCGGTCGATCAATATTCGAATTGTCGCCGCCACCAACCGGGATCTGGAGCTGGGAATCAAGAGCGCCACTTTCCGCCAGGATCTGTATTTCCGGCTGAACGTCGTGCAGATCAAGTTGCCCCCGCTGCGCGAGAGAAAGAGCGACATCCCGTTGCTGGTGACCTCCTTCCTGGAAAAATTCTCGCGCCAGGATGAAATGACCCGCGAACTTACAGAAGACGCCATGCGCCGGCTGATGGCGTACGATTGGCCCGGCAATGTGCGGGAACTCGAAAACACCATTGAGCGCGCCGTTGCGCTCGGCAGCGGCCCTTTTGTCCACGTGACCGATCTTCCTACAACGCTCCAGTATCCGACCACCGAGCGCGCGCCGGAAAAAGAGGAGCTGCTTCCACTCGACGAACTGGAGCGGCGCGCCATCCTGAGCACGTTGCGACAAACCGGCGGAGACAAGCAAGCGGCCGCGCGGATGCTGGGTATCGGGAAAACGACCCTGTACCGTAAATTGAAGCAGTACCAGATCGAGCGCGCGGACGCGTAGGCCATCCGCGCGCGTATCATATTGGAAAAATAGCTTGGCGATTCTCGACTTGAAATTTCCTCAATCGCAGTAACCCTCTCCCCTGCAATAACATGACCCGGTTCGGCTTTGGCGTCGCCAGTGCATTGGATGGGTGTGGCCAACCACAAGGATTCTGCCGTGTTCACCCGAACCCATCCGAACAGATCGTCCGTGCAGCGCGAAGGGCGTGGCGTGGTGCGCGCAGCTCGGGCCGGCGTGCACCGCGACGCCTGGGTTCACGAAGCTTTGCTCGAACTGCTGATGGAGCCCGGGGCGGAGCGCTTCGGCGTTTGGCTTGACCCGCCGGCCGGAGACGAAGCCATCTCGGCGAGAAGTGTCGCCTTTCGCGGCGAAGTTCGCGAGAAGGCTGACGGCAGCGGGCCCGGAAAATGGAGCAACATTTCGCTGGAATTCCCTTTGCCGCTGGATCTACTTTCGGCCGGAAAAACGGCGGAGTTGATCCTGCCCGGAGCTTCCCAGGATCCGCTGCTGGGTCCGACGCTTGGCATGCAGCACCTGCTGTGGGTCCCCGTCTTCGCGCAAGACCTGCTGAGTGGATTGATCCTGCTTGCCGCGCAGGACCCGGCCAGCCTGCTCCCGCGGGTGCTCGCGGAGGAAGTGGCGGCCGAGCTTTCTCTGGCCCTTGAATGGGAAGCACAGAATCGCCTGGCCCGGGCACGCAAGGCCGATCTTGAACTCACCTCCCATGTGCACGTTTTGCTCGCGGGCAACGCGGACCCGGACCACATATTCGCGGAGCTTGCAGAAACCTGCACCCGGCGCGACCCGCCCGAGGGCGTAGGGGCCGTTTTTGCCTTGATCGGCGAGTGCAGAACCGGGCTGGCCGTCGCCGCACCCTCAGGCGCGCGGGCGGAAGAGCGGTTGCGTATTCACGCGCTGAGCGGAGATTCCGCCTGGGGACACAGCGTGGAACAGGGTCCGCTCGAAATGTTCTGGCGGCAAGCGGTCGAAACCGGACGGGTGACCGGGGCGGAGGCCAGCGCGCTCCCACTTGCCCGGAACATCGCGCGGATCGTGGCGATCCCCCTCTGTTATCAAGGATTGGCGCACGGTGTCCTGCTGGCCGGGCTCCCCTATGGGCTTGCCAGCATCGAAAGTCTGGAGCGGCTGGAGTTGCGCGCTCTGCTGGCCGCGCAAGTACTGCAGCAAAATGAACGTTTGTCTGAGCGGGCGCGTGCGGAGAAGTGGCGCAAGGCCCTGCTGGAATCGAGCGAGCGCCCCGTGGCGCTGCTGGACCGCAACGGTTTCCTGCAGGGAATGAGCCAGGGTGCGCGAACGATTCTGTTGCGGGAAGCGGCACCGTCCGCCGCGCCGCCCTCCGTGCCTCCCGCCGAGTCGCCCTCTGAAACGAATGCCAAGAGGGAAGGCCGCTTCGTGGAACTGTTTCGCCCGCGCGAGTGGGAGCGAATGAACCGTTGGCTGCAGCTGGGCGGGGGGAGCCACTCAAGGGATTTCGAGGCGGGAATTCTGATGGCGCAGTTGAAGGACGGCACGAGCGTTGAGTGCCGGCAGTTGGATCTGTCGGGCCCGGACTTCCTTGCCGTGGGCGTGGAACGCACGGGTGCGGCGCCGGGCGAGCGGCGGAAAGAGGACGTGGAAGCGGAACTCCGCCAGACCGTGGCTTGGATGACGGAGGGCGTGGCGCTGTTCGACGAAGCGGGCGGCCTCCGCGCGTCGAACGAGCAGTTCTACCGCATGATGGGAATTGCCCGCGAGGAATCCGCGGGACTCCGGACGCTCGAGGATCTGCTCGGCGCCGTTTCCCCACACGCCGCCGACCCGCAAGAGTTTGCGCGGCGCTGGCGGGCGCTCGGGGAATTGCGGGAAGAGGAAAGTCAGGAAGAACTGCAGATGAAATGGCCGGTGCCGCAGGCCGTCGAACGTTGCGCGCGCCCGATCATGGGGGACGGCGGAAGGCTGCTCGGACGCGTAGAGGTCTATCGCGAAACTTCCGCGCGCCGATTGTTTCAGTCTCGCATGGTGCAGACCGAGAAACTCGTTTCCCTCGGACAGCGCGTCAGCGGCATCTTGCACGAGTTGAGCAACCCGCTGACGACCATCCTCGGTTATGCGCAACGCCTGCAGCAACGCGAAGCGGACCGCGGGGGCTCCGCGAACCGGGAAGTTCCGGGCATGCTGGCGGAGGCCGAGCGCGCCGTGGGGATTCTCCGGCAGTCGCTGCAACTTTCGGGCGACGCGTATCCCCTCCGCGAGCCGGTTTCCCTGAACGATCTGGTGGACCGCACAGAGGAGCTGATCCGCGCGTCGCTTGCCGGGAATGCCATCCGCATGAGGGTGGAAAAAGGGTCCTCCGTTCCCGGTGTCGAGGGAGACTTCGGCCAATTGCAGCAGGTGCTCTTGAATCTCTTGCAGAACGCTCAGCAGGCCATCACCCAGAGCGGCAAGGGCGGGCTGATCGGCGTGCGCACCGGCGGCACGAGCGCGGGGCGCGCCCGCCTGGAAGTATGGGACGACGGCCCGGGCATTCCGGGCGCGATCCAGGCGCGTATCTTCGATCCATTTTTCACCACCAAGCCGCCAGGGGTGGGCACGGGCCTTGGACTCGCCATCGTGCTGGGGTTTGTGCGGCAACACGGGGGAACGGTAAATCTGCTCAGCCCGCCGAAGGGCGGCTCGCTGTTCGTGGTGGAACTGCCCGCGGCGAATACGGCCGGGGCGGAGCGCGTGGCGGATACGACGGTTCCCCAGCTGGCGCCCTCAGCGGGGCCGGGAGAAAACGGCGCCCCCCGGGAACACCGTGCGCCGCGCGTGCTGGTGGTGGAAGACGAGCCGACCGTCGGCGGGCTGATCGCGGATGTTCTTCGCGACGAGGGCATGCGGGTGGATGTTCTGCGCGACGGCGAATCGGCCCTGGACCGCGCGGAGCAGGAGGAATACGACCTGGTGATCTGCGACCTGAAGATGCCGGGAATGGACGGCCAGAAATTTTTTCAGTCGCTCGGGAAGCGCAGGAATCCCTTGCAGGGGCACGTGCTGTTCGTAACCGGCGACGTGGTGGCGCCGCGAACGCAGGAGTTTCTGGAGCGCCATCGCCTGCCCTACGTAGCGAAACCGTTCCGGGTGGAAGAGTTGAGCCGCGCGGTTCACGGCATGCTGTAACTATTCCCTGAACCGCGCTCCGAACAGGGCGTGGAAGAAAGAGGAGAAACAAGGCCGTGCGACAGGATCACAACAATTCGGAAAATTCACCGGCCGCCGGAAACAGCCGCCCGCCGGCGGGACGCGGGGAACTCGTGCTGCTCTGCGGCCGCGAGGATTTTCGCTCGGAGGTCCGGCGCGAACTGCAGAAGCGGCGAATGGAGCTCCGGATCGCCGACGCGGACGGAATCGCCGCCGCGCGGCGGATTCTCGGCGAACAGTTGCCCGCGGTGATCCTGGCCGAAGAGCGCGCGCTGGCGGAAACGGACGGGCCGGGGAACATGCGGCGCCGAGTGATCGAGTCCGCGCTTTCACTCCTGGCGGTCTCCGCGCCCGTGGTGTGGGTCGGGGCGGCCGAGGAAGGTCCGGCGATGACCCAGGCGGTGGGCTCCGGGGCGGTGGATTTCGTGCCGCGGTCGGCTCTATGCTTGCCCGCGGCCGTTACCATGGTGGAGCGCCGGCTGCGAAGCCGCACAGGCAGCGTGTCGGCTAACGTGGCGCGCGGTGGGAGCGTCTTGCTCGGCGGGCTACGGTTGGACGACCGCGACTTCGGCGAAGTTCTGCGGCATGAGCTGAACAATCCCCTCACGGGAATCCTCGGAAACGCGGAACTCCTGCTCCTTGAGGCGCACCGCGGGAAGCTGGACCTGCCGATGCAGACCTTGCAGCGCCTTGAGACCATCACGGAGTTGGCCGTGCGCATGCGCGAAACCGTCCGGCAACTCAGCGACCGCTGGGAAGGAGCGGGAGAAAACTCTTCCGGGGGAAACGAAAAAATGGCCGGCCAGCCGCCGCGGCCGGTCAGGGGTTAGGAACGGGCTGCCGGAGAAAATCCAGGACCCTCCGGCGGAACTCGTCCGGAGCAAACCCGAGCGCGGCGGTGTGAAACGCGCCGGGAACCTCCCACAAAGTCTTCGGTCCGCTTGCTGCGGCATAAATTCGTCTTGCGTGCCGGCACGGCAGCGTGGTGTCCGCTTCGTCGCAGATCAGCAGGACGGGAAAATTCCGCGCCGCCACGGCCTTCTCCGGGGAAACTCCGGCGGCGGGAAATCCCGCGAGTTTGCCGCCGCGATAAAGCATCATCCACGCGCCGGGCGCGAAAAGCGTTTTGCCCAGGAGCGGGTACTCCTGCAATCCCGCGTAATCGTAGGACGCCTCGCGCAGGCTCGCGAACGGCGCTTCCGCCACCACGGCCTCGACCCGTGGATCAACACCCGCGGATTGCAAGGCGATGCCCGCGCCCATCGACTCTCCCAGCGCGAAAATGTGCTGGGGATGCTCGGAGGCGACAAGTGCGTCCACGATGGCGCGCGTGTCGTTTCGCTCCAGCCATCCGTAGGTGGCCATGCCGCCACCGCTCTCCCCATGGGCTCGCTGGTCCATCATCACCACGCTGTACCCCGCCGGAAGAAGAACCTCGGATTGCCCGATCACCCCAACGCGATTGTCGGCCACGCCGTGAAACAAGAGCACCCAGGAGCCGTTGGGATTTTCCGCGCGTACTTTCCAGCCGCGCAGTTCAGCGCCGTCGGAAGTGGTCACCAGAAAATCTTCGCGGCGCCCCCGGCTGTGGGCGAACGAAGCGTCGGCTGCACGGATCAAGCCGGGCGTCAGCGGCCGCCGCACCGGATGAAGAAACGAAGGCGCCACCTGCCAGCCCATGACGGCGGCCATGATCGGTGGAACGAATAGAAGGATCAGCAGAATCCTGAGCAGGCGTCGGGGCATTGGGCCTCGAAAGAAGATACGAGAATTCCCCACAAGGGGTTCAGGAAAGATGGGCCGTGTTGCGAGGCTGCAACCTGGAAAACTGAGCGAATCAGCTCCGGAAAAGCACATCCTCGCGCTGGAACATTTTGACGGCCAGGAACAGCGCGGCGGCCGCGTACACGCAGGTGGAAAGAAAAATCAGCGCGATGAAGTTCCAGTGATAGGTGCCGGTCACGAGTTCCTTGCACAGCAGGCTGACATTGAGTATCGGAATCAGCGCCAGCTTCGCGGTCAGCTCCACCCCGGGAAGCATCGCCGCCACCGCCGGAACGATCACCAGGATCATCAGCGGGGAAACGTAGCTCTGTGCTTCCTTGTAGCTCTTGGCGAAGAGCGAGATGGTGATCAGGCCCGCCGAAAAAAGCACCGCCAGCGGCAGCGCCATCAGGAAGACGGAGAGCACGGCAGTAAAACCGATATGCAGTTGCATGCCGGCCGCATCCGGATTCTTCGAAACGTCGAAAGCCTTGAGCTGCTGCATCCCCCAAAACGAGACGCCCATCGAGAGCACCGAAAGCGCGGCCGTCACCAGGGAAGCGGTGAGCACGAGGAAAAACTTTCCAAGAACCAGGTCGAGGCGGGAGATGGGGCTGGAAAGGATCGTCTCCATCGTGCCGCGTTCCTTCTCGCCCGCGGTCAGGTCCATCGCCGGATACATGCCGCCGGTCAGGCAGAGCAGGATCACCATGTAGCCGATGATGCCGCCGAACGCCGCGCCCCCGACTTTCTCGGGGGGAGCCACGTTGTCCTGCTTGATGCGGAACGGAGTCAGGACTGAGGACGGCACGTGATCGGCGTCCAGGCGGGCTTCGACGATCGTGTCGCGGTAGGCCTTGAGGCTTCTCTCAACGGTGTCCGCCGAAATGGACGATTTCAGTTCGCCCTCGTATTTGTAAATTGCGATCGTCTGGGGGTTCTGCTGGTCCAGGCTGGCCTCGAAGCCGTCGGGAATCGCGATCGCCGCGCGGATCTCCTTGTTGATGATGTTGTCTTTCCAGTCCGGGCTCGCGGGCACGATTTCAAACTTTTTGCTGGCGCGCAACGCTTCCAGGATCGCCGGTGAATCGGAGCCGCCCAGCAGCATCACCCTCGGCGTTTCTTCCTCCGCTTTTTTGACGAGGGTCACGGCAAGCGCGCCGAATCCCACGGAGAGGAGAGGGAAGAGCAGCAAGGGCACCAGCAGCGTGGAGATCAGCGTGCGCCGGTCGCGCAGCGCCTCGGTGAGTTCCTTGCGGTAGACAATGCCAATATTCTGCAAAGGCATATCAGGCCGCCTCCTCGGGCTTGTAGTGCGGCGCAACGACCTTCACGAAAACCTCTTCCAGATCCTGCTCTTTGTGGCGTTCGCGAAGTTCCCCGAGCGATCCCTCGGCCAGCAGCTTCCCGGACTGGATGATCCCGATGGTGTCGCAGAGCTTCTCGACCTCGCTCATCACGTGGGTCGAAAAAATCACCGTCTTCCCGCGCTGGCGGCATTCCCGGATGAACTCCAGAATCGTCCGCGCGGTCATGATGTCCAGGCCCAGCGTCGGCTCGTCGAAAATCATCACCTGGGGATCGTGAACCAGCGTGCGGGCGATGGAGGTCTTCTGCTTCATCCCGGTGGACAACTTGTCGCAGCGGCGGTCGCGAAACGAATTCATGTCCAGGCGCGAGAAAATCTCGTCGATCCGTTTCTTCAACTCCGCCCCGCGGATGCCGTTCAGACGCCCGAAATATTCCACCATCTCCTGCGCGGTGAGCCGCGGGTAAAGCGCGGTGGCCGTTGAGAGAAATCCGACATTGGCGCGTACTTTTTGCGGGTCATCCATCACGTCATGACCGCAAACAACAGCCGTGCCATCCGTTGGTTCGAGAATGGTCGCCAGCATCCGCAGCGTGGTGGTCTTTCCCGCGCCGTTCGCTCCCAGCAGGCCGTAGATCCGCCCGGGATTGCAGGTGAAGCTCACGCCGTCCACGGCGCGGATTTCACCTCGCTTTTTGTCCTTAAAAATTTTGGTCAGTCCGCGAGTTTCGATCATGAAGAGAACCTCAACCTCGATTTGGAAACCGGACACGGAGGCCTCTCCAGCCGAATACGCGGGAGCCCGG
Organism: Candidatus Methylomirabilota bacterium; assembly: GCA_035569815.1. Taxonomy (GTDB): domain Bacteria; phylum Acidobacteriota; class Terriglobia; order Acidiferrales; family UBA7541; genus Acidiferrum. The sequence continues at coordinate 17,736 of DATMMG010000042.1, forward strand.
GAGAAGCTTTCATCGGAATCGACCCGGCGCGCGGGATGCCGCGCCGTTTGCGCAAGGAAAAGCAGCTCTTAACCCTTGTGACAATTCGGGCACTGTTTGGCATCGAATTTGTCGGGAGGAACGCGGAACATATTGTTGCACTGGATGCATACGCGATGAAGCGCCGGTGACGCGGAGGGCCCGGCGGGACTATTTTTCTCTTCGTGCCGCGTGTTTGCCGGCGAATCCATGGTGCCGGCATTCTACCACGGCGAGCGCGCCATTCGCAGGAACGCAACCCGCAGCATCCTGCAACACCCGCCGGGCATCTCATAAAGGCAATGATGCGTGTGGAGAAAATGGCTAACCTCCTGATAGACTTTAGCTTAAGCATTCGAAGTACAATTCAGGCCAGCGCTCAGAATCCGGAAAGACAGGCGCCCGCGAACGCCGGATGACTCCTTCGTGTTGCACATCCTGATGGCGAACGAGGATTGGTTTTCAGGAATATATGGATAAGAAGCTGCGCAACCGAACGCTGCTCCTCCTGCTCCTTGCGGGGATCGTCGCGTTTGTGTTGATCAAGGTAAGCGGCCGCCAGCCGGTGGCCAAAATATCGGCGGTTAAGCCTTTCCGGCAAAATATCGTCTCCTCCATCACCAGCAATGGCAAGGTGGAACCCATCGCGCCCTTCAGCATTCGCGCGCAACTGGATACGTTCGTCGAAAAAGTGAACGTCAGCGAAGGGCAGAACGTCAAAAAGGGGCAATTGCTGTTGGAGTTGAACGTGAAGGACGCCGCGGCGCAACTTGCCAATGCCAAGTCCACGCTGCTGCGCGCGCAGGACGATCTGCGGGCGGCCAGGGCGGGCGGGCGCACGGACGAGGCGGCGCGCGTGGCGGGCGACCTGGCAAAGGCCATTAGCAGCCGTGACGGGCTGCAGCAGCATCACGAATCGCTGAAGCGGCTGCTGGCCGAAGGCGCGGCGACAAAAGATGAATTGGCCGCGAATGAACTGGCGCTGGCCAACGCGCAAGGGGAAGTGAACCGCCTTTCGGCGGTGAAGAAGGAATTCGAGCGGCAGGTTTCACTGGACGCCTCGCGGGGAGACCTGGCCGTGCAGCGGGCGCAAAGCGACGTGGCCGTGCTGGAGGACAAAGTGCGCCAGGGCCGCATCACCGCGCCGACCGACGGCACTCTCTATGCCCTGCCGGTGAAGGCCGGCGATTACGTGAAAGTAGGCGATCTGCTGGCGGAGCTGGCGGACCTGCGCAAAGTGCGCGTGAGGGCGTTTATTGACGAACCGGAAATGGGCGGTTTGGAGCAGGGGTTGCCGGTGATTATCACCTGGGACGCTCTGCCGAACCGAACCTGGCAGGGCCGGACAGAAATGGCTCCGAAGCAGGTGGTGCCGCGCGGTTCGCGAAGCGTGGGCGAGTTGCTCTGTTCAGTGGAAAACGCCAAGCTCGAGCTGCTGCCGAACACCAACGTGAACGTGCGCATCAATTCGCGGGAGCGCCTGAACGTGCTGGCGGTGCCGCGCGGATCCGTCGAAACGATTGGCGGGCAGAGCTTCGTGTTTGTGGTCAAGGACGGCGTTGGGAAAACGGTTCTGGAGAAGCGCCTGATCCACGTAGGCATCGCGGACGCCATAAATAATGAGGTGGTCAGCGGACTCAGCGAGGAAGACACAGTCGCGCTGCCGGGCGACGCGGACTTTCGCGACGGCATGACCGTGAAGGTGGTGAATTTGGACATGTCGAATGTCCCGGGCGGGAGCGGTGCGGGCAACTAACCATATCTGCGCCATGCTCGTTTGCCTGATGCTGCTGCCTGCAGCGGCGCACGGAGAGCAACCGGCGCTGGAGAAAGCCAAAGGCGCCTTTGCGAAGGGCGAGTACACGCTGGCTATCGAGATTCTGAAAAGCGCCGCGGCAAGCGAGCAAAACAACGGCGACGTCTTTGTCCTGCTGGCGAGATCCTACCTGGAACTGAACCAGTATGATGCCGCCGTGAACAGCGCGGAAAAAGCCGTGGCTATCGATCCGAAAAATTCCGGCTACCACCGCTGGCTTGGCGAAGCGTATGGGGCGAAGGCGGCTCACTCGTCCATGCTCAGCGCCTACTCGCTGGCGCGAAAAACGCAGAAGGAATTTGAAGCTGCCGTACAGTTGGATGCCCGCAATTTCGATGCCCAGCAGGATCTGATCGAGTACGACTGCACCGCTCCCGGCGTGGTGGGCGGCGGAGAAGAAAAAGCCCTGCCGCTGATCGGGAAACTGATGGCGATGGACGCGGCGGAAGGGCACTACGCCACCGGAATCTGCAGGGCGCAGAAAAAAGATTACGCCGCGGCGGACGCGGAGTTCGCCAAGGCCCTCGAAAGCAAGCCGAAAAGCGCCAAGCGCATTTACGATATCGGCGATTATTTTCTGGAACGCAAGAATGCGGAAAAACTTCTGGCGGTGGCTGCCGCGGGGGAAGAGCGCGCGCCGGAGGATCCGCGCGGAAAATTCTACCGCGGAGTTGCGCTGACCCTGCAAAACCAGCGGCCCGCGGACGCGGAGAAACTCTTGCGGGACTACCTGCAGTCCGCGCCCATGAACTCCGAGTATCCGCGTCCCTGGGCCGCGCGTTACTGGCTCGGGCGGCTGCAGGAGAGCCGGAAGAATCCCGCGGAAGCCCGCGCGGAATATCAGGCGGCGTTGAAATTGAACGGCAAGTACAAGCCGGCCCAAGAGGCGTTGAAGCAGCTCGGCAAAGACTGAGCGGGGATTTTTCGGAAGGAAAATGCACATACGCGAAGCACTCGCGGTTGCCGTGGACGCCTTGCGCGCGAATCGAGTACGCGCGGTGTTGACGTCCATCGGCGTGATCATCGGCAGCGCTTCCATTGTTCTGGTGGTGACCGTGGCGTTGACCAGCCAGCGATTCGTGATTTCGCAGATCGAGGCGATGGGGTCGAACCTCGTCTGGGTGGAAATGATCAAGACGCCGGAGAAGGCGCAGCCACTCAGCTACGAAATCAACATCGACGACCTGTCGGCGGCGAAGGCGCAGATTCCCGACGCGCTGATCGTCGCGGGATTCAACGACCTGCCGATGGCCGTGGTGGCGGGCGGGCGTACTCGCCCGGTGCGGTTGATCGGCGTGACCGACGGATACCAGCAGATTCGCCGCCTGATTATTCTGCGTGGACGTTATTTCGATTTCGCGGACATGGAAGCGCGCAGCAAAGTCTGCATGATCACCAAGGATCTGGCGGACCGCGTCTTTGGCGTGGAAAATCCGGTCGGCCGGCAGCTCCACATGGGCGAGCTGACGTTTACGGTCATCGGCGTCTTCAGGGAACGCGCGGAAACGTTTGGCCTTTCCGAATTGCAGAAGGAATCCGTCATCATTCCGTTTTCGCTGATGAAGTATTACACCGGCACCGACGTTTTGAGCACACTCCAGTTGCAAACCGGCGGGCCAGACAAGGTTTCGGCTGTCGAAAAGCAGCTCGCGCGCTTGCTGAAGAGCCGTCATCCACCGCAGGCCGAATACAACGTGCAGACATTGACGGCAATCCTGGGAGCTGCGAAGACCATTTCGATCGCCTTGCGCATCGTATTGATCGTGATTGCCTTCATTGCGCTGCTGATCAGCGGCATCGGCATCATGAACATCATGCTGGTCACGGTGACCGAGCGCACGCGGGAAATCGGCATTCGCAAGGCCATTGGCGCCGCCCAGAAGGAAATCATGTGGCAGTTCCTGATCGAGGCTTTTTTGATCAGCGGCGGCGGCGCGGTGATCGGAATCCTGATCGGCGTGGGAATTCCAGTGATCGTGCAGCAGCTTTTGCCGGGGAATTTGCGCGTTCCGATTTCGCCGATGAGCGTGGTGCTGGCGTTCCTGGTGTCATGCTTGACGGGGCTTTTTTTTGGATGGCTGCCCGCAAAGCAGGCGGCGGCGCTCGAACCGATCGAATCACTGCGCTACGAATAAGGTGTTGGGAGGAAAGCTATGGCCTGGAAACTAGGCGCGACACTGGGACTTTTGGCGGCGGCCCTTGCGCCGCAATCTGCAGCGGCGCAGCAGGCGCCACCGGCCCCGGTGGCGAGTTCCACGCCGGTGGTGCTGACCTTGAAGCGCTCGGTCGAACTGGCGCTCTCCAACAGTAAGGACATTCAACTGGCCAAGCTGCAGGTGCAGACTGCCCAGGACACGGCGCAACTCACGCGCGCCGAATTTCTGCCGAATTTGTATGCGGGATCCGGCGCCGGCTACACGTACGGTTTGCCGGAAACTCCGGGAGGCCGGCCGCCGGCGCTTTTTAGCGTGACGTATACCGAAGAAGTTCTGAACGAGCCGCTGAAGGGACTGCAAAAGCAGCAGCAAGAGCAGGTTCGCGCCCAGCGCGCCACGTTGGAGGACACGCGCAACCTCATCATGGTGCGCGTCGCGTCGAGCTACCTGGAGCTGGTAAAAGTGCATCACTCCCTCGAACTGCTGCGCAAAGAAAAAGATAGCGCGGACAGGATCGTGGAGGTCACTAAGGAACGCGAGGGAGAAGGCTACGAGTTGCCGGTGGAAGTGACCAAGGCGCAGTTGACCCTCGCGCAGGTGCAGCAGCGCATTCTGCAACTTGAAGGGCGGCAGGATGAGTTGGAGGTTTATCTGCGCAATCAGATGGGTCTGGCCGCGGAGCAGCCGATGGATTTAACGCCGGAAGAGTTGCCGGGCGCAGCGGAACAGGAAGGCGCAAATCTGATAGCCATGGCAACGCAGAGCAATACGCAACTGGCCGTCGCGGAATCGGACGTGCTGGGCAAGGAGTTTCGCCTGAAGGGAGAAAAGCGGGGTTACTGGCCGACGCTGCAGCTGGTCTCGATCTACGATGTGCTGGCGAAGTACAATTTCAATAATAGTTTCCTTGTCATCAATCAGGCGAATTTCCGTTCTAACAACCTGAACGCCGGGGTGAGCATCAACGTGCCGATCTATAGTGCGAAGACGAAGGCGAATGTTGCGCTCGCCCAGGTGAACCTGGAAGCGGCCAAAATTAATTTGAGCAACACCAGGAGCCAGGTGAGCGCCGATGTGCGGCAGAAATCGCGCAAGGTACGTCAGGCGGACGCCACGAAAGAGGTGGCGCGCCTGGAACTCCAGCTATCGCAGCAGAATCTGGCGGTGCTGCAATCGCAGTTCGGCGAGGGCAAGGTAAATTTGCGCGAGGTAGAGCGGGCGCGCCTCGACGAAAGCGAAAAGTGGATGGGTTTCCTGGACGCGAATTTCCTTCGGCAGCAGGCGCAATTGGACCTGTTGAAGACGGCCGGCCAATTGGACAAGGTCTTGGAATAGGTTTCGACCGCGCCTGATGAATATTCCTCACATTCCTGAATTCGGCGTCTCCACACATGCTCGATAAAACAAGCCTGAAAATTCTCCAGGAAGCGCTCGAAAAGCTGGACGAGGGATTCGTCGCGCTCCCCGAATTCGACGCGCGAATTCCCGGCGCGCAGCGTGTCGCGGAAACTCTTGCCGCTACAGCCGAGCGCTTGCACGATAACTTTCCGTACTTTCATCCTCTTTATGCCGGCCAGATGTTGAAGCCGCCTCATCCTGTGGCCCGGCTGGCTTACGCCCTGGCGCAATGGATCAATCCCAACAATCACGCGCTGGATGGCGGCCGCGCGACTTCGGCGATGGAGAAAGAAGCGGTTGCAGGGATCGCCGAAATGTTTGGCTGGCGCGAGCACCTGGGCCATCTCTGCGGCGGCGGCACGATGGCCAACCTGGAAGCGCTCTGGGTCGCGGGACAGCTTGCGCCGGAAAAAAAAATTCTGGCGAGCGAGCAGTCTCATTACACCCACCAGCGAATCAGCGGCGTACTGCAATTGCCCTTCGCATCCGTGCCTTGCAATGCGCGCGGCCGGATGGATCTCGTCAAATTGGGTGAAGTGGCCGCTCGCGGCGAGGTGGGCACAGTCGTTGCCACGATGGGGACAACAGCCACGGGATCGGTTGATCCGCTCGCGGGAATTCTGGAATTGGGCGAAAAGCATGGCTTCCGCGTGCATGCCGACGCGGCGTACGGCGGATATTTTGGCCTCGCCAAAAATCTTGGGGAAGACGCGCGGCGCGAGTTTGAACTACTGCGCCACGTGGATTCGATTGTGATCGATCCGCACAAGCATGGATTGCAGCCGTATGGATGTGGCTGCGTGGTGTTTCGTGACCCGGCCGTGGGAAAACTTTACAAGCACGACTCGCCCTATACGTACTTCAGCTCGACCGAATTGCATCTCGGCGAGATCAGCCTGGAATGTTCTCGGCCCGGAGCGGCCGCCGCCGCCCTCTGGGCGACGCAGAAACTGTTGCCACTGGAGCAGGGCGGGGAATTCGCGCGCGGCCTCGATGCCTGCCGCGCGGCGGCGCTGGATCTGCACCACCGGCTGGAAAAGGACGCGCGATTTTTGACGGCATTTCCGCCCGAGCTGGATATCGTGGTGTTCGCGCCTCGCGCGGAGAGCGTAAGCGAATCCTCGGCGCGATCGCGAAAGATTTTTGACGCGGCAGCGCGCAGGAATTTGCACCTAGCGTTGGCCGAGTTGCCGATCGAATTTTTTCAGGCGAACCTAGGTGGGATGAAGGGGGATCGATCGACTCTGACCTGTTTGCGGTCAGTTTTGATGAAGCCGGAGCATAAGGACTGGCTCGGCCGCATTTGGGAGATTCTGAGCGAGGCGACAGAGGAGTGCCTGAGGCCCTAATCTCCTTTTGGAGTGCGGGAGCTTTGCTCCCGCTTTTCCGGCGTTAAGGTCCTCTTCCAACCAATCGTTTTGTCTAGGAGGTTGCAACCTCAAACGCGGTGGCTGAGCCACCGCACTCCAAACAACCGCAACTTCCACTTAATGCACGATTTACCACTTGGATGCGGATTGCACACCGTTGGCAGATTCGTGTGTGGGGATATAACCAAGTCGGGTAAACTAGTATCTACCCAAGCTGGGGTGGCAGACAGGTCGCCTTGCGTGTTCCACCTGTTTGTCCAAAAGTGGGAATGTTTTGCACAATGAATTTCGACTGAAACTGAGGGTGAAGAATGCCGGATGTAATGAAGACGTTGCTGTTGAACCCGCCAAGTTTTGAGAATTTCGACGGCGGAGCAAGCTCGCGGTGGCCCGCGACGCGTGAGATTGAGTCCTATTGGTACCCAGTTTGGCTGTCCTACCCGGCGGGACTGATTCCCGGCAGCCGCTTGCTGGATGCCTCTCCCCACAAGATTAACTGGCAGCAGACCGTCCAGATCTGCAAGGACTACGAGTTTCTGGTGCTTTTCACCTCCACGGTCGGCTTCGACAGCGATATCAAGCTGCTGCGCAAGATCAAGGAAGCCAACCCTTCGATGAAGGTGGCTTTCGTCGGCCCGCACGGCCACATCAGGCCGGACGAGACGCTGAATGCCAGCGAGGACATTGATTTCATCGTACGCGGCGAATTCGACCACGCCGTTGCGGAGTACGCCCACGGCAAGCCGGTGGCTGAGATCCTCAATGCCAGTTACAAGAAAGACGGCAAGATCGTCCACAACGCGACTCGGCCCCAGATGCACACGGAAGAGCTGGATGCGCTGCCGTTTGCGACCGACGTTTACAAGCGGGATCTCGAGATTGAGCGCTACAACGTGCCGTTCCTGCTGAACCCGTTCGTCTCGTTCTACAGTTCGCGAGGCTGCCCCGCGCTTTGCACGTTCTGCATGTGGCCGCAGACCCTTTCGGGCCACGCGTGGCGCACGCGTTCGGTGGACAACGTGGTGCAGGAAGTTAAGAACGCACTTTCTTACTTCCCGCAGATGAAAGAGATTTTCTTCGACGACGACACGTTCAACATCCGCAAGGACCGCGTGATCGAGCTGAGCCAGAAGTTCAAGCCGCTGAAGTTCCAGTGGTCCTGCACGGCCCGCTGCCACAGCAAGTATGAAGAGCTGAAGGCAATGGCCGACGGCGGGGCGCGGCTGTTCATCGTGGGATTCGAGTCCGGCGACGCGCAAATCCTGAAGAACATCAAGAAGGGCGCGACCACCGATATGGCCCGCGAGTTCATGAAGAACTGCCGCAAGGTCGGCATCAAGGTCCACGGCGACTTCATCATCGGCCTGCCTGGCGAGACCAAAGACACCATCAACAAGACCATCGATTTCGCCAAGGAACTCGATTGCGAAACGATCCAGGTTTCCCTGGCCCACGCCATGCCCGGAACCGAACTGCACGACCAGATGTCCAAGGAAGGTTTCCTCCGCGTGGAAGCGTTGGCCGACCAAAGCGGACACCAGTTGCCGCACATCGAATTCCCCCATCTTTCCAAGGCCGACATGATGGCTGGCGTGACCCGCTTCTATGACGAATATTATTTCCGCCCCAAGGTTGTCTGGCGCATTGTGAAGGAAGCCCTGTGGGACAGCCACGAGCGCAAGCGGCTTTATCACGAGGCCACGGACTTCCTGCGGCTGCGCACCGAGCGGCTGAAGTGGATTCAGCAGGGCGGCGACGCTCCGAAGTCCATGGTCGCGGTGGGCGGCAGCTCATCGGCCAACGGCAACGACTAACCCGAAAGAATGAGCCGCGAGCATAGGCTGAGATTCAAGACGCTGGTCATGGTCTTGCTAATGGTGGTGTGCGCGAACACCGGCGACCTGATGCTGGCGCGCGGGATGAAGCAGATCGGGAACGTGGAGATTTCCCTCACCGGCTTGCGCCACGCGCTGCTTTCAACGATTCAGAGCGGGAGCATCTGGATCGGGATTGTTTTCCTGATCGGATTCACACTCTGCTACATGACGGCGGTCAGCTGGGCGGACTACAGCTTTGTGATGCCCGCCGGCGCGTTTGGCTACGCGGTGCAGACGATGCTGGCGATCGTGGTGCTGCACGAACTGGTTTCCCCGAAACGCTGGATCGGCGTCGCCATGATTTGCGTCGGCGTGCTGCTGGTCGGGCAGACGAAGCCGAATACCACGAATAACAACGAACCGGTGGCCCCATGACCCGCGTGATCCTGATGCTGGTCTTTTTTGTGCTGTGCAATACCGGCGGCGAACTGGCGATGTCCTACGGCGTGAAACAGGTGGGCGAGCCGCAAAGCTTCCGGCCGATGGCGTTGCTTAGATTTATCTGGGCCGCGGCGCGAAACAGTTGGCTGTGGGTCGCCCTGCCGTTGCTGGCGGCTTCGTTCTATTCGCTGCTGATTCTGTTTTCCTGGGCCCCGGTCAGCGTG
>DATMMG010000043.1:0-6402 GCA_035569815.1 Candidatus Methylomirabilota bacterium
TTCGGCAACTTCACTGCCGTGAATGATGTCGGCTTCCGTGTCGAAAAAGGCGAAATCTTCGGCTTTCTCGGCCCGAACGGCAGCGGGAAAACTACCGTCATCAAAATGCTGACTGGATTGCTCCCGCTGTCAGGCGGCGAAGCCTCGGTGCTTGGAATCGACGTCCGCAAAGACCCGGAGACAGTCCGCGAAAATATCGGCTACATGTCGCAGAATTTCAGCCTGTATTCCGATCTGACCGTCACCGAAAATCTCACCTTCTACGGCCGCATCTACGGCCTTTCCAATGATCGTCTCCGCAAACGCATGGACGACATCATTCAGCTCAACGGCCTCGGCCCATATCTGAATCGCCTCTCCGCGCAACTCTCCGGCGGGTGGAAGCAGCGCCTCGCCCTCGGTTGCGCCATGCTGCACGAACCAAAATTAATTTTCCTCGACGAGCCGACCGCCGGCATCGATCCCGTCGCGCGCCGCCAGCTTTGGGATCTGCTCTTCGAACTTTCCGCCCACGGAATCACCTTCTTCGTCACCACTCACTACATGGACGAAGCCGAGCGCTGCAGCCACGTCGCCTACATTTATTACGGCAAGCTCATCGCCGACGGCACACCCGATTCCCTGCGCCAACTTCCTGATGTCCAGCCCCCCGGCACTTATCGTGTAGAAATCACCACACCAGAAGTAACCCGCGCCCTGCGTATCGCCCGCACCCTCCCAGGCATCCGCAGCGCCACAATCTTCGGCCAATCCATCCACGCGCTCATCAACGACGATCTCGACCTCGATCATCTCCGCGAGCAACTATTGCAGCAGGGTATCGTCGTCGCGGAAATCCGCCCGCTCGCGCCCTCTCTCGAAGACGTCTTCGTCGAACTCACCTACAAACACCAGTCGGAGACCGAGGCACACCGTGATTAATCCGTTTCGCGGTTTCAGCGCCGTCTTCTACAAGGAAGCGCTGCACGTGCGCCGCGACTTCGGCACGCTTTTTTTCTCTTTAATCATTCCGTTGCTTCAGATGTTCTTGCTGGGCTTTGGAATCGACACCAACATCCGCCAGATCAACACTGTCGTTTACAACGCCGACGGCCGCCGCGAAAGCCGCGAACTGCTTGACCGCCTCAGCAATTCCGACACCTTTCGCCTCGTTCGCTTCGTGGAAACCGATCACGACCTCACCGACGCCATCGTCTCCGGCAAATGCCGTGTCGGCATCAAAATCCCGGTGGACTATTCGGACAAATTGCTCCACCAGATGAGCGCCCAGGTGCTCGTGCTGATCGACGGCTCCGATTCCTCCGTCGCCGGCCAGGCCATCAACGTCACCACCGCGATCGGCCTCGACGAATCCCTCCGCCGCGTCCTCGCTGCCACCGGCAACCCCCCTTTCGCCGTGGACATGCGCCCTAAAATCCTTTTCAATCCCGACTCGCGCTCTCCCAATTTTTTCCTTCCCGGCCTCACCGCGATTCTGCTGCTCAACGTCACCACTTTTCTCACCGCGTTTTCCATCGTCCGCGAAAAAGAGCGCGGCACGCTCGAGCAGCTCTTCGTCACCCCGGTACGCCCGATGGGCCTTCTCCTTGGCAAGCTGCTTCCCTATCTGATGATCGGTTTCTTCGAACTCTGCATGATTCTCACCTTCATGCGTTTCATTTTCAGGGTGCCAATTCACGGCAGCGTGCTGCTGCTCGCCCTGCTTTCCCTGCCGTACATCTTTGTGTCGCTTTCGCTCGGCATCCTGATTTCCAGCAAAGCCAATTCCCAGGCCGAAGCCATGCAGCTCGCCTTCCTCACGATTCTTCCCAGCATCTTTTTTTCCGGTTACATCTTCCCGCGCGAAACCATGCCCAAATTCTTTTACGTCCTCAGTTATTTCGTCCCCGCCACCTATTTCATCGACATCACCCGCGGCATCATCCTCCGCGGCGCCGGCTGGGTGCATCTTTGGACCGATGCCGTAGCCCTTTTCTTCATGGGCACGCTGCTGCTGGTAATCGCCGCCCGCCGCTTCCAAAACAAAGTCATCATGGCGTGATATTCTGCTCAAGCCGTTTACTCAGAGTGTCGCGCACCAATTAAATTTGGCTGGCTCGCAGCGCCGGAGGTGCGACAGATTCCTCACGCACGGAATTACACACGCCTATTTCCTCCAACTGAACCTCGAACTCCTCATCACGCTCCACCATGTCGTCGGGGGTTGCTTGTGGCCCGCCCAATCCGCCAAGGACTAACCCTTCCTGCTTAAACCGAACTCTCTCCCTCGCAACTTGGGTTCCTGCCAACTTTGCGGATGACTCTTGACTCGTGAATATCAATATGATATCACTACGATATAGACGATGGCCCCCGAAAGGATCTCCCTATGAACACTTCCCCTGCCCCCTCCAATCACGAAAATGTCGTACGGGTCCAAAACGGTTGGGCCCTGCTTGCCTTGCTTGTTATTTTCCTTCTTGGCGATTTTGGCCTCCTGCTCTTCGCGGCGAAGGGTGATCGCGATGCGTCCAACTCGCCGAGCGGGATTTTTCTGGTCGTTTCAGTCCTCGTCTTCGTCGTGCTCATTATTTTGTTCAAGGGCTTCTTCACCTTGCAGCCCAACGAAGCTCGCGTCCTCGTCCTGTTCGGCGACTACAAGGGTACGGTGCGCACCAGCGGTTTTCACTGGGCGAACCCCTTCTATTCCAATGGAGCATCGCAACCTAGTTCGTTACCGGCTGGAGATTTGCAAACCAAGCTGGCGTCCGCGAAATCCGCCGGCTCGGGGTTCGCCCGCAACCTGTCGGGGCGAAACAAAATCTCGCTGCGCGCTCGCTCCCTGAATGGCGAAAAGCTCAAGGTCAACGACAAGCGCGGCAACCCCATTGAAATTGCTGCCGTAGTCGTCTGGCGCGTGCAGGATACCGCGCAGGCCACCTTTGACGTGGACAATTACGAAACCTACGTCGCCACGCAAAGCGAATCCGCCCTTCGCCATCTCGCCAGCCTCTACTCCTACGACTATGGTGAAGATCACGAAAACACACTTCGCGGCAATGTCACGGAAGTCTCCCAGGCCCTTCGCAGTGAATTGCAGGAACGCTTGGGTCGGGCGGGCGTGGTAGTGGACGAAGCGCGATTGACTCACCTCGCCTACGCGCCGGAAATTGCGCAAGCCATGCTCCGCCGCCAGCAAGCCGAGGCCGTCATCGCAGCCCGGCAGAAGATTGTGCAAGGCGCCGTCAGCATGGTGGAAATGGCGCTGAAAGAACTGGCCGATAAGCATGTTGTGAACCTTGACGACGAGCGCCGCGCCGCCATGGTCAGCAACCTCATGGTTGTTCTCTGCGGCGAATCTGAAGTGCATCCCGTGGTGAACGCCGGCACACTCTATAACTGACAGGCTGAAAAATGGAACGAAAGTCCTTTCTCCTACGCATCGATCCTGCGCTCTGGGCTGAACTGGAGGCCTGGGCGCAGGACGAACTGCGCAGCGTCAATGGCCAGATCGAATATCTGCTTCGCCAGGCCGTCGTGAAGCGCAAAGGAAACAAAACTCCTTCTCAAACCGTCCCAACCGTCCTTCACTCCGAAAAAAAATGAAATTAGAAAATTCTCGTACAAACGGGTTCGCTTTGTGTTCCAGAGGGCTCCGGCGTATTCTTCCTAATCACTTTCTCTGGTTGGTGAATAACCTTGTCCTGTCCGATCTGTCAAAAACGCAAACCGGGCCGCTTCTGCCCGGCGAAAGCCGAAACCATCTGCCCCGTCTGCTGCGGCACCGAGCGCGAAGTCACCCTCGACTGCCCGGCAGACTGCGCCTATCTCGTCGCCGCCCATCGTTACGAGGAACAACACCCGCGCCAACTTCCCGCCGACACACCGCTGCTAGACGTCCGCCTCGCCCCGGATCTCGTCCGCATCCATCCGCAACTCCTCTCCGCCATCGCCTTCACCATCGCCAAATTCTGCGCCACGCAACCCGCCACTACTGATCTGGACGTCCTAGCCGCCCTACAATCCCTCGCCGAATCCTACAAAACGCTCGCGGCTGGCATTGTCTATGAACAACCTCCCGTTCCACCCGTTCAGCGCGGCCTCTACGACGCCCTTGCCGCGTTCCTCACGGAGGCCAAGCAGCCGCAATCCCAAGCCTCGCTCGGTTCTTTCAAGGACTCCGAAATTTTCCAGCTGTTGGTCTTTCTCTACCGCATGGGTCTGCTGCGCACCAACGGCCGTCCGCGCTCCCGCCGCTTCATCGAATTCCTCCGCGGCCAATTCCCCGGCGCCCACGAATTAAAGCGCGAAGAATCTCGCATCATCGTGCCCTGACATATCTTTCCGGCTGCACTCATATCTGTTCTAATCCTTGATGCTGTGTGGTTCTTCCTGTGTAACGGAGGGGTTCGATGACGCGCTACCTTCTTGCCGTCCTTCTAATACCAATTTCAGCGCACTTTTGCCCAACGCCCTCAAAACAGAGTCCCGCCACCTTACCCACAGTTACCATTTCCCTCCCCGAAGACATTCCGTCCGAAACCGTTCAAATCCACTACCTCATGAGCGGTTCCTTTGGGGGCTACGGCGGGTACGTCGACCCTACACCAGGTCAGACCGCTTACGAAATCGAAGCTTCTGTGGGGGGTGAACCGGCAAAGTCGATCAAGGTTTTGGTTTATGCACCAGGCTGCAGTTTTCGGACCTTCGAATTGGAACTAACAAAAACTTCAAACTCCACGGGGCGATTCTTCTGCGAACCACTCCCCCAGATCGAGATTACTGGCAAGATCCCGAGTAATCTGATCCGCAACGAACACACAGAACTAAACGTGCGCTTGATTGCGTTTTGGGGCAATCGGTTCTTTGGCGTCTCGGACGGCCCGGTCACCGAATTTCAATTGGCAACAACAAGTCCAGATCCAGACGGTAGCTTCCGTGTGGATATCACGGACTTCAGCGCGGATAAAATCGCTTCTTCATATCAAGAAGGTTCGAGTCTGAATTTTCTGCTTCGCGACTCCAAAACACTTAACCTGATCGCGTTTAACCTGACTCCTGAGGACGCCGAATATCAGTCCGAAATTCACGGGCTGAGGATTCTTCCGTCCTACCCCAGTGGCATCAAATTCTTCACCTCGAATAAGTGACCCGATTCCCCTCGAGATTTCACGGTCATACCGCTTACCTTGTCGAGCAAGAGCGCATTCCTTGCACTTCCGCGTTCACGGCGCCGACGTCCAAGCCGAGCGATAGCTGAGCATGGGGCGCAAGTGGCCGCTCGCCTTCCCAGGGCCGCGATGCAAATCCAAACTTCTGCCGGATGCGCGCTACCCGCTCCGACGTTTTCTTGCGGTACTCTTCCGGCGCGTAACCGTTTTTCGTGTACCACTCGCGATACTGCTTCGCCAGCCGCGGAAATTTCTCCTCGATGAACGGCAGAAACTGCCGCGCTGACGCCGGCATCAGGAACAGTACGCCCGACCAAAACCACTCCGCCCCCGCCTCTTTCGCTGCCGCGGCCACGCCTTCCAGTTCTCCGTCCGCATCCGTAATCCCCGGCAGCAGTGGCGAAGCCGAAACGCCCACATGCAGCCCCGCCTCGCGCAACTCCTTCACCGCCGCCAGCCGCAAATCCGGACGCGGCGCTCGCGGCTCCAGCAAACGCGCCAGCCGCGGCTTCAGCGTGGTTACCGTGATATTCACCGTCAGCGCCGATTTCGTCGCAATCACCTTCAACAGTTCAATGTCCCGCACAATCTGGTTCGACTTGGTGATAATCGAAACGCTCAGCCCTTCCCGCTTGGCCAACTCCTCCAGGCAAGCCCGCGTCACACCGTACTCCCGCTCCGCCGGCTGGTAGGGATCCGTCGCCGTCCCGATCGCAATGTGCTCCGCCTTCGTGTAACCCGAAGCCTTCGACGCGTGCGAATATTTCCTATCCACGTCATGCCTCAGCAACGCCGCCGCATCCTGCTTCACGAAAATCTTCCGCTCAAACTCCCCGCCGTCAATCTCCATATACTCGTGGGTGTATCGCGCATAGCAGTATTTGCACGCAAACTCGCACCCGCGATACGGATTGATCGTCCAATCAAACGGCACACGCGCCGAATCGCATTTATTCAAAATCGACTTCACCGGCAGAAAAAAATACTCCGGCTTCTCCAGGGATTTCCGCTTCGTATCCGCCTCCGGGGCTTCGGCGGCGAGGCGAGCTATGCCCACCAGTGGCGCATGGGAAGTCGGAAATTCCGGCGAGGGGCAACCCGCCGTTGGGCTTTCCAGACTTCCCTTACGCCAGCCGGCTTGGCCCTGGGCAAGGGCGCCGGCCTCTGGCTTTGGTTCAGCAGGGCTGAAAGGTAGGAGTTGTGTAGCGGGGCGTCGAACGAGGCGGCGCCGCATCGCGAAACGCGGCGTCGT
>DATMMG010000044.1:0-13495 GCA_035569815.1 Candidatus Methylomirabilota bacterium
TCGGGGTGAAGGCGCCCAACTCACGCTTTTAGTTACTCGCCGCACCACCCAGCCCAACCGACTCCAACGCTTCACTTCATAACATTGATCGTAATTTCCACTTTGATCACCTTCCCGCTCGCCGGATCGGTCGCAAAATCAGTCTCAATTGTCTGTCCATCCCGCAGGGTCACGTTATTCTCGGACCGGAACTGCCGGATAATCGGTTGCGCAAACTGTCCGACGGCCGGATCGGTAGTCGGAGCAGCAGCCTTCTGCACGGGCACAAAGACGTCGCCTTCCACCCAGGAACGCTCGAGTGACAGGGAAAGATGGTAGCGCCCATCCTGCGTGGTGGACGCGCGGCAATCAATGTTTGTCCCTACATCGATGTATTGCATGGATCCGTGTTCCCCGCCTGTGTACACCGGCACGCGGCTCCCCATGCGGATTTTTGTCCCGGGAACATCGACGCGAGCCTGCAACAGTAGTGTGTACGGCAAGCTCTTGACCTTTTTCTCGCCGTCATACTCGGCAAACGTAATTTGCACTTTAAGTTGCGGACCTTCACTTCGGGCGTTTTCCGCTTTGGATTCGTCTTTCTTCGGCAGATCCTGGGCTCCAGAGGAGAAACTACTCGCCAACAGGCACAATCCAAAGACACTAGAAATTATGATTCGCTTCATTGAATCCTCCAGCGTTCACTCTTCAAGAATCCAGAATCCTTTGCCGGAACGCTCACTCCTGCGTCGTCAACGGCAGCACCGCTAAATCCTCAATCTTGATGGCCTGGGAAGCAGGCACCAGGTCTTCCGTCATCGCAGCAGGCTGCAGCAGCGCTTGCCCCAGTTCCGGATGCTGCGAAATATTTCTCGCCAGCATCACTAAACCCTGCGCTTCCTCGCGCCCGACGACAACTTGCAATCTTTCGCCCGGCTCGGTTATACGAACCGAGTTCGGATGATGAACGATTGGGGGCTTTCCCGGCATTGCGCGACGCACGCCATTCACGGAAGCGGTAATCTCCCGCGTGGGAAGGGACTCAGCCGTCTTCGACGTTGGCGATTCGACCGCGGGGACCACCGCCAACCGCGCAGGCGCGTTTTCACGTCGGACGAGGAATACGCAGAGCAACAGCGCAATCGCCGTTGTCGCGGCAAGCGGCTTTAAATAAATGCGCCAGACCCCAATAAGCACGTCAGCGTCGGCAACCCGCGCACGCAAGCGAGGCAACAACGACACCGGCACTGTTTCATTCACCATCATCCGCACGCCCGAATCGATCGTCCCAAAGAGGTGCACTTGTGATTCATAAAATTTCTTGCATTCACCGCACGCCCGCAGATGCGCCAAGATATCGCCAGCCGGCGAGCTCTCTCCGCTCGCCAGCGCATCAATCAATTTGTCCCGATACCCTTCGCAGCTCATCTCAGCTTCTCCGCCAACTGCTTCCTTGCGAAAAACAGTCTCGATTTCACCGTGCCCATTGGAATGCCCAGCATTCCCGAAACTTCCTCCAGTGTGTATCCCTGGATCGCCGAGAGCAGCAGCACCATTCGGAATTTTTCCGGCAACTCCTCCATTGCCCGCTCCAATCGCGCCTGAAACTCGCTCGACGCCGCCAACTCTTCCGCGCTTGGCCCTATGGCTCTATGTTCCAATTCCTCCCCTGGCGCCTCCCGCTTCTCTCGCCGCTTCACCGACCGCCACCGGTCCAGGGCCATCCGGAACGCGATGCGCACCAGCCACCCCCGAAACCGTGTCGGCTCCCGCAGTCGCCCGAAATTCCGGTAGGCCTTCAGCAACGCCTCTTGCGCCACATCTTCCGCGTCGGCCGCATTCCGCAAAACTCCATACGCCACGCGAAACGCCAGCGGGCCGCACTCCGCCAGCCGCTCCTCAAACTCACGGTGCGCGCGGGAGCTCTCGCTCTCCCGCTCCGACGGCCCTTCGAGCACTCTTCCCGGCTGGGTCAGGACCAGCTCCCGCATTCTCAATCTCCGTTACACCAGACTAGACGCCACAACCCGGATTTCGGTTCAACCTCAAGCCAATTCTTGTAGGGCGCGCCGTCTGCGGCGGGCCGCTCTTATTTTGGAGTGCGGGAGCCCAGCTCCCGCTTTTACAAAGTAGCCCTAACTCCCAGATATCCTAATCGCCCACCCAGACGAGAACTTGTCATTCTGAGGACATCCGATGTGGTCCGGTTTTGGGACTCCGGTGATTTCTGCCGGAGATGTCCGAAGAGCCTCAACTTTAGGCATCTTTTCAACGTTTACAGGCGGGGCGGCCCTGCGAGCAGGCAATTCGTTCGGTCTTGCCAATCAGATATTCAACATGTTCAGCAAATCTTCCAAATTCTTCTCATCCACAACCAGCCGCACCTCGCGTGCCGCCTCCGCCGTCAACGGCACCACGCCTTCGTCAAACGCATGGAACAACCGCATCTTCGCCACCGCATACTCTTCGCTGCTCGTCAGCGCGCGCCCGTTCACCGCGGCCCACGCGTCCAGCGCGGCCTGCATCACAAGAATCCGCAATCCAAAGCTCGCGCCGCGATCCGCGGAAATCGCGTACACAAATTCCCCAGCCGCTCCGCCACCCAACGAAACGCGATTCAACTCGTAAAAGTAATACTGATACACATACCCATTCGCCGCGGAATAGCTCTTGATCCGTCGCACCGCCTCAGGCTTCGTCATGGCGCGATTATTCGAGCCGCTCCCCCGAATGTCAATCCGCTCATCCTTCACAATCGGGGTGCAGTTCGAGCGAGTGCTCTGCACAAGAGGTAGCGCCGGCATCTTGTTTACCCTGAGCCACGAAGGGCCGGCTCGCGTGCTTGCCGCCAGCATGGCGGCGCTAGCCAGGCACCGAATATAACAACGGCCGCGATTCCCAGGTTGGGAATGCACCTTAAGAACACCGTTCAATTCGGAACGTATCGCAATGTTTCGGAACATCGCCGCGCGCTCATTTTTCTGGCTCATGAGTTTTAGTTCCCAGGCTCCAAGCCCTTCGTTCCACGCACTTTAAAGAAAACCGATGTTCGACAAACGCTCGGCCGCGACTACCCCAACGCCGTGTTCTTTCGCTGGCCCTTCGTCTGCAATCGCATACGCCATGCGCCCTCTCTCGCAAACGCGCTCAAAACATGGCCCCTCCCATCGGAGCCCATTCGCTCATCGCCCCACGGCACGAGCAATAGTTCTTTTCGCCTTTTGTCTCGCGCTCTGCGCCTGCGGAAGCGTCAGTGGCGGCGGCTCCACAACTCCTCCTCCGCTGCAGATTGCCGTCAGCATCACCCCAAATTCCGGCACCGTGCTGCTCGGCAACACGCTCGCTTTCTCCGCCACGGTCTCCAACACATCCGACACTTCCGTCCTATGGAGCGTCAACGGCATTTCGGGTGGCTCCCCGCAAATCGGGACAATCTCCCCAGAGGGAGTCTTCACCGCCCCCGCAGACCTTCCGCCCGGCGGGAAGCTCCAAGTGACCGCTACCAGCCACGCCGATTCCTCCAAGTCCTCCACTGCTGGCGTCACTATCTCCAGCGACATCGCCGTCTCGCTTTTTCCCGTTTCCGCTTCCGTTGAACTCGGCGCGCTCCAATCTTTCCACGCCACTATCACGAGCAGCGGTAAGCCCGATCCTTCCATCCGTTGGAGCCTTTCCGGCAGCGCGTGTCCCAACAATTGCGGCGCCGTCGACGCCAACGGAAATTACACCGCGCCCCCCATTCTCCCTTTCGTGTCCGGCGTCACCCTCACCGCTACCAGCATTGCCGACCCCACCAGGCAAAGCGCCACCACGCTCACCGTCACCAGCCATTTCACACTTCAGGTTGCCGCTCCCTCGAGCCTTCAACCCGGCGTCAATTCGGCCATCGTGGCCACGCTCACTCCCGTTCCCGGATCCAGTCCCAGCGCCGTGCTTTCCTGGTCGCTTTCCGGCACCGGCTGCAGCGGCAGTGCGTGCGGGATTCTTTCGGTCATAACCACACAATCCGCGGGAGGCGGCGCCGTAGCCGACTCCGCCAACTACACCGCCCCCCCCACTGCTCCGCAGCCCAACACCGTCGTCATCACCGTCACGCCCCAAGCCGATCCGTCCAAACAAGCGCAAGCCACGATTATCATTCAGTCCGGCCCTGGTCTCGGCCTCTCGCCATCGACAGCTACGCTCGCCGCCAATCATCGCGTCACGCTCACCGCCACGGAAAACGGCACCACCGGCGCGTCTCTCGCCTGGAGTGTCAGCGGCGTTCCCGGCGGCAACTTAACCGTCGGTCAGCTCTGCGTCGTGGCATCTTCACCTTGCCAAATCGTAACCAGCGGCACCGCCACACAAGTTGACTACATCGCACCCGGCGCCATTCCCTCTTCAAATCCCATCTCCGTCCAGGTGGCGCTTGTCGGAAATCCCGCGATCTTCGCTTCCGCGCAAATCACCGTCATCAATCACATTCTCGTCAGTGTCATCCCCGGAAGCGTCACGATGCCGCCGCTCGGCGTGCAGGGCTTCACCGCATCCGTCCTCGGCGCCAGTAACCAGACCGTCGTCTGGCAAGTGCAGGGCTCCGCCTGCACTGTCAGCGGAGCATGCGGCTCCATCACTCCCAACGGCACGTTCACTGCCCCGGCGGCGCAGCCCACTCCGAACACCATCCAGATCGTCGCCATAAGTCAGGATGATTCCACGCAATCCGGCGCCGCCAACGTCGCCATTTCCTCCGGCTCCAACATCCTATCGCTGCATCCCTCCAGTGTTTATTCCGGGGGCGCCAATGGCTTCACCCTCGCCGTCGATGGCAGCGGGTTCGTAATCTCAAACCCCGGCCCTGGCTCCACTCTACTCATCGGCGGAGCCGCGCGCGTCACCACCTGCAGTTCCGCCAACTCCTGCTCTGCTCCGGTCACGAGCACCGACGTCGCGCAACCCGGCAACGTGACTGTGCAAATTCAAAATCCGTCGGGCACCCGTTCCAACATCATCTCTCTCGTCGTCGTCGCTCCCGGCACCACCGACGATGTCATCTCTCTCACTACCTCTTCTCCCGGCATCTCCGGCAAAAATATCACCGTCGTCGAGCCCACGACCGCCGGTGTCGACAATTCTTCCGTCTCCTTCGATCTCAACGTCGCCGCGATCGGTGTCTTCAACACTTCCAGCAACTCCTGCAACCTTGCCGGAAATCCAATTCCGCTTGTGCGTCCTGCCTCCGGCACCAGCACCGCCGACATTTGCATGTTCTCGCAGTCAGGATTCGACACCAGCATGGCCTACACCATCTCCGGCCCCGGCGACGTCGCCGTCATCTCGAAACAACCGGCCGGGCTCGGCATCATCCACCTCACCATCCAGATTCCTTCCACCGCGCCGCCCGGCGCGCGAACGCTTTTCGTGCAAAACCCCAATCTCGATAAAACCGCCGCTTCCGGAGTGCTGGAAATTCAATGAAGAGGAGTCAACATCCATGAGCTACAAAGATCGCCGCCGATTTCTTTGGGTACTTTTTCTGATTGGCTTGGCCCTGATTGCCGTCGTTGCCCAGGCCACCACACTCGTGCGCCTGCGTTTCCAGGATCTGGTCCACTATTCGTACTCCATCGCGCGCGTGCGCTGCGTCCACGCCGAATCAGTGATGGAGAACGGCGAAATCTGGACCGACACCAGTTTCCGTGTCGTCTCGCACAATAAAGGTTATCTGCCTGAAGAAATCGTCGTGCGCCAGCCCGGCGGGAAATTCCAGCACCTGCATTCGCACGTGGATGGCACGCCCGAATTCCGTCCCGGCGAAGAAGTCTATCTGTTTCTTAGCGCGCATGCCGTCGGTCAATTCAAAATCGTCGGCTGGGCGCAGGGCACTTTCCGCATCCATCGCGATCTCCGCTCCGGCGGCGAAACCGTCACGCAGGATTCCGCGGAAACCCCGGTCTTCGATCCCGCATCCAGCTCCTTCACAAAAACGGGCGTCAAGAATCTTTCCGTCGATGCCTTCGAACAGCGCGTTCACCACGAAATGTCGCGCGAAACGGAATGAGCGCGTCCCCAAAGGAGAATGCCGTGCAAACCCTGCTCCGCCAATCCGCATCCCTCGCGATGACGATGTTCTTGCTCCTCTGGTCCGTCATCACTGCCCAGGGCTACGCCTTCAATGAAATCGTCCCGGACGTGCGCGAACCCGCCAGCGTTTCCGGCGGCTCCGCCTGCCCCGTGCCCTCGCACCAACTGACCACCGCGGCGGCGATCGCGTTCCGTTGGAGCACCGCGCTCGGCACAAATCCCAAAACCATCCTCACCCAGGACCAGACCGCCGCCGGCAGCCTCAACGAAATCGAACAGGTCATCCAGCAATCCCTCGCTGTCTGGAGCGGCGTCAGCGGAACATCCCTGATCCCCGCCACCTTCGCCCCGCTCGCCCGCAATTCCGCTGCGAATCTCTGCGGTTCCGACGGCATCAATTCCATCTGCTTCGATCAGCCCGACATGGCCTTCACTCCGGGCGTGCTCGCCTTCACCCGCGTCATCACCGCCGATCAGATCGGCATCCAGCTCGGCAGCGGTGCGCCATCCACGCAAATCGGCCAGATTCTCGATGCCGACATCTACTTCAATCCCAGCGATTCGCTGGCGAGCTTCGCCACTCCCGCCGCGCTCGGCGCCAACCCGAAATCCTACGACCTTGAATCCCTCCTCACCCACGAACTCGGCCACTCCCTCGGCTTCAGCCATTCCGCCGTGTGGGGCGCCATGATGTTTCCCTTTGCCCCCGCGCCCGGCACATTCACCGGAATACGGCCGACCGCGCAACAACCGGATGCCCCGCTCGGTGACGACGATCGCACCGGCCTGCGCGTTCTCTTTCACGATCCCGCGGACACGCTATTCATCGGCTCGATTCAGGGACGCATCCTTCCGGCGAACCTGCTCTCTTTGCCCGCTTCTCCTCCGGGCGTAACGGGAATCTTCGGCGCACACGTTGTCGCCGTGGACACCGCAAGCGGCGCCGTCATCGCTGGAACTTTGGGTGGATGGAGTTGCCAGGCCCCCGGCCCGGCACAATTCGATGGCACTTACGAAATCGGCGCCCTCGCCGTGAATCACACTTACAAAATTTATGCCGAGCCGCTCAACGGCGCTGTAGGCCCTTCCGAAGTTTCTAACGCCCTGGTGAGTCTCTGCCGCAATTCCACCACCGACCCCGGCTGGCCCCCGCTGCAAGCCTGCGTCGTCCCCCAGCCCGACATCGAATTCACCGCCGCCACCCGCTCGTCCCCGTAAGCCGATCAAAAAAATCGAAGGGACCCAGTAGGGCCCGCCTTCCGAGGCGGGCCGCTCTTACTTTGGAGTGCGGTGGCTCTGCCACCGCTTTTGAGAATTCAACTCAACCACTAAACTTTCTTCCTGCGCTACTCACGTAAATAGCGTCGTCGTCCTTCAACGCATCATCGACGTCTGGCACTTCTCGGCTGACGGCATCAAACATCAGCTTGGCAATTCAACTCTCCGCCGGCACCATCCACCCACCGCCAAAAAGCAGCCCCGGCGCCAGCGAAGCTAAAAACACCGCGGTCCGTTCGCCCGCGGGCTTTCCCGCGGCATTCTCAAACGCGGATTGCAGCGTTGCTCCGCACATCGAAGACCCCAAATTCCCTTTCGTCGCGGCAATCGGCGGAAACGCGGAATTGGCCACGCCCAGTTGTTTCGCCAGCAGCGCCACAAGTCTCGGATTCGGCTGGTGCGTGGCAAACGCGCCGACTTTTTCGCGCGAGATCCCGCTCCGCTCCTCCACTTCGCTCAACACTTGCTCCATCCGGTGAACCGCCGCGCGGGAAAGCGCTTCGCCGTCGAAGCGAATCTCCAGTCCAGCACCCGCCGTGTCGTTGATGGCAATCGCCTCCGCATACTGCGCGGCGCATCCAAAAAAGAATTCTCCGAACCGGTAGGCGAATCGCCCTTTTTCCGGCGGCTTGTTCGACAACAAAAACGCGCTAGCCCCATCCCCAAACAGTCCGCCAAACTCTCCCGCCGTCCGCCCCGGCCCCAGCGTGCGGCTATGCACATCGGCGGTCGCCACTAGGATCTTTTGTGCCTGCCCGGACATCAGCATTGCCTGCGCCACGCAAAGCACCTGCAGCAGCGCCAGGCAGCCGCTCCCCACATCCAGAGCCGTGGATCGTTCTCGCAACTTCAGCCGCGCATGGAGCTGCGCCGACAGCGAGGGGTAAGCGTGGTCCGTTTCGCTCGCGGCGATCACACCGTCGAGGTTCTGCGCTTCTTCGCCGCACTGCTCCAGAACTTTCCGGCAAGCCCCGGCTGCAAGCGACCCTTCCGTTTCGTCCTCGGCCGCATACGCCACAGACACGATTCCAGCGCGTGTCCGCAACTTTCCCGCGGGCATGCCAAACGCCTGATCCACTTCTTCGGAAGGGATGATGCGGGAACCAAACTCGCTGGCGGCACCGGTCAAATATACATTCTTTGCGTCCAAGACTTGAGCCCCTTTGCTTGATGGCTTTCTATCTTATCCGCCCCCGGTGTCTGCCCTCGGACAAGAAAACGCTTCTCTTCCATCATCCGGCACTGCGCCTCCCTTTTCCAGTCTGGAGACAAAATAGTTACTCCCGCGTAGCTGCCCCGACCGGGTCAGGGCAGCGCCTTCTCAGCCTACCGCCTTCGTAGGGCCCGCCTGCCGAGGTGCGCATTTTGCACCCCGAATGGTTTTACGGGACGGGCCGCTCTTAACATTGAGTGCGACCTGCCCTGAGTCTGCCGAACGGGAGCAAAGCTTTCGCTCTTACGGAGTCAAGCAAATCGCCGAAACCATGCGCCGCCAATCGCAATGCCACTTATGCTCCCAACCCAACTGTCCGTTCAGCCTCCTCGCACGCGCGCATGCTATCTTGGGAATATCCGCGATCTCCCACGCTCAATCGAAGCTTCGAATATCGCGGACTCTTTGTCTCGATGCACGCTAAACGGTTCCAATTCCGCATCTCTCTGCTGGTTGGCTTCCTCTGCCTCGCTGGGGCAGCCCCTGCTCACGCCCAGCGGCTGCGCGGCGAAGTTCATCTCGAAGTTCGCGATCCAAAGGGCTCTGCGCTCGCCGCCCGGGGCGAACTTCTCAGCGAAGGCAACCATTTCGAGCGCAGTTTTCAGATTCCTGCCGACGGCCGCTTCGTTCTTCAGAATCTGTCGTTCGGCGTCTACCGCCTCAACCTCGCTGCGGAAGGTTTCGCCGCGTGGAGCGACATCGTCGAGGTTCACTCCGAAGTCCCCGTGAAACTCGGCGTCACTCTCGGTGTCGCGCCCCTCACCACACAGGTTCAGGTCACCGACGATCTCACGCTGGTCGATCCCACGCGCACCGGAACGCTCTATTCCGTCGGCAAGCAATCTATCCGCGAGCAACTCAGCCCGCAACCCGGCCGCGACCTCTTCGATCTGGTGAATGCGGAACCCGGCTGGCTGTATGAAGGCAACGGTGTGCTGCATCCTCGCGGCTCAGAATACGACGTGCAGTTTGTCGTGGACGGCCAGCCGGTGATGCAGAATCGTTCTGCCGCGTTTGCTCCGGACATGGATTCCGATTCCGTCGAATCCATGCGCTTGCTGACCGCCAGCTATCCCGCCGAGTACGGGCGAAAGCTCGGTGGCGTGGTCGAACTCACCACCGACAACAACTCGCTTCTCGGCTGGCACGGAGATTTTGTGGCCTCCGGGGGCAGCTTCGATCTGCTGGACGGCTCCGCCGCCCTTTCAATTTCCCGGGAAAAAGACCGCTACTCCGTTCGCGCATTTGGCCTGCATTCCGACAGGTATCTCGATCCGCCAGTCACCAATAACTTCGGCAACAACGGCAACTCCGGCGGATTTTCCGCAGCTTACGAACGCGATTTCTCCGACAACGACCGCCTGCGCCTTACCGTCGCCCACAATTCCCTGCGCTACGAAATTCCCAACGATTATATCCAGCAAACCGCGTTGCAGCGGCAAGACGCCGCCAGCTCCGAAACCAGCGGCCAAATCTATTTCCAGCACACGATCTCCTCCAACCTGATTCTCAGTTTTTCCGGTGGCGTCCGCGACTCCAGCTTTTCTCTCCGCTCCAATCCTTTTTCCACTCCGGTAATCGTCGATCAGGATCGTGGTTACCGCGAAGGCTACGTCCGCGGCGACATCGCCGGCCACCGGGGCCACCACGACTGGAAAGCCGGCGCCGATTCTTTCTTCACCCCGGTTCACGAAGCCCTGCAGTATCACATCACCGACCCGTCGCAATTCGATCCCGGCACGCAATTGAACCTGAATTTCGCGGCGAGCAAGTGGGACGTCGAGCCCGCGTTTTACGTGCAGGACCAGATGCGCTATGGCTCGTGGAATATCAGCGCGGGCCTGCGTTTCGATCATTACGGCTTCGTGGTGCACGATTCGGGGGTCAGCCCGCGCCTGGGCGTCTCGCGCTTCGTTTCTTCCCTCAATCTGCTGCTGCACGCTTCGTATGATCGAGTGTTCCAGACTCCTGCGATGGAAAATCTGCTGCTCGCCAGTTCCCCGCAACTCGATTCGCTGAATCCCGTCGTGCTGCGGCTTCCCGTTCCCGTGGCCCGCGCAAACTACTATGAAGGCGGCATCACGAAATCGTTCCTCGGCAAATTCCGCCTGGATGCCAATGTTTTCCGCCGCGACTTTCGCAACTACTCCGACGATGATGTTCTTTTGCAGACCGGCGTGAGTTTTCCGATCTCCTACGCGAAAGCCAGAATTTTGGGGGAGGAAGTGCGCCTGGAAGTTCCGCACTGGGGCCGCGTCTCGGGAGTTTTGAGTTACTCCAATCAATCAGGGTTGGGGCAAGGACCGATCAACGGAGGACTTTTTCTCGGCAGCGACGCCAGCTCCGCTCTGACGGATACCGGCAAGTTTTCCGTCTCACAGGATCAGCGCAACACGCTGCGCGCCCGCGCCCGTTTCGACGCGGGTCACGGCCTCTGGTTTGCCGCCGGCGCTCAATACGGCAGCGGCTTACCCGCCGATCTCAGCGCGAACACGGATGTCCCCACGCTCATCGCGCAATACGGCGCCGATGTCGTCTCCCGCGTCAACTTCACGAAACAACGCGTGGAACCCAATTTTTCCATGGATCTCGGCATGGGCGCGCAACTTTACCGCAAGGAAGCCCGCTCGCTGCAATTCCAAATTCAGGCCACCAACATCGCCGACCGTCTCAACGTCATCAACTTCGCCAGCGTCTTTTCCGGCACCGCGATCGGCGTACCCCGCAGCGTCTCCGCCCGCCTCCGCGTCTCCTTTTAGTAGCGCGCAAATCTCTCTGTGCGTTGTCGTTCCGAGGGCGAAGTTTGCCCGAGGAATCTGCTTTTCATCCATCGTCTTTGTAGCGGCCGCCGTCTGCGGCGGGCGACTTAAACTTCGTGGACACTACCTCTCATCCTGAGCCAGCGTCAACGACTTGTCATCCTGAGCGCCCGCCTCAGGCGGGCGCGAAGGACCTCAACTTCAAACGCTTCACAAAGTGTCGGATGTCCCGGAATTCGCTGCTTTCTCCAACTCCGTCACCACGCGATCCAATTCTTCCACCAGCGGATTCGTCCCTGCCTCGCGAAACACCTGGACCAGCGTCCGGTAATACCAGAGCGTTCCCTCTTTCTTTCCCGTGAAGCGCTCGAATGCCTTGACGCCGCCCGCGCGCACATCCTCCAGAATGTCCCGCACATTGGAAAGCTTGTCCGCAGCGGATACCTTTCGCGTGTCTTCCGCTTCGCCCGCGACGCGTGCAATATAGTCTTTCTTGCGTTGAAGCCACGGCGGCTTCGGATCTTTGTATGTATCCGTGCAGCCATCCACGATCCGCGCCACCCGTTTTCCAAATTTGTTACGAATTTCGCGCAGCCGCTTTTCCCCGCCCGCGTCTTCCACCACGTCGTGCAGCAGCGCCGCGATGGCCATCTCTTCGTCGCCGCCGTAGGCAATCACGATCGACGCCACGCTCATCAGGTGGCCGATATACGGTTTGTTCGTCCCCTTGCGCGTCTGCCGCGCGTGCAGCCGCGCCGCGTAGGCAAACGCCTTCGTAAACCGCTCGGAATAAAGCGGCTTCTTTGCCTTTTCTGCTTTCTTCTTTTCGCTTTTCAAATTTAGCGGCGGCGCATCTGGCTAAGCAGGCGCAACATTCTGATGTACAACCATACAAGAGTGACCATTAGTCCGAATGCGCCATACCACTCCATAGACTTCGGCGCGCTCATGCGGACTCCGGTCTCGATCATATCGAAATCTAAGATCAAATTCAGCGCAGCAATAATGGTGATGAATAGGCTGATGCCAATCCCGAGCGGCGAACTGCTATAGAGAATTCCAAACGGAGCGTGAAACACCAAGGTTGCCACCAGATTGGCCATGTAAACCAGGAAAATTCCGCCTGTTGCGGCAATCACACCCAACTTGAACCCGCGCGTCGCTTGCACGATCCGGAATTTATATGCCAGCAGCATCACCACCATCACGGCAAATGTCAGGCTCACCGCCTGCATCGCGATGCCCGGATACGATTTTTCAAGAATTGCAGAGATACCACCGAGGAAAAGACCTTCAAGCAGCGCGTAAACTGGCGCTGTAAATGGAGCCCAAGTCGTCTTGAACGCTGTAACCATGCCGACGACCAATCCGCCAAGAGCCCCGCCAATCATCCAGCCCTTCGCGGCGTCCGGACTCTCAGAGTGTGCCAATCCCCACGTCCATGCGGCTGTGATAACAACAAACAGGAGGAGCAGGCCAGTCTTGTTCACCGTGCCTTGCACTGTCATCGTTTCGCCGGTCGCAATTGCGCCGCTAAATGCCTTTTCTCTTAAAACAGGATTGTCGGAACGCAGCAAATCAGCCATGGGCGGTGCCTCCTGGGAAGCTACTCGGTGCTAATGCTAAGAATATCACTAAGCGAATTGGAGCGTGTTTCGGAGAGGATAAGTTTGGTACCGCTAACGGGAATCGAACCCGTATTTTAGCCTTGAAAGGGCTACGTGCTAACCGTTGCACCATAGCGGCACTCTTGCGTGAACTGCAACTGAATTATTATACGAGAAATGCCCTGTTTCTGCCATGCAACGCGAAACGCGGGCGGGAACAGACCAGTCACTAATTACCAGCCAGCCCTGAGCTTGCCGAACGGGTCACTACTTCCGGTCTTCCCACTCTTCATGCCAGGCCGTCTGTATCGCTTCGAGCTTGCTCTCGTTGGACTTCTGCGGATCTCCGGCAAACCCCTGCAATTCCGTAATCCATTTGTGCATGTCGGTAAAGCGCACCGTGTACGGATCAACGTCGGGAAATTTATCCGTCAGCCCGATCGCAATGTCTTCCACATTTTCCCAATCAAACGTCCGCGGCATGTGCGGTTTCCCCCAACACGGCCCGCCTCAGAAGGCAGGCCCTACATGTTCTCACAAGCAAAGCGTGCGATTCTTCCCGACCGTTCACCAGTCACTTCGTTCTTACTGAT
>DATMMG010000045.1:0-19674 GCA_035569815.1 Candidatus Methylomirabilota bacterium
CGAATCACACCCGAGTGCAGGATCTGTTCGAATGTGATTTGCCCGCAGGAAATGGCGATGGGAACCTCAGCCGATTTCTGGCGTTCGATCAAAGATATTACCTGACGGACGATCTGCTGCAGAAAGTGGATCGCATGAGTATGGCCCACTCGCTCGAAGTTCGTCCCCCGTATCTTGATCACCGCCTCATCGAATTTGCCGCATCTCTCCCTGAACGTTGCAAAATCAGCGGCCGTTGCCAAAAACTCATACTGCGGCGGTTGATGAAATCAAAATTGCCGCCAAACGTGCTGCGCCGCCCAAAAACCGGACTCGATATACCCACGCACGATTGGCTGCGCGGCCCCTTGCGCGCCTTCCTGGAAGAGACTCTCAGCCCGGAAGCGGTGAAGCAGGCCGGACTATTTCGCCCGGAAGCGATCGCAGGCTTGATTCAAGACCACATGGGACGCCGCGCCAACCGGGGCTTTCACCTTTGGGGACTGATGATTTTATTCTTATGGATGAAACACTGGAACATTCAAATCTCAAGCGAACTTACTCTCCCGTTCGCGACAGAGGATATCGCTTCGAAACCAGCGGTGTCCTGATCCTCCTGGCCGCTGCTGTTTTCTTCGGTTGCATCGTCTCTCCACCATCTTTGATGGACGATGTGGACGCCGTTCAAGCGCAAATTGCCCGCAATATGCTGGATTCCGGCGATTGGGTAATCGCGCATCTGGACGGGGTCCCGTACATCGAGAAATCGCCTTTGATTTACTGGATGATTGCGATCTCCTTCCGCATTTTCGGCGTACACGATTGGGCCGCTCGAATTCCCGTCGCGCTTGCCGCCGTGCTGCTTGCCTGGATCACCTGCCGTTATGCGCGATGGGCATTTGAAGAGCGGGCGGGATATTACGCCGGGGTGGTCCTGGCGACCTGCGTCGGCCTATTCCTGTTCACGCGAATCCAAATACCGGATGTGATGCTGACGCTTACCGTATGCTTGGCCTTCTGGGCATTTCAGCGGGCCACGGATCCGAAGGAAGCGCAGTCGCGCCTCTGGGCAGCCGCGTTAGCGGCGAGTCTCGGCGTGGGAGTGATGCTGAAGGGCTTGATTGCTCTCGTGCTACCGGGCGGAGGGATTTTCATCTACCTCGTCCTGACGAGGCAGCTTTTCTCCTGGGAAGTGTGGAAGCGATTGCGAGTGGTATCCGGCGCCGCGATCTTTCTCTTGATTGCCGCCCCCTGGCACATTTTGGCCGCCCGGCGCATGCCGCCATACGTCGATTTCACGATGCATAGCGGTCCGGGCGAATACCACGGTTTTTTTTGGTTTTACTTTATGAACGAGCACGTACTGCGCTTTCTGAATCTTCGCTACCCGCGCGATTACAACACCGTGCCGCGGTTCGCGTTCTGGGCGCTACATCTTGTCTGGTTATTTCCGTGGAGCGTATATTTCCCCGCCGCCGCGCGGCTAGATTTCAGGCCCCGCGAGCGAGCCGGGAAAACGCGCCTGCTCGCGCTCTGCTGGATCTTGTTCCTCCTGGTTTTCTTCACATTTTCCACCACCCAGGAGTATTACTCCATGCCGATCTATCCGGCGCTGGCCTTGGTATTGGGCAACGCCATGACCAGAAATGATTCCTGGACTCTTTGGGGCACCAGAGTCCTCGGCGTAATTTTCGCGGTGTGCGGCATATGCGTCGCGATTCTTCTGTACCTCGTGCGAGGCACGGCGGCCCCGGGCGACATATCTCGCGCGCTCGAGCAGCATCCGGAAGCGTACACGCTTTCGATGGGGCATATGGGCGATCTGACGATTCAATCTTTCGCCTATCTGCGCTTCCCGCTCGTTTTGGCGGGCTTGGCCTTTTTGGCGGGTGCGGTGGCCTGCTGGATGATTCGGGGCACGCGGGTCTATCTGGCTATCGCGCTGACGATGGTGCTGTTCATTCATGCCAGCCGCGCGGCGCTTGTTGTGTTTGACCCTTACCTCTCCTCTCGGCCGATCGCGGCGGCGCTGATGCGCGCTCCCAAAGGAGAATTGATCATCACCGGCGCGTATTACGCGTTTTCGTCCGTGATTTTCTATACCGGGCGAAATGCTCTGCTCTGGAACGGGCGATACGATAACCTGGAGTACGGTTCCTACGCGCCCGGCAGCGCGCCGGTCTTTATCGACGACCGGCAGTTTCAATCGTTGTGGAATTCCGGTGAACGATACTTTGTGCTGTGCGACGGGGAACGAAAGAGTCTCCTGCAGAATGCCACCGACAGCAGCAGACTCTTCCTGGTAGTGGAAAGCGGTGGCAAAACGCTGTATTCAAACCTGCCCCTGAGCCAGTGAGTGCGGCGCAATCAATCGTTACCAGCGGCTGATGTGTGCTGCGGCTGAGGCGCCGGTGGTGGCAACGGCATCTCGTGAAACTGTTCCGCTTCCGTCGATCCCGCAAGCGCCGTCGTTGAAGCCGTGCCGCTGCTGATGACGTTTTGCACTGCGTCGAAATATCCCGTGCCCACAAATCGCTGGTGCTTCACGGCCGAATACTGGTGTTCCCGCTCGCTTTGGAACTCCGCTTCCTGTAATTCCGAATATGCGGTCATACCGAGCGTCTTGTACTCGCGCGCCAGCTCAAACATGGTGTGGTTCAGCGCATGGAATCCCGCCAGCGTGATGAACTGGAATTTGTAGCCCCTCGTGCCAAGCTCGCGCTGGAAACGCGCGATGTCTTCGGTGCTGAGATGCTTTCTCCAGTTGAACGACGGCGAACAGTTGTACGAAAGCATCTTGCCCGGATAGACTGCGTGAATCCCATCGGCAAACTCCCGCGCCTCTTCCAGATTCGGCTTCGACGTTTCGCACCACAACATATCCACGTACGGCGCATACGCCAGTCCGCGCGCGATCGCCGCTTCGATGCCGCTCCGCACTTCAAAAAATCCTTCCGCTGTACGTTTCCCTGTGCAGAATTCCCGGTCGCGCGGATCGATGTCCGTCGTCAGCAATCCCGCGCTGTCCGCATCGGTGCGGGCCATGATCAGCGTCGGAATGCCCATCACGTCCGCCGCCAGCCGCGCGGCCACCAATTTCTGAATCGCCTCTGTTGTCGACACCAGGACTTTTCCGCCCAGGTGCCCGCATTTCTTCGCCGACGAAAGCTGATCCTCGAAATGCACGCAAGCCGCGCCGGCTTCGATCATCGCTTTCATCAATTCAAATGCGTTCAGGTTTCCGCCAAATCCCGCTTCCGCGTCCGCCACCATCGGCGCAAACCAGTACTTTCCGTTCTTTCCTTCCGCATGATGGATCTGATCCGCGCGCGTGAATGCCTGATTGATCCTGCGCACCAGGTTCGGCACGCTGTCGGCCGGGTACAAGCTCTGGTCCGGGTACATTTGTCCCGAATTATTGGCGTCCGCCGCCACCTGCCAGCCGCTCACATAGATGGCTTGCAGTCCCGCCTCTACCTGCTGAATCGCCTGGTTACCGGTCATCGCGCCCAGCGCCGCGACATACGGCTCCGCCTGCAACAAATCCCAGAGTCTTTCCGCGCCCAGCCGCGCCAGCGTGTGTTCCACCTGCACGGTGCCGCGCAGCCGGATCACGTCTTCGGCTTTGTAGGGCCGCGTGATCCCCTGCCAGCGGGGATTCGACCGCCACTGATTCTCGAGTGCCGCAATCTGGTTGGCTTGGCTGGTGGACATCGGAGGATCTCGCTTTCTTGGAACGCAAAGGCCGGGAAACCCGGCCCCCGCGCAGTTCAGGTTCAAGGAGTTGCAATTCTGCGGAAAGGGAGGTGGTCAGTCAAACGGATTGTAATTATCACACCGATAGACAATTTCTATCAGTACGTCTAGGATGAAGGTACGAGAGGCCCGCCACCCATGGAAATAGTCCAACTCGAAACGTTTCTGGCGGTTGCGACCTATGGCGGTTTCCACCGCGCCGCCGAAGCGCTGCGCATCAGCCAACCGGCGGTTAGCGCCAGGATTAGTACTCTGGAGGAATCGGTTGGTACGCGGCTCTTCGAGCGCGAACACGGCAAATTTTCTCTTTCACTCGCGGGGAAAGCGCTGCGCCCGCATGCGGAGCAGCTACTGCGGCAAGTGGCCATTGCCCGCCAGGCCGTTCACGAATTGCATCCGATCGCGGGAGGCGCGCTTCCCATCGCCGCTTCGCTTTCCATTTGCACCTACCTGCTTCCCGAGGTGCTGAAGAAATATCAGGAGAGCCATCCGAAGGTCATCGTCAGCGTGCGCAGCGGAAACTCCGCCCAGGTTCTGAAAATGGTGCTCGACGGCGAAGTCGATCTCGGCCTCGCGCGATCCCTGAACCATCCCGAGGTGGAAACCATTCAACTCCGCGACGACCCCCTGATTCTCGTCGGTCATCGCGGGCACCCCGCATTGGCACGGCGAAAGCTGCGGCTCGAGGAGCTCGAGTCCATGCCCATTATTTCCTACGATCGCGGCTCCAGTGATTGGACACTGATGAACGGCCTCTTTCGCCGTGACGGCTTGCTTCCGAATATCGTTCTGGAAGTCGAGACTATCGAAGCTTGCAAACGAATGGTCTTGCGCAAACTGGGCCTGGCATTTCTCCCGCAAATCGCGTTGGTCGAGGAACTCCGCCGCGGCCGCCTTTGCCCGCTCGAAATCACTGACGCCGAGCCGCTGCGCCGCAGTCTTGACGTGATTATTCCCCGGCGGCGTCCTTTATCCAAAAGCGCAAAAGAACTCGTCGCCGGATTGCGCGAAGCAACGCAAACGCCCGTTAAAATCGGGCCCGGTCACAGGAAACAATCCAGCCGGTGATTTTTCCGCCAATCCGGCTGGCTTCCCGGCATCCCGCTGCGTAAAATGGGCCTCTCGACAGGGGAGAATCATGGGCAACGTGCAACAGACGGTATTGATCACCGGTGCGACGGACGGGCTTGGCCGCGCGGCCGCGCTGCTCCTGGCGGAAAAGGGTTATCGGGTGTTTGCCGCGGGGCGTTCCGCCGAAAAACGCGCCGAACTAGACCGTCTCGCAACTAGTGGAAAACTTCCCCTCGAATCGCTGGAGATTGATGTCTGCGACGAAACCTCCGTCAATCGCGCCGTCCAGCAGGTCCTGCAAAAATCCGGCAAGATTGACGTGCTCATCAATAATGCCGGCGTCGGATTAATGGCCGTCACCGAAGAACTTAAGCTCGCCGACCTCCGCCGTGTCTATGAAACGAACATCTTTGGCCTGCTGCGCATGACGCAAGCCGTCCTCCCGCATATGCGTGCGCGAAAGTCCGGCCGCATTCTGATGCTCAGCAGCGTCGCCGGCATCCTTACGCCCCCCACCTATGGCGCCTATAGCAGCAGCAAACATGCGGTCGAAGCGCTTTCCAACGCGCTGCGCCTGGAGCTCTACCCGTTCAACATTGAAGTAGTTCTGATCGAGCCGGGCTACATCATGACCAATTTTCAGCAGACGGCGAAGGGCCTTGCCGAATCTTACATCGAGGGCTCCGCGGCCAGCCCGTACGCGAAAATCTACGAGGGCGCGATTGCCGGCGCCACCAACAGCCGCCGCGAATCCAAAACGACGCCCGAAGATTGCGCCCGTGTCATTCTTCACGCCATTGAAGCCAGTCATCCAAAAGCGCGCTATACGGTCACGCCGCTGGCGAAGTGGGCGGCGCTCGGCCGCCGCATACTCCCCGACACGCTGATGGATTCTTTTCTTCGC
The DNA here is from genome assembly GCA_035569815.1 of Candidatus Methylomirabilota bacterium. Taxonomy (GTDB): domain Bacteria; phylum Acidobacteriota; class Terriglobia; order Acidiferrales; family UBA7541; genus Acidiferrum. Next base: position 5,711 of record DATMMG010000045.1, read on the forward strand.
CGCAAATTCGGCATCGTCCGCGAGGAAGAAGACTGAAACTTCATGGACTTGTAGCTCAGGCCTTCAGGCCTGAGGGGTTTTCCTTCCGTCGGCACAATTTTGCCGCCGCTGCGAAAATCCTCACCCCTGAAGGGGTGAGCTACAGATTCAGTTTGAAATTTGAAACGAAACGCTGGTCTCCCGCAGCGCTTCCCACTTTTTGCGCCAGGTTTCGTGCAGCGGGCTCTCGGCATAGTCCGCCGCCGCTTCCGCGCTGGTGAATTCGATCACGTAGACGCCGCTCCAATCGCGCAGCTGGTTACGCTCGGTCTTCAGCCAGATGTTCTTGATGCCGGGAATTTTTCCCGCCATGTCGCGGATGGAGCTGATGGCCTGCTCCTGATCGTTCTGTGAAGTGGCGTCGCGGAATTTATAGGCGACCACGTGAATCACGGTTTTAGGCTGGCCGAAGCGATTCACGGCCGATACTTTCTGCGTCAGCGCGCTTCCGGCGACACTCCCCGCCAGAAACAGCCCGATTCCCATCACGATTTGCATCCAGCGGCGATTCCGCGAATCCATAAAATTCCTCCTCAAGACGGCGACTCTGCCAGTCTATGTGACTCTGCGCTGCCTCGGCAACTTGCCTCCAATTTGACGGAGCACGGGATTTGCCGTTAGGCTGAATCCCTATTTTTCAAGGAGAAGCGAATGACCCGAGGCCTCGGCTTGGCGGTGATTTTGTGCGGCGGTGCGATCCTTCCTGTAACGCTAAGCGCGCAGAACGACACGGCGGTCAACTCCGAGGCCCGCGCGATCTTTCAGCAATTGATTGAGACCAACACCAGCGATTCCGTTGGCAGTGTCTCCAGAGCCTCCGAAGGCATGGCCAAGCGGCTGCTCGCGGCCGGATTCGCCGAAAGAGACGTCATCGTCGCCGGCCCGAACGATCGCAAGAAGAACCTCGTCGTCCGCTACCACGGCTCCGGCCAGCAAAAGCCCATTCTCTTTATCGGTCACCTGGACGTGGTGGAGGCCCGCCGCGAAGACTGGTCCGTGGATCCCTTTCAGTTCATCGAGAAAGACGGATTTTTCTATGGCCGCGGCACGCAGGACATGAAAGAAGGCGACGCCATCCTGGTCGAAAGCTTTCTCCGCATGAAGCGCGAGGGCTTTGTCCCCAACCGCGACCTGATCCTGGCACTTACCGCCGACGAAGAAGGCGGCGATTTCAACGGCGTCGATTGGCTGGTTAAGGAGCATCGCGACTGGATCGACGCGGAGTTTTGTATCAATCTCGACGGCGGCGAGTTTGAAAAGCTGAAAGGGAAGCGCGTGCTCGCCGGAATGCAGGCCAGCGAAAAGGTTTACGCGGACTTTCAGTTCGAGACCAGAAACCCCGGCGGCCACAGTTCGGTTCCCGGCTCGGAGAATGCGATTTACGAACTCTCCTCCGCGCTGCTTAAAGTGCAGTCATATTCCTTCCCCGTTGAGATCAACGAAATTACGCGCAATTATTTTGCGCACGCCGCCACGCTCACCACGGGCCAATTGGCCGCGGATCTTCGCGGTGCGGCCAAGGAGCCGGCCGACTCCGACTCGATCAAGCGGCTTTCGAACAATCCGTATTACAACTCGCTCCTGCACACCACCTGCGTCGCCACCATGCTTTCCGGCGGCCACGCGCCAAATGCGCTCCCGCAAATGGCACGTGCCAACGTCAACTGCCGCATCTTTCCCGGCGAGGACCCGGAGCATGTCCGTAGAACGCTCGAGCGCGTCGTCGCCGATCCAAAGGTGAGCATCATCGCCGTCGCGCAAAAAACGGCGGACGGGCAAATCATCCCCATTGTCACGGTGCCGCCCTCGCCGCTCTTGCCGGAAGTAACCAGCGCACTCGATCGGACGCTGGCCACAATGTGGCCCGGTGTCCCGATCGTGCCGACCATGTCCACGGGCGCGACCGATGGAAAATATCTCCGCATCGCCGGCATCCCCACTTACGGCATCGCCTGCATGTTTTTCGATATGGAAGACCACCGCTCCCACGGAAAAGACGAGCGCGTCGGCGTCCAGGATTTCTACGACGGCGTCGAGTTCGGCTACCGCTTTATGAAAACGCTTTCGTCAGCGTATGCTAATCAATAGACGTAGGAGAGAATTCCACGTGCAAGAACTCAAGTGGCTTGAGGAACTACCGGAACAATCCCTTGAAGGGGGCATAAAGTTATTAAAGGAACTCGGATGGAATCTTCAGGTAAGGGAAATGGACGGCTTCTTTTTTGTAAACTCAGGGCATATTGTGCTTCTAAAGACCTCGACTCGTGAGTCCGTTGACGCCTTGTTGTACGGAATGGCGATTTCATTTTCAACCCTGCCAGAATCAGCCTTACACGCGGTTCGCAAATTTGCGAAGGAGTCTGCCGGGGAAATTTAGTGAATGGCGTGGGCTTAAAGTCGTTAGAGGGCTAATGGACCAACACTTTTGCAGCAGTACTTGCATAGAGATGAGATAATTGACATACCTGCAGGAGGCTTACCATGGCGATGCACGCTGAAAGTGTCATTGTCCAAGATCCGGATATCCACAGTGGCGAACCCGTTTTCCGAGGCACACGCGTCCCGTTCCAAACTTTGGTCGATTATTTGGAAGGTGGAGAGACGTTGGACGAATTCCTGGAACAATATCCGGGGGTCAGCCGGGAGCAGGCCGTCGCCGCGCTGGAAGAAGCGAAGGCGCTGGTTCTGGCGCGCTTTGGGAAATGAAATCCTGATTGATGAGTGCCTTCCAGCAGCACTGAAAGGCACTCTCACTGCGCTGGCTCATGCGTGTGAGACCGTCCGTAAGGCAGGATATGGCGCCAAGAAGAACGGCGAGCTACTCCGGCTTGCCGAAGGCCAGTGGGATGTGCTGCTTACAAGCGATCGAAATATTAAGCACCAACAGAATATGACGGGACGGAATGTGTCCATCGTGATCCTTTGCGCGAAATCGAATCGCATGAAGGACCTTCTACCGCTAATGCCAGCATGTTTGCAGGCTCTTACCTCGATTCGGCCCGGCCATGTAGTCGAGATCGGACCCCTCTAGGCGCGTGCCTTAGACGAGATAGAACAACATCGAGTCGTAGCATCAAACGAAAAAACCCCCGAAGTTCTAGGGCTTTTCGGTTTCAAGTTCTAGTAGGAACGCTTACGCCGCTTCCCTCTTATCTAAGGAAGTTCTTATTAACATTATTGCTACGTAAGCACTTGGTGTCCGAAAGGAAACAGAAAAGATTCATCCCCGACGATATCCTTCCCGGCAAGGTCCAGCAGCTCAGAAGCAAATAAGCACGGAAGGAAAAAACCATGATGAATCTGGAAGCGTTTCAAAGTGCCGCCAGGGAAGGCGGATTCGTCGCGGAGATCGGAATAGGGGAAGGAACCGTTCAATGGCTCAGGAAAATCCCGCCACATATGGCCAGGGACACGCACCAGCGCATGTGCATCGACAGCATGACAAATAGCGTGACTGTGTATTGGGTGGGGGGCCTCGGAAAACTCAATTCAAAGACGTTTCGAAACCCGTCTGCGTTGGAAGAATGGTTTCAACTTGAACCGCAGCCCATCCTGGAGCGATGAAGAATGGGCGGACACTTTTAAACCACGCTCAAAGTTAAAATGCTCTGATAGTTCGGGCTATGTGCGTTTAGGTACAGTAAAGATTTAGCCTACTATGCTGAAATACTGTTCTGAGGTTTGCCAAGACATACTATGGCCATACGTACCGTGTCCCCCAAAATACTTCTGATTCAAGATGATCCTGACGCCGCAAAGGACATTTGTGGCGCGCTGTCGTCGACAAGCGGCGGTTCGTTCGAAGTGGAATGGGTGCGCAATCTTTCCGAGGGCCTTGACCGGCTAATCAAAAATGGGATCGATGCCATCTTGCTAGAGTTGTCCCTGCCAGAGAGTAGCGGCCTCGAGGCCTTCGACAAACTGCATGCGGCCGCCTCCGACATCCCCATTCTCATTCTCGGCGACAACGATAACGAAGCCCAGGCAAAGGAAGCGGTGGCGCGTGGTGCGCAGGATTATCTTCTGCCGAATCACCTCGATTGTTATTCACTGACGCGAGCCGTGTGCAACGCGATCGAACGCAAGGCCATAGAAGATGCCTTGTATCTGGAAAGAGAACGCGCGGTGGTCACTCTTAATTCGATCGGTGACGCCGTTCTCTGCACAGACATTTCCGGCAAGGTCACCTATCTGAACCTGGTTGCGGAGGCCATGACCGGTTGGCGCCGCGAGGAAGCCATTGGTAAACCCATCGCCGAAGTCTTCCGAATCATTGACGGCGCTACGCGGAAGACTTCCCGGGACCCGATGGAGATGGCGGTTCAGCAAAACAGGACAGTGGGGCTGACGGCGAATTGCGTCCTGGTGCGCCGCGACGGATTCGAATCCGCCATTGAAGATTCGGCGGCTCCGATCCACGACCGGGCAGGCCGGGTGATCGGCGCGGTGATTGTTTTCCATGACGTGAGCGCGGCGCGGGCCATGTCCGTTCAGATGACGCACTCCGCGCAGCACGATGTTCTTACCAGTCTGCCCAATCGCCTGTTGCTCAACGACCGGATCACACAATCGATTGCCGTTGCTCGCCGGCAGAAAAAACATCTTGCTGTAATTTTTCTGGACCTGGATCGCTTCAAGTATATAAATGATTCGCTGGGACATGCCGTCGGCGACCGACTGCTGCAGTCCGTTTCAAAACGATTGCTAGCCAGCGTCCGGAGTTCGGACACGGTCAGCCGCCAGGGCGGTGATGAATTCGTGATTCTGCTTTCGGATCTGGGCCGTCCCGAGGACGCGGCCACCAGCGCGCAAAAATTGCTTCTTTCGCTCGGCGCGCCCCACCTTTTGGGGGGGCAAGAATTGCATATCGGCGGCAGCATCGGCATCAGCGTTTACCCGGCTGACGGAGGCGATGCCGAAATACTCATCAAGAGTGCGGATACGGCCATGTATCACGCCAAGGAAAGCGGGCGAAATAATTTCCAGTTCTTCACGGTGGACATGAACCGGAGGTCCGTTGAACGACAATCTCTGGAAGGCAGCCTGCGCTGCGCTCTCGAGCGGGGAGAGTTCCTGCTGGACTATCAGCCGAAGGTAAATCTGGAGACAGGTGAGATCACCGGAGTGGAGGCATTAATCCGTTGGCAGCAGCCCAATCGCGGGCTTATCCCGCCCGCCCTGTTCGTGCCTATCGCCGAGGATTGCGGCCTCATTATCCCGATTGGCCGTTGGGTGCTGCGCGAAGCATGCCGGCAAGCGCGCGCCTGGCAAGTCGCAGGACTCCCGGCATTGCCAATTGCCGTCAACGTTTCCGCCGTTGAGTTCCGCGACAAGGGCTTTGTCGAAGGCGTGCGAACGATACTCTCGGAAACCGGTTTGCCGGCCCAGTATCTCGAACTCGAGCTCACCGAGGGTGTGCTGATGGAAGATGCCGAATCGGCGACCTCCGTTCTGCTGGTGCTCAAGGCCATGGGAGTGCACCTTGCCGTCGATGATTTCGGCACCGGTTATTCCAGTCTGAGTTACCTTAGAAAGTTTCCGATTGATGCGCTCAAGATCGACCAATCGTTCATCCACCAGAACACCACCACTCCCGACGAATCCACCATCGTGAGCGCGGTGATTGCCATGGGCCGAAGCCTTAAGTTGCGGGTCGTTGCCGAGGGCGTGGAAACGCTGGAGGAGTTAATGGCGCTTCAGGGCCTTCAGTGTGACGAAGCGCAAGGTTTCTACTTCAGCCGGCCCGTGGCCGCCGCGCAATTTGCCGATTTACTCCAGAAAGGCACGGCAGGTGCATTCGTCCACTAAGACGATTGAGGCTCGCCGGATCGAAGGACGGTTAGCCCGGTCCGGGCGCCGTTCTCAGTGTGTAACTGAACCGTAGCCTGAAAAGAAAAAGCCCCCGAAACCGGGGGCTTTTTCTTTTCAGGAATTGGAGAAAATTCTTACGGCTTTGTAGGGTCCGGAGCGTCGCCCGGCTTCGCGTCCTGCGGAGTCGTGGTGCTGGCCGCCACGGGTTTCCCCGGGTCGGCGCCGTAGCGCATCAGGTAGGGCATGAAGGGCGTAACTTCGAACGGCATCTTTTCGCGTTCCGCCACCGTGCCGACTGGTTTGCTCTTGATAAGCTCCAGCTTGTCGTTCCAGGGATCGATCTTCACGCGGCCGCCGATAGGCAGCGCCGCAATCTTCTGCGGATTCTGCTTCGGGTCCATCGCCATCGTGGATTTCAGGTCGTTGATTTGCGGCACACGATTTCCCAGGTGTCCGCTGATCAGGTTCGGAATTTCCTTCTGGCGGCTGTCGAGGGCCTGCAGGAAAAGCCCGGCATTCGCCAGTTGATTCTTGTAAGGCGAATTGTTCAGGATCTGGAGAGCCTTGGTATTGGCCTGGGCTTCCTCGTCCGGAGTCCGTGAAAAGCCGAAGTGGCGGAACGTATCTTTATCTTCCACCAGCAACTGATCGAAGAACGCATACTGCGAATCCAGGCGGTGGCCCAGCACGACGTGGCTCAGCTCATGCGCCAGCATCGTTGCCAGGCTGGCTTCGTCGGGCAGCACGTCGATCAAGCCGCGGCTCAACACGATGGTGTGGCCGAGCGTGAAAGATTCCAGCGTGGAGGTCATCAGCACGCGGCAGCGCACATCGGGCTCCACGTCGATATTGTTGGTCACTTCCAGGTTGTTGACGACCGTCTCCAGCACTTTGTCCACTTCGCCCTTCGGCGCCATCAGTCCAATGCGCTCCAGGCGATCCGCGATGTTGTCTTCCGCCTGGCGGTCCCAGGAACGTTGCGCCTGGATCGGCGTCAGGTCGTTGGCGGTCTTGGTGTCGTCCTGCATCGGCGTCTCGACCAGAATCTTGCTCAACTCCTGCTCCTGGGAAGCGCCGCCGAGGTTATAGCCCCACAAGCGGGTCTGCGCCTTGAAGTCGAGCTTCTTCGAGATGGCGTAGTGCAAGTCCTTTTCTTCACTGTACACAAAGGTTGGCATCCAGAGCCCCGGCTGCACGTTGGTGCGCCAGCTGTCAAAGTGGAAATACCAGCTGGAGTGGCCGTTTCCGCTGTACGCGCCGTTGAAGCGCACGATGTGATAGTCCTGATCCTCCACCCAAATGCGTCCCAGGAACCGCCCGTTGTTCTTTTTTTCGAGAGGCGTCACGTCGAACACCAGGCAGCGCACTTCGCCCAGGAATTCCCGGCGCACGTAATCGAACTTGTAGTGCTGCCGGTCAAATCCGTTCGTGTCGATGAAGATCATCTGCAGAAAGCCGTCCGGCAGGAACTGCATGGCAAAGCTGAAGAAATTGCCGACGGACATGAACGCCCGCTTCCCTTTGTTGGAGGTCTCGGTCAGGGGCACCAAGCTCACACCTTTGGCAAAGTTCGCGCGGCCGAGAAAATATTTGTCCCCCGCGGGCACCTGTCCCAGGTCCTTGTCGGGTTTCAGATTCTGGATATACGTCTCCACCAGCGGAGAGTAGTTGCGGATTTGGCCATAGAGCTTCTGCTCGTTGGCCGTGACGCGATCCACCACCTGCTCCATGGTGCGCGGCTGATCTCCATCGGGGGCCGGCGCGGCAGTGGCCATCGAGCCAGCGTATGCGCCAAGCGCCAGCACGAGGATATACTTCGAAAACTTTCGCATGTTCATCTCCCCTTCACCCCATCAATACGCCAAACGAAATTCGATTCTTACCCTGGCCGGAAAATCCACCGGCTGACCTTGTCGCAGCGCCGGCTTGAACTTGATCTGTTGCGCGGACCGCACCGCGGCTTCATCCAGGCCGTGGCCCAGGCCGCTGACCACGCGGTTGATCTGAACGGTCCCATTTGCCAGGAAGACCATGTCCACAACCACGTCGCCTTCGATTTTAAGCGAACGCCCCTCGGCCGTGTACTCCGGCTTCGGCTTTGCGATAATCGTCGGCGCGTTATCCGCCGGGCCCTCGGCTTGCTGCTTTTTCTTCGGCGCTTCGGCTGTATTATCCGCCGCGTTGGCAAAGCCGGTGGAAACAACCGAGCCCTTCTTGCCGCTTGGAGGGGGATTCGCCGTGCCATTGCCAAAGCCCGTGCTGGCCACTGTTCCGGGAATTCCGTTTTTGCCGCCGGTGCCGTTGCCGTAGCCTTCGCCGCCGGGCAATGCAGGAGAACCGAGTCTCGCCACGTTCGTCGCGTGTTTCGGATCGCCCTTGCCGGCTACTCCGTTCGGATCGCCAAACCCGCCGGTCTGCACTTTTTCCACTGGAGCGACTACCGTTGCCGGCGCCGCGCTTCCAGTATTCAGGTTATTTGTCTTCACGTCTTCTTTCGGACGCTTCGGCCCGTTATCTTTCACGTCGATCTTTGCCGCTTCAAACTTCGGCGTCATGTCCGGATCTTTGATCTCGACTTTTTCCACCTTGGGCTTCACCGCCTTGGGCGCTACCAGGTTGGCAAAAATGTGCGGTTGCTGTGGATTCAGCTTGGGTGGTTCAGGCGGTGGCGGTGTTGGCTTGGGCACAACCGCCTTTACTTTCGGGGTTGGTGGCGGTGGTGGAGGAGGTGCAACTGGAATTTCCGTGACTGGCTGGGCGATGGCGGTGTACGAATACTGGATTGCCGTCTTCATCTGCTCCGGATAGAGCATAGGAACGATGAGGAAGAATCCCAAAATGGTAAGTTGCACGCCGGCGCTGAATCCAACCCGGCGCCAGTTGGGCTTCGCTTCGGGCAAAAGGGCCAGGCGGGCAGGCACCTGCTTGGTTCCAATATTCTGTTTCCAGGCTTCGGAATTCGCGGGCCGGTTGCGGTTGGAGCCAAAGCCCACGCCCAGAGACCTGCTCGTTGGTGGATCTGCGATCATCGTGGCCATCCGCTTGCCGCCTCGCGCTAGTGTTCGTCCTGGAACCTCGATCCAAGAGCAACGAGGTCTCGATTTCTCGAAATCAGAACGTGTGATTTACCAGTACGAGCGTACTGAGGGGGTGCAGGCCCTCGAATAGGACTTTCGTACTAACGACGCGAACTCGCTAATGCTAAAGCGAGTGCATCTCCACACGGGATTTCTTTAACTCGGACAAACCCGCCGAGGCGAAAATCGTTGCGGGGCAGGCAGCGCAACACTCCCTAGATTAACCCAAATAGGGAGGACTGAGCCGGGGATTTGCTGGGGCACCCACCGGTCACTCCATTAGGGTACTCTTTAGGATGCATCTCCGCCATAGGGCGTTGGTTATTTGTTGGGCATCCTAGCATGCTGAAAGAAGGAGCCTTAGACTCCCGGCAGGAGGATAGTGCCGCAACCTCCCAAAGAGAAGAAACCGTCGACCGGGCCGGCATCGCTGCTTGCCGCTGGCGAGCCGCTGGTGGCGTCGCTCTATGCCCAGTCCGGCGCGGCCCGCTGGGGACTCTCCCAATCTCAATTTGTCAGTGGCCTTGAGCGCAGTGTGTGCAAGCGTTTTCTGGAGGGTGCCCCCACCTCCGAACGACTTAAGGAGTATCTCCTTACCTTGCACATTGAGGACCTGGCCTTGACGACAGCTTGCATCGAAGGCTCCGAAGCCGCCTGGGAGTATTTTGTGCAGGAGTACCGGGGCTACCTGCGCGCCGCCGCCGGGGCTATCAGTAAGGCCAGCCGCTATGGCGCAAATCCGCAGGAACTTGCCGACTCGCTCTTCTCCGATCTTTTCGGCTTGATGGACGGAAAGCGCGGAGAACGCTCGCTCTTCCGCTACTTCCACGGGCGCAGTTCGCTGAAGACTTGGCTGCGCACCGTGCTTGCCCAGCGCCATGTGGATGTGATCCGCAGGCAGCGCCGGCTGGAATCGCTTGACTCGGAAGACGGCGAAAAACCGGTTCTCCCGCCCGATCGCCTTCAGGCACAGCCGCTCCCGGATCCCCACCGCGCGCATTACCTTTCCTGTTTTACCGCTACGTTGCAGCACTGCTTGAAACTCTTGTCTCCCGCCGATCGCGAGCGGCTCGAGCTCTATTACGCGCGGCAGATGAAGCTGGCGGAAATCGCCCGGCAACTTGGCGAGCATGAATCCAGCGCCTCCCGCAATCTGGAGCGCATCCGCCAGGAATTGCGGGCAATGGCGGAGCAACACCTGCGCGATGCTTTTTCCCTGAGCGACGCGGAAATTCAGCAATGTTTCGAATATGCCGCGGAAGACGTGCCCATCGATTTCCGACGGATGTTTCCCGATGCGAAGCCGGAAGCGCCGCGGGCAAATCGAAAGGAACCAGCGTGAAGCACCGCAAGAAAGGCCTTCGCCGCCGTTCTAAGAAAGGAGAGCGCCATGCCGTCTGACGATCGCGATCCAAAATTCGAGCGGGCGCTCGCGCAACATTTGCGTGGCGGCCGGGCGCAGGCGAACTGTCCGGACGCGGAAACGCTGGCCGCTTACCACGAGCGCAATCTTTCTCTGGAGGAGATGGCGCGGTGGAAGCAGCATATCTCCACGTGCGAGGCTTGCCAGGAAGCGCTCGCGCTGGTGGAAGCAACCGAGAACCAGCTTGCCGAGGATTGGGAAGAGCGGGGAATTCCGGTGGCAGAAGCGGTGTTGATGCCGGGGGCAGAGACGTCGAGAATTCCTGAACGAAGCGCTAAGCCAGCCGCGGCAAATACTCCGCAGGCATCCGTGGCGCCCGTCGCAATCATCCGCCGCCGGCCCAGACTCTTGCGCTGGGCCGTTCCACTGGGCGCGGTTGCAGCCGGGGTGCTTGTATTCATCGGAATCTACGAGCAGCGGACGGAGAAAGTGGCGCGCTACTCGGACACAATCATCGCCCGCCATGAGACGCCGGCACCTGCGGTGCAAGCTCTCGATCAGCAAGCCACGAAAGCGCTGCCGCAGGTGGAATCGAAAGATCAGCTATTGTCCTCTGCCGAAGTGTCCCAGCCAAAAAAAGAACAAGCACCTCCTGTTGCCGCCGTCGCGAAACCTTCTCCGCAGGCAAATGATACTGGCGACGCAGTGAGGGAATCCCGGGATCACCTTGCCGGCCGGCGATTGGAAAAAAAGTCGCCTCCTCCTGCCCCGGAAATCTCCTCGCGGGCCGCCACTGACACGGTTGTTCCTCAAAACTCGCCTACCATTTCGGCTAGCGCTCCTCCCGCGCCTCCTCCCGTCCCATCGGCTCTGGGAGGCGTTGCGGGAGGAGTAGCGGTCCAAAGACCGCCGGCTCACGCCGACGCAAAAAGTGTTCCTTCCTCGGTAACGGAGACCGTAACCGTGGACTCGGCCACCGCAGCGCTGGAAACACAAAACGACGTCATGAAGCTGAAGCAGGGGTCGAGCAGCCAAATGTTGGAGGTAATCAGTGCCGGCGCCGGTTTCATCCTCACTCCGGACAACAAAGTTTTCTGGAAGCTCCAGCCCGCCGGAACGCTGCAACTGACCACCGACGGCGGCAAGAAATGGAAATCGCTGAACACCGGCGCGAACGCGAATCTCACCGCGGGCTTTGCGCCTTCCTCGCGTGTTTGTTGGATCGCCGGAAAAGCCGGAACACTCCTTCTTACAACGGATCGCGGCGGCCACTGGACCCGGATCAGCACGCCCATTGCCGGCGATTTGGGTGGTGTGCATGCCGCCGACGCGAAACACGCCTCGATCTGGGACGCGCTTAAACTCCAGAGTTATGAAACTTCCGATGGCGGCGCGACTTGGAAGCAAACCGCCGGGGAATAGCTATCGCGCAAGAAATTTCGCCGGCCCCGTTCTAAGCACGAAGGCAAATTCTTGAAGAGGTGAAGCGAAGATGAATACTCCCCGATTTCTGAAGCGCGCGGCTACCCGCTGGGTGGTGGCCACCGCCGCGATCGCGCTGGCCGTAGCGGCCGCGTTTGTGCCGGATTTTCACGCCGGCAAGAGAGGCGGCCAACAGGAAAAAGATTCCCGCCGGAGCGCCGCGGCGGATCAGTCCACCAGCCTGGCGGACCAGACGGATCTGGCAGTAACGGTCTACAACTCCAACATCGCGCTCATCCGCGATGTCCGCGAATTGCAGCTTCCCCGGGGTGAGTTTCACCTGAAATTCATGGACATCGCCGCCACCGTCAATCCCGCCACGGTTCACTTTCGTTCGTTGACCGAGCCCGACAAAGTCGGCGTGCTCGAGCAGAATTATGAATACGATCTCCTCGAACCCACGAAGCTGCTCAACAAATACGTCGGCAAGGAAGTCACGCTGGTGCGCAGCTACATGGACAACGGCACCACCAAGCACGAAGAGATTAAGGCCACGTTGCTCGCCAACAACAACGGTCCCGTGTGGAAGATCGGCAACGATATCGTTACCGGCGGCTATGGCGAAAGCTACCGATTCCCCGAAGTGCCGGCGAACCTTTATGATCGCCCGACGCTCCTGATGTCGCTTGAGAATTCGGGCTCCACCAAACAAAAAATCGAATCTTCGTATCTCGCCAGCAACCTCTCCTGGAACGCCGATTATGTGCTCACCGTCGGGCGCGACGACAAGGCCGCCGATCTCGACGGCTGGGTCACCGTCATCAACAACAGCGGCACCGCCTTCCACAACGCCCGGCTGCAACTTGTGGCCGGCGATTTGAATCGGTTACCTGAGGCCTCGCGTTACAGTGCTGCAGAGACAGTTAGAGCCGTCCCCATGGCCAAGGCGGCGCAGCAGTTCCAGCAGGAAAATTTCAGCGAGTATCATTTGTATTCGCTTGCCCGCCGCACTTCCGTCGAAGACAAGGAAACCAAGCAGATCAGTCTGCTCGAGGGCACGGGCGTCCCGGTGGAGAAACTCTTCGTCGTGAACGGGCAGAATTTCTACTACCACAATCGCCAGAATCCCGGTTCGCCGCTCAAGGATCCCGTCATGGTCTTCTATAAATTCAAGAATGAAGAGAAGGCCGGACTGGGCATCCCGCTGCCGGCGGGCAATTTGCGCGTCTACCAGAAAGATTCCAAGGGCGGCTTGCTCTTCATCGGCGAAGACCACATCGACCACACGCCGAAGGACGAATTTCTCAACGTGAAGATCGGCAACGCCTTCGACATCGTCTGCGAGCGCAAGCAGACCGATTACAAGAGTATCGCTACCGGAGTCTGGGAAATGGAATATGAAATTACCCTGCGCAACCACAAAGACTCGCCCATCAGCGTGCAGGTGAATGAGCCGATCGGCGGCGATTGGGACATGCTCTCTTCAACCTATAAGCCCACGAAAACCGCGGCGTTTGCCGCCCAGTTCGATGTTCCCGTCAAGGCCAACGGCGAATCGGTGCTGAAATATCGCGTCCGCGCCCACTGGTAGAAAGGCGGCTCCCATCCCTCGGCTTTCACCACAAGAAGATTGTCATTCTGAGCGCATCCGACGAGAATGCGAGAAGAATCTCAACGTAGACGACTAGCACGCACTTTAAGTTGGGATCCTTCGGCCCGCAAACTGCGCGGGCCTCAGGATGACAACTGGGGCTTATTGCTTTATTGGCTTGGCGACCTGAAGGTCGCCGCTACAACTTCATTCCACAATCGCGTCGGCTTCGATTTCGAGCAGAATTTCCGGAGATATCAAGCGGCTCACTTCCACCATGGAGGTCGCGGGGCGAATCTCTGAAAAGAATTCCCCGTGCGCCTTCCCGATCTTTTCCCAATCCGCAATGTTCGTCACAAAGATCCGGGTGCGAATCACGTCCTTTAAGCCTGCTCCCGCGCGGCCCAACGCGGTCTCAAGATTCTTGATGATCTGGACGGTCTGCGCGTAGACGTCGCCGATTCCGATGATTTTTCCATCCGGTCCGGTCGCAGTCGTTCCGGAAACGCTGATGTGACTGCCGATTCGCACGGCGCGGGAATAGCCCACAATCGGCTCCCACGGCGTTCCTGTCGCAAAGTTCTGGCGTGGCATGTTGGTCCTCTCCGGCAGGCGGGGTGCGAGTCGCCGTTGCCCTGCATGCTAAACTTAATGGAAGTAT
>DATMMG010000046.1:0-25092 GCA_035569815.1 Candidatus Methylomirabilota bacterium
ATACTTAATTTACGCAGCCAACGCCCGCAGCGCGTCACTCGCGGGTCCTCTTCCATCTTAAAGAACGGCCCTTTCCGCTCATTCTCCCTGCGCAGCAGCTCCTTCTCTACATCCGCGGTAACGCACATGGTCCGCAGCTTGTAACACAGGAACTGCTTACCCTTCTTGCCCACCCGCGATGCCCGATAGATCGCCGGACCCTTCGAGTCCAGCCGAATCCAAATGGCAGCCGCCGCCAGCAGCGGCGACGTCAGCACCAATCCCAAAGACGACGCCACAACGTCGATCACCCGCTTAATCGCCAGTCCTGTTGTCGGGATCGGTTCCCGGTGCAGTTCCAGAATCGGGAAACCGCCAATCATGTGCAGCGGAGCGCGCCACGCCAAACCGTCGTACAAATCCGGCAGAACGTGCAGATCAAGGCGCAGGTCGCGCGCCTCCAGAAACAATTGCTTGATCATCGGGCCGTCCGCAGGCAGTGTCACGAACACTTCGTCCACAAACTGGGCGAGCGCGACGCTGCGGAACTCGGTCACATTGCCGAGCACGCGCTTGTCGCCGTTTGGATGCGGGTCCAGGAATCCGCAAAAGTCATAGCCCAAATGGCGGTTGTGCTGAAGCCAACTGGCAAACGCCTGCCCCATCTTCCCCGCGCCGATGATGAGCGCCCGCGATTGCCCCTGGCCCGTTTCCGCGCGATGCAAGACGATTCTGCGTTTCGCGTAGCGCCAACCGGAGAGGGTCACAATGTTCGCCGCTCCTGCTAGCACAACGACCAGCCTCGAGATCTCCCTGTTCCCTGAAGTAAAGATGAAGAGCACGAGCAGCGCAGTGGCCACTCCCACGGCCTTAGCTACGCGAAGAGATTCCGCAAGCGCAGACAACTCGCGCGGAGTCCGATAAAGCCCCTGACTCACGCAACCCAGGAAAATCAACGAACAATACAGCACAAGAAAGCTAGGATAGGCTTGCACCGATATGTGTCCTATTACTTGTCTCGGTGCGACGACGGCGTTCCAGCTGTTGGAGAAACCAAATCGCATACCGTAAATCAATAGCGCGCTGCCGCACACAAGCAGCATGTCGATGATGGCGTAAACGGATTGCCGGGCGAGTCCGCCTTGCGTGCGCCATTTGCGCGCGTGGAACACGGACCGGGCGTGCTCTTCGGTCCAGCTTCGCGCGTGGAGCTCCAACGGGGGCTCCCACTGAGGTGGGGGAGCGAACGTGGCCCTTCTAGCCGCTGATCCGTTCATCGTGCCCATTTTTCTTCAACCTCGGACTTCACCGGGATCCCCTTCCTGCAGCCTGACTGAGGTGATCTTCCGGCCCGTCTCCATTTGCAGAATTAATCCCAGCCCCCGCGGCTGCTCCATTCGACCCGGCAGCCTCACCGTTTTGCGAACCCCGTCCCACAAGCCCTTTGAGCATGGCTGCGGCGCCAGCAGTGGCCGTCAGACTCCCGGCCTTCAGAGTCAGCGCCACTTCCTCCGCAAGCATCTTTCTCGGGTCCTGCGGATCGATGGCCCCGTAGGAACGATTCGCGAAAATCCACGCGCACGCGCCCAGGAAAAAGAGTAAGGCCCCAACAGCCGTGAACGCGCCACGCGGCGGAAACGACTTTTTGGTAGGCACAACGGCCGCATCGAGCACCTTGACGCTCGGGATCTCTTTCGCTTCCTGCACCTTCGCCAGCTCGTACTGCTGGGTGAGGAGTTCGTAAACCGTTTCCTGGATTTTTGTATTGCGGTACAAATCGGCATAGGTCACACCGAGTACGGGCAGCTGCCGGATGGAAGGATAGAGCGACGGATCGCTCTTCGACGACAGCGCTCCCCCCGTTCCCGATTGGCCGCCGAGCTTTCCGAGTTGTGAGCGGAGCTCGGCAACCCGCGCGCGCAGCGCCCGGACGCGAACGTTCTGATCCGTGTAGATTGCTTCCAACCCCTGGAGCTCCGATTCCGCGAAAATGAGTTGTCCCTGCAAAGCCGCAGCCGCTTCCATCATCGCCTTGCCCTGAGCGGGAATATCGATGGCCGTGTTTTTGCTGGCGAAGTCGCTAAACTTCAGTGCGGAAGCGTCCAGGTCTTGCTTAACGGTCTGCAGCCGGTCTTCCAGAAAAATACGTTCACGCCTCGCCGCCGAAGTGCTGACCTCTGCAACCAGCCGGTTCAACTCCTGCACGTATGCGCCGGCCATCGCCGCTGCTTTTTGTGGATTGTGATCCCATACGGAAACCAAGATGATGCCGCTTTTCCGGTCTTCGGTAACCGAGGTGTGCTTCGTCAAATCCGTGCGAGCGTCTTCCATTTTCGAGTCCCAATACTCGCGCCGAAGATCGAACTCATCGATCAGGCGATCCTGCACCGTCCGGCTGGCGAGAATGCCCACAAACAGTGCGCCGGAATTCTTCATTCCCAGCAAATCACCGGCCAGTCCGGCCAATCCAGCTCCCGCTCCGGCTCCCGTTCCGCTGCGACCACCAGCCGCAGCTGCCAGGAATGCCGCGGCTCCACCGCCGGACTGGTTGTCTGGCGGCATCAACTGCGTGGTGGCCTCGTAACGCGAAGGGATAAGGAGGGCGATCACAAAGCTCACGACAAGTCCGATTAGCGTCCACCGCAGCAGGTATCGCCGTTGCTCCCACAGAATGCGCATGTTGGACGCGGTGCGTTCGCGCGAAGCGCGCAGTTCCTCCGGCGACGGCTCCAGAAACACGCCGCGTTCCTCCTGTTCAAGTCCGAGGTCGTTTTGCATTCGGCGCTCGGTCATGGCGTTGTGCCCCCATCCGATTCCTCGGTAAACGTCGTCGCTTGCGGATGGAGCGGCCTCCCGGGTTGGAACGTAAGCCCAACCGAAGTGGTCCAATTGGTTTGGGGGGTTGCCGCCAGTAGAGGCGCTGTCCACTGTTCATGCTGCACAAGCGCGGTCACGTTGAAGTTTCCGCGAATCCAGAAATCGGCCTTCACAAATTCGTCGTGGAGCTTCACGCCCCCCGGGATAAAATCGCCGTCGACTTGCAGATGCCTATATCCGAATTGCAAACTGCTCTTCGGGCTAAACCAATAATTCATCCAAGCCTGCTCGCCTGTTCCTTCGCGTCCAACCCAGCTGCCCATGATGAAGTTATTGTTCGTATAGGCGTCGTGGTAGAAAAGTTCCCAATACGAAAACTGACCGGCGTGGCTGCGAGAGGTCGTCGTGTCCGTAAACACTCCTTCGACGCGCAAATCAAGTTTTGGGATGCGGGGAAATTTTGCCAAAAAGAGTCCCCCATCTATGGGTGCGCGGCGGGGAGCATCAATCGGGCTAGGGTCGTCGCTGGTCATCGAATCCGCGTATATCGACAGCCAGTTCCTGACGAATGGAAGCTTGTAGGAAAAATCGAAGCCGCCAACGCGGTGACCGGGATTGTCGTTAGGACCGTAGTTCACGGAACTGACATAGGAGAAGTAACTGTGCACGATGGCCCCTAACGTCATGGCGCGTCCGACTCCGCCAAACTCCGTTGTGCGGCTGAAGCCAAAATCGAGATTCTTCGTCGGCTTAAAGGAAATCTTCTCGCCATGGAAAATCGGATCCGCCGGAAATTGGTTTCCTTTCATCCTGCCGACGAACAAATCAATTTTCATGGGGCCGATATACTTGAATATCCATGGCAGGATGAATGGTTTTACCCGGCTCAGTCGGAACATGTACATCGGCTCAGCGTTGTTGCTGAGGAGAAACGAACTGCCATAGTTGGGCGACCACCAGAGATCCTGTTTCCCAAACGAAAAGTTCCAGCTGTCGAGATTGGTGCTCAGGTACGCATTTTGAATCGTGAAACGATCCACTTGCGCCACGGGAGTCGCGGGCTGCAGGGGATTCAAGTCCACATTGGCGATCACTTGCCGGACAGCCAAGGGATAGGCCGGAGCTCCGGGCGCGTGCTGATATTCCCCGCTGAAATAAACCGCGAAGCGGTCGGAGGTGGCATAGCTGGAAAAGCCGGTAATATTGTTGACGCCCTCCTGGTACGGCCGGCCTTCGTCGTTGTAGATCGTCTGCCCGAAGTGATAGCTGTCGGCCAGCGGGGTTCCGCTAATTCCTGTCATCCGTGTGTAGACCGATTCCAACCTGTAAGATTGGTTTTCGTCGATTTCAATGGCATGGAGTTCGGTTGCGAATTCCGTGCGCAGCGCCGCAACAATTCCGGCCATCTCGGTTCCGTGCGGCGCGTTCTCGTCGATGTTGCCCGCCGCTTCGTTCATCAAAGCCACGCACTCCATGCGAGTCCATGGCCTGATATTTAAGAACTCGGATCGGACCAGCCCTTGCGCTGCGAGTCGTTCGATCGCGGGATAAACCCAGGAATCGACCGGCACGTTGGGCGAGCCCATGCTGTCGGGCTCTGGCTTCCAGTGTTCGCGCATATACTGCGAGGCGGAGATCCACGCATCACCACCAAGTTCCGGATCGTGGTGCCGGCTGTAAACGCTCTGACCTACCATGTTTCCCAGGACGCTGCCGACAAACAGATCCGAGGGGAAATGCTGGCGAGCGCGGAACCTCGAATAGTCAATGAAGCCCGCCAAGGCGTAGACGGCGATCCTGGTCAACGGGCCCGGATATTCATGCGCAATCACGCCAGCGGCAGCGAATGCCGCGGAAGCATGTTCCGAAGGAAACGAAACGCCTCCATTAAAGAATGGGCCGGTCCCATTTCCCTCGTTGGGGCGTTGGCGGCCCAGCGAATACTTCATCGCCTCGGTTACTGCCAGGCTGTTGAGGACCGCCTCGCCCGCGAGGAAACCGGTTTCGCGCCAGTGATCGTTGTGTTTCGGGTAGCTCAAGAGCCACATCCCGGCCGCGCTGCCCAGCATGGCGCCGATCCCGGCATTCGAGGCGTTGTCCCAGCGGCTCACGGTGCTTGGATCGCGCGAGACGTGAAGGCTTGCATGACTGTCAGTAAGAAGGAGAGTAGAGGTAACGCCACCGTACGGGATAATCCATCCCAGGTCGGTGAACCGGAGCTTAACCGGGCTGACCCAGATTTCCTTCTGGTCGAGCAAGAACCTCTCTCCCAGTCCGCGAAAATTGTGGGATATCTTCACTGACGTATCCTTGTCGGCATCCTTATCTGCATCCGTATTGCCATCCGCGCTTCCGGACTCGGATTCAGGCTTCGGATCTTGCTGCTTATCCCCGCTCTTTTTGGCCTCGGCTTTCGGCTCAGGATTGTCGGGAACCTGCGGGCAGGCCATAACGGCGCCTGCCACCAACAGATCCATCGCCAGCATTGAAACCAAAATTGTTTTTCTCCCTGTCATCATCTGGCCCACTTACGGGTGGATATACGCCACGGCAAGAGCGACCGAAGAAGCTACTTGAGCCGTCTGCATAATCGCAGTCCAATTCACGCCACCAATCTTCGGAGTTTTTTCAGGGACCATGACGGTGTCCCCCGGCCGCAGCGGAGTATTCAACGGATCACCCGAGAACCAGCCGCCGCCACCGCTCTTGGCAGAAAGTACCGATCCGTCGGCGCGGATGACAAACACGTCTTTCTTGTCGGCAATCTGGGTAGGTCCACCCGCCTGGCTCAGGTACCATTTCGCGGAACGCCCTGATTGAGCGGTGATTGCCGTGGGGTTGAACACCTGTCCATTTACTGTCACCACCGTGGCCTTCTTTGGAATCATCAACACATCGCCGTCGCGCAGGGGCACATCCGCCGGCGTGTTTTTCCACCTGGCTACATCAGATTGGATGTGAATCACGACCCGGCCGATGGGAGGTGTTGAGGAAAGCTGCGTGATGGCCGCATCGGTTTGTGCCAGGGCGTTCATTTTGCCGTTTTTCTGGTCCGCGGTGCCCTCCGGCAGTTCCTTGAGGTGTTCTCTTTCCACCTTCATTCGATTGATGAGTTCCTGCTGATTTCTGTTTTCCATTTCGCGGACTTCGCGGCGCATCAACACGGCGCCATAGGGATACGCCTGATTTGTGAATCCTCCGGCGCGCTGCAGGACAGAACTCAGGTGTTCGCCAGGCCGGATCCCGTAAGTGGACGGATGCACGACCTCACCGTCGACTTTTGCAGACGCCCCGATGTCACTCCATCCGGGAACCTGGCGAATGGCCAGGACATCACCGCTATGGAGCGGCAGGTCCTCGCTGGCATTGCCGTTGGTCAGGGAAGCGAGGGATATCTGGAGATGTTCCGAGGCACCGCCCGAGGCCGCATAGCGGGTCAGGTCCGCGTTGTTCGTGTCAGCGCTACGCTTCAGGCCCCCTGCCGCGCGAATCAAATCATCTGCGCGCATATTCTCGGTATAGGGGTAGCGGCCAGGTTTTGCCACTTCTCCGGTAATCTCGATCGTGCTGGGCTCGACGCGGGAAGTGTTCTTATGAATGAGGAGCCGATCGCGGGGCTGCAATAAAATGTTGTCCGTGGGGCTTCCGCTTAACGCGGCCGCCAGGTTCACGCTAAAGATTTTGGAGCTTCCATCCGGATTGATGCGAAATAGTTGGACCGAATCCGTGGCGGCATCCGGCTTCAGGCCTCCGGCCAGAAAGACGGCGTCGCGCAGGGAAGCCTGCCCGGAAGTCTTATAGTCGCCGGGAGATCGCACCTCTCCGGCGACAGAAACGGTGGGGGCCGGCTCGAAATCGAAGCGGCTGAAAATGCGAACAGTATCCAAGGGTTGCAATTGAGGCGCGGCCGCAGGGTCAGCCATCGCGGAAGCCAGATCGAAGCTCACCACAGTCGGATGGAAATCCGGCGGATTCAGGCGAATAATCTCGCCATAATGGGCCGCGGGTTCGGGCAGGATGTCCTTGTAGGAAGCGATGAGATCGGTCAGCTTCATCTGCTGGTGATAGGAGTAGCGGCCCGGCCGCTGAACGTGACCCTGGAGGTAAATCGTGTCCTGGTTGTACTGGGCGATCGGGAAAATGTGGATTTCGTCGCCTGGCTGAATCTTGAAAGAGGCGAGTTGCGCGGGAGCGGCGTTTTCAGGCGAGAGATCCAGGCTGAGCATCGTCCGCTTTTCGTGCGCTTCAAGACGTTGCACTTCCACGTGGCGCAGAGCCGCAGCGGGGAGGATTCCCCCGGCAAGTTCAAGCGCGTCTTCGACCGTTTCTTCACCGTTCAGTTCGTAGATCGCCGGACGCCGCACCATACCCGTAACAGTGACTTGCGGACCAACCGGCGGCACCATCAATGTGTCACCGTTTTCCAGTTTCATCGCGTCGAGAGAAACGCCATGCAAGAGCAGGTCGTATGCGTCGATCTGTTCGATTTCCTCTTTCCCGCGCATATGCTTCAGGGTGCGCAAAGAGCCGCGAGGCGTCACTCCGCCCGCTCCCACAAGCGCGTTGATGGCGGTCGAGAGCGAACTGATGTCGTACGCTCCGGGTTCTTCCACCTCACCGACGACGTAAATGCGGATGGTTCGCAGGCGGGACACGGAAACGTCCGCAGACGTGTTGCGATATTGGCTCGAAACCACTTTTTGCACGGCTTGCTGCACGTCGCCGAGAGACCTGCCGCTCACCAGCACCGGCCCGGCTTCAGGAAGAGTGACCCTCCCTTGACGGTCCACGACGCGCACCAGTTTGGTGGAGATTCCACCCCAAAGATCGATGGTTAAGCTGTCGCCAGGGCCCACGACATAGTCCGGACCCACGGGCAGATCCATGGGGATGCTGCGGGGGTCGCGAAGGCCGTCGCGGAAAACTTCTGTGCCAAAACGCTGCGGCGGACGATCCTGCGGGGGCGCCTGTACGTAAAGGTCGTATAGGGAGGGAATGTCAGCATAAGGATTTGGCCGGTGGACCGGCATCCCCGGCGCCAGCGTGCGGTCCGACGCGAGTCTCGACTTCCGACGCGAATAAGTTTCTCCAATCATGTCGGACTTCGTGCTAGGCATTGCTGCCGACTGGTCGGGGAAACTCCCGCTCCCCAGACCTTGGGCCGCGGCTGCACGCGCCTGGTCAAGAAGAGCACCGCTCAAGGGATCGGAAGGCATCATCCCGGAGGATCTCGAATCACCCGGCATTTTCATTGCGCCGGAAACATTCAGCAAGGAATCGATGCCGCCGCCGGATGCACCGAAGGGAATTCCGTCCGCACCGCCAGCCGCCTGCATGATGCGCGGAGACGCACTCAGCGGCTGCCCATCGTTCTGATAATTTGGAAGCAAGTCCTTCTGAGGAAAGTTGTCCTCAGGGGGTGAAGTTGTACGCCGCGAGCGAGACGGCGTTTCCTGCGGGCAGTCCTGGGTTTCTTCCAACTCGCAGGGCTCAGTTTTTGTTTCGCGGGTCTCGGGCTTTTGTGGCTTAAGATTCTCGGCGTCTTCCTGGGCTTCAATCTGGATCTGCCGGCGTACGCGCTCCTTCAGGAGAAGATCCTGCTCTTTCCCAATTTGGGAATCCGGGTTAAAGCTTGGGCGAAGATAGCCGTAGCGCTGCACCAACCTGGTGGCGATGGACCGAAACTTGATGTCAGTGGTAAGGCGGTCGAATACCGCGGTATCCGTGAGATCTTCTTCGCTGACGATCTGCCCGTTGCTGCTCGCTTCCTTAGCAATCCACCGCTTCAGCTCGACAAGCAATCCCGGATCCTTGATTAATACCTCTTTAATTTGTGCCGGCGCGGCAGCGACGTAATTAAGGTTCTCGTTTTCCAGTTCCGATTGGCCGGGCTGCTGCCGCTGGCTGATTGGAGCACGGTCCTGAACCCGCTTTTGGTCAGGCTGCTGGGCCGGGGAGGGGAGGAGGCATCCGGCTGTGCAGGCAAGCATCGCGGTGGCAATTTTCAAATAGCTTTGACGGAAAAGCATTGTGTGACCTTTTCGAAATGAGAATTTCGGCATGATAAAATCAACCTCCCGCTTCATTTCGGTATGGTTCCTGGCTTTCCGCCATATGGCGTACGGCGGTGAGCAAACCTTCCTCGGAGGATTCAATGTCGCCCGAATGGATATCCACGGAAGCCCAGTAACAAACGGTGTGATTCTCATGGGGAGCGACGGCAATGATGCGAAGCTCGGGGAAGTGGCGAAAAAGCGAGTCGCAAATATCTGGACGTTTGCCGTGCTCCTCGGCCGTTACGACGAGGAGATCGGGAGAGGACTTTTGGACGTGCTCGTGGATGTCCGCTTCGTCGGCTACTTCGCCAACGATCTCGATCCACGGTTGCTCTGCGAGCGACTCGAGAAGCAATTCCCGCATCAGTTTGGGTTTGTTCGCAACCAAGACCCTGAACGTTCTGACCATTTTGCCCTCACTAGGCTAACCAGTCTTGGTCAGTAAGTATCAGCGGAATGAAGAATTTGCCTAGGTTCAACGTGGAATCAAAAGAGAGCCACAGGGAAAGATGGAGAACAGCCGGGCCCTATTGTGCCGTGCGAGGACAGAAATGGACTAACAGAAACTAGTCCTTTCCGGGCCATGAGGACTAAGGAGAGGACTAGTGATGGTTGGGGCGAAAGTGTATCGAAGAACCAAGGGTTTTAGCGCCGGACACAGGATTTTGGTTAAGAATCGATGAAAATTTACGCGAATTTAGCCGAATCTGTGGAAAAGTCCCATTTAAACACTAATAAAGGCGACTCTCCACTGTCATTCGGTATCCAAAACTAGAACAAGTGTTGACACCTCTAAAGGGTGACACTAGAGTAGCATTGGCCACTGGTTACTAGGGGCCGTAAGTTGCATGACGAGTGGCTAGACCTGACTCAATTCTTATAGGGAGACTAGGTGTATGACTGTCCCAACAACCTCCTATAAACCCGCCGAGCCAAAAGTGTTTGTTGCCACGGAAAACCGGTTGCTCCGGGATACCCTGGCACGCCTCCTCAGAAAGCAAACGGGAATCCGCGTAGCCGGGGTCGCCGCAAATTCCGAAAACATTGCCGGTCAGATTGCGGAGTCCGAATGCGATATTCTCCTGACGGATTTCTCGCCCATTAACAGCAATTCGCTGCTTCTGCGCAAGCTGCACGACGAGAACTCCCAACTCAAGATCATCCTCATCGGAATGGAGGACGATTCGGAGGTCTTCCTGAAAGGGATTCATCTGGGTGCACGGGGTTATGTGCTGAAAGATGCGTCTGCTTTGGAGATCGTGACTGCAATCCGCAGGGTGGGGCAGGGCGAGGCGATTTGTCCTCCCAACTTATGCATGGCGTTGATTGAGCACGTCTGGAGCGACGAGCGGAGGAACCTTCAGTGCGCGCGAGCGGCGGCGTCGAACAGCAGCAAACTGACGTTCCGGCAAGTCCAACTGATGAACCTGGTCGCCGACGGGCTTTCGAACAAAGAGATTGCGTCGAGCCTTAATTTGTCCCAATTTACGGTGAAGAATCATCTTCGCCGGGTCATGAGGCAAGTGGAAGCGACGAACCGTTACGACGCTGTAGAGATGATTCGCGCCAGCGGCCTGCTGAAAGAGAAGAAGCGCGACCCCGAACGAAGCGTTCCCGCCATGTCAGCCGAGCAAATAGCACGCTGAAAGCCGGCAGACGGACTCACAAAAATATTGACCGAACGGCTGCGCGCAGATCCAGTGATCCCGGATTGCGCAACCCCCCATGCGTGGAATTCCGTTTCGCCTGCTGAACGCAAATTTTGAGTACGGCGCAGAAATAAAATGATTGCCTGAAAGGGCGATGCTCCAACCGGGCCGCCAAAAACTGTCAGTTAGACAAGTATCTAACTCTCAGCCCCCTGCATCCAAATTAAATCGGTTTTTTTCGGAAATGCCGGAACCGCGCTCCGGCACGGGATCGAATGAACGGGTCGGCGCGGGATGAGTGAGAACGGAAAAATATTAGGGAGACCCAGGGGTATGTACAGGTCAAAGTACGAGCTAGACCCGAGCGTCAACACACCTCGCGAAGCATTCCGGTTCAGCGGACTTATCGCTGCTGCTGCGTTGCTGGCTCCGATGACGCTAATTATTAATGGATGCGACACGAAGTCCGCTCCGGTGTCGAAACCACCTGCACCGCTGGTGACGGTGTCAAGGGTCGAATGCAAGCCGGTAATCGAGGCCGATGAGTTTACGGGCCGGCTGGAGGCGGTGGATCACGTAGAGATTCGTCCACGCGTTTCGGGGCAACTGGATAGCGTGCATTTCCAGGAAGGCGCAATCGTCCAGAAGGGCGATCTGCTTTTCACGATCGATCCTCGGCCATTTCAGGCTGAAGTGGATCGCCTGAAGGCGGAACTGGAGCGGGCGAAGGCTCAGTTGGCTCGAAGCCAGAGCGATTTCGCGCGCGCCGAACGGCTGCACAACAACAATGGGATGTCGGTGGAGGAATACGACCGGCGCAATTCGGCGCGGGCGGAGGCCGAGGCGCAAGTGGCTTCGGTGGAGGCTTCGCTGCGAGGAGCGGAGCTGAACCTGGAATTTACGCACATCGTTTCGCCGATTACGGGGCGAGTGAGCCGCGCGGAAGTGACCAGAGGAAACCTGGTGACGAGCGGAGGAGGCGGGCCGGCGACATTGCTGACGACGGTGGTATCGCTGGATCCGGTATACGCGTATTTCGACGCCGACGAGCAGACGTATTTGAAGTATGGAAAGCTGGCGCGTGCGGAAAAGAAGCGCACAAACGGAGAGGCGAATGGCCCAATTTATCTGGGACTCGCGGGTGAAGAGGATTTCCCGCACAAGGGCGTGGTCAATTTCATTGACAACCAGGTGAACCCGACGACAGGGACGATCCGGGCGCGCGGAGTCTTTAGCAACAGGGATTTGTCGCTGACGCCGGGGCTGTTCGCGCGGTTAAAGCTGTCTGGCGGCGAAACGATTCGCGGCTGCCAGATTGACGACGCGGCGGTGGGGACGGACCTGAACCAGAAATTTGTGCTGGTGGTGGACGGGAATAATGCGATTGCGTACCGCCCCGTGACACTAGGGCCAATGGTGAATGGATTGCGCGTGGTGCGCGACGGGTTGCATGAGGGCGACGTGGTGGTGGTGAACGGATTGCAGCGCGTGCGGCCTGGAATGAGCGTGACGCCAAAGCAGGTGCCGATGGGGAGGGCGCAGCTCTCTTCTCCGGCGGTTGTGAATGACGACGAGGCCGCGAAAAGCCGGGGCGGGTCCGGCAAGTAACGCGGTGCAAGTAACGCACCGTGAGTAGAGCAAAAAGGGATTCCATGAAAATCGCACACTTTTTTATTGATCGGCCCATCTTTGCGGCGGTGGTCTCGATTGTGATCACCATCATCGGCGCGCTGGCGTTTTTGAAGCTGCCCATCAGCGAATATCCGGAGGTTGTGCCGCCGACGGTGGTGGTGCACACGTCTTATCCCGGCGCGAACCCGACGGTGATTGCGGACACGGTGGCTTCACCGCTGGAGCAGTCGATTACCGGCGTGGAAGACGAGTTGTACATGTTTTCGCAAGCGACGGCGGATGGCGTGATGACGTTGACGATTACGTTCCGCATCGGGACCGATCTGGACAAGGCACAGGTGCAAGTACAGAACCGCGTGGCACAGACGTTGCCGCGATTGCCGCAGGAAGTGCAGCGGCTGGGCGTGACCACGGAAAAAACTTCGCCGGACCTGCTGATGGTGGTGCACCTGATTTCGCCGGACAAACGCTACAACATGCTGTACCTGGCGAATTACGCGGTGCTACAGGTAAAGGACGAGCTTTCACGGTTGCCCGGCGTGGGCAACGTACAGATTTTCGGGGCGGGCGATTTCAGCATGCGCGTGTGGCTGGACCCGAACAAGCTGGCGTCACACAGCCTGACGGCGACGGACGTGGTGCGCGCAATTCGCGAACAGAACGTGCAAGTGGCAGCGGGTGTGCTTGGCGCGCCACCGGTGGCGAACCCGCAAAACGCGTTTCAATTGCTGGTGAACACGCAAGGGCGGCTAACGACCGAGGAGGAATTCGGCGACATCATCGTGCGGGCGGCGCCGCAGATCACGCGCATTCGCGACGTCGGGCGGGTGGAATTGGGCGCAAGCACCTACGCGTTGCGGAGTTTGCTGAACAACGAGCCTGCGGTGGCAATTCCGATTTCGCAGCGGCCGGGTTCGAATGCGCTGGAAACGTCGAAGCAGGTTCGCGAGACGATGGCGCGGCTGAAGGCGCAATTTCCGGAAGGATTGGACTACAGGATCGTTTACGACCCGACGGTGTTCGTGAGGCAGTCGATCGAAGCGGTGGGGCACACGTTTGTGGAAGCGCTGATTTTGGTGGTGCTGGTAGTGCTGATCTTTTTGCAGACGTGGCGGGCTTCGATTATTCCGCTGCTGGCCCTTCCGGTGTCGCTGGTCGGTACGTTTGCGATCATGCTGGCGCTGGGGTTCACGCTGAACACGCTGTCGCTGTTCGGGCTGGTGCTGGCAATCGGAATCGTGGTGGACGACGCGATCGTGGTGGTGGAAAACGTCGAACGAAACCTGGAGCTGGGTTTGCAGCCCCGAGAGGCGACGCAGCGGGCCATGGCGGAGGTGAGCGGGCCGATTATCGCGATTGCGCTGGTGCTGTGCGCCGTGTTCGTGCCGACGGCGTTTATCGTGGGGCTTTCCGGGCAATTCTACAAACAGTTTGCGCTGACGATTGCAATTTCGACGGTGATTTCGGCGTTCAACTCGCTGAGCTTGAGTCCGGCGCTTGCGGCGCTGCTGCTGCAGTCGCGCGATGCAAAGAAAGACAAGTTTTCACGCGTTCTGGATTTTGCGTTCGGGTGGTTTTTCCGCGGCTTCAACAAATTTTTTGGGTGGGCTTCGGGCAAGTACGGGACCTTCGTTGGGCACGCGATTCGTTCGACGGGAATCGCGCTGGTGATTTATGCGGGCTTGATTGCGTTGACGGGCATCGGCTTCAGCAAGGTGCCGAGCGGGTTCGTGCCGACGCAGGACAAGCAGTACTTGGTGGCCTTCGCGCAATTGCCGAATGGAGCGACGCTGGACCGCACGGAAGCGGTGATGCGCGAGCTTTCCGATATCGCGCTGGCGCATCCGGGGGTGCAGGATGCCATTGAATTTCCGGGCCTTTCGATCAACGGATTCACCAACAGCCCAAATTCCGGAATCGTGTTCGTCGGCTTGAAGCCATTCGAGCAGCGGACGAGCAAGAACCTCTCCGGCCTGGCGATCACGAAACAGTTGAACGAAAAGTTCGGCGGCATTCAGGAAGCGTTCGTGGCAATCTTCCCGCCTCCGCCGGTGCAAGGGCTTGGAACTGTCGGCGGGTTCAAGCTGTACATAGAAGACCGGGCGGGACTCGGGCTGGAACCTTTATATAAGGAAACGACGGCGGCGATGGGCAAGGGCTACCAGGCGCCGGCGCTCGCGGGATTGTTTTCGAGCTTTGACGTGAACGTGCCGCAAATTGACGCGCACGTGGATCGTGAGAAGGCGAAAACATACGGCATCAGCCTGGATGACGTGTTCGAAACGATGCAGGTGTACCTCGGCGCGCTGTACGTGAACGACTTCAACCGGTTCGGGCGAACGTATCAGGTGAACGCGCAGGCGGAATCGAGCTACAGGTTGCAGCCGGAAGACATCGTGAAGTTGAAAGTCAGAAACGCGGCGGGAGAAATGATTCCGCTGGGTTCGGTGGTGACGGTCCGCTCGACGTACGGACCGGACCGCGTGATGCACTACAACGGCTATCCCGCGGCGGAAATCAACGGGGCGGCAGGGCCGGGCTACAGCTCCGGCCAATCCGAGGCCGCGATTGCGAACATCCTGAATCAGAATTTGCCGAACGGAATGCGTTTTGAATGGACGGAACTAACGTTCCAGCGAATCCTGGCCGGCAACACCATGGCTTACATTTTTCCGCTGTCGGTGCTGCTGGTGTACCTGGTGCTGGCGGCGCAGTACGAGAGTTGGTCGCTGCCGCTGGTTGTGATTCTGATCGTGCCGATGACGCTGCTCTCCGCGATTGCGGGCGTGTGGCTGCTGAACGGCGACAACAACGTGTTCACGCAAATCAGCCTGATCGTGCTGGTGGGGCTGGCTTGCAAGAACGCGATTCTGATCGTGGAATTTGCGCGGGAAAAACAGCACGAGGGGATGAACCGGTTTGAAGCGGTGATGGAAGCGTGCCGGCTGCGCTTGCGGCCGATTTTGATGACCTCGCTGGCGTTCACGATGGGCGTGGTGCCGCTGGTGCTTTCATCGGGAGCTGGCTCGGAAATGCGGCAGGCGATCGGCGTGGCAGTGTTCTTCGGAATGCTGGGCGTGACGTTTTTCGGATTGCTGCTGACGCCGGTTTTCTACGTGGTGGTGCAGCGCCTGGTGGAGGGCAGGGAAGTGAAGACGATACCGGAAGCCGGAAATGTCGGCGAGCCGGGAAAGGCGGAGGCGTAATCCATGCGCAGAAAATCCATTGCGACTTTCGCGATCGTTGCGGCGGTTTCGGGTTGTTCCGTGGGGCCGCACTACAAGGCACCCAATCCGGCGGGAGTGAAACTTCACCAAGCGCAGCCATCCGAGATTTCACAGGAAAAATTCGATGGGAAATGGTGGGGCCAGTTTGACGATCCCGTTTTGAACGGGCAGGTGGATTCCGCTCTGCGCGCGAACTGGGACATCGAAATTGCGCGGGCGAAACTGGTGGAGTCGAGGGCCATTTACGACGAACGCAAGCTGGACAAGTATCCGACAATATCGAGTTCGGCAAGCTACCAGCAGGCTCGGGAAGTCGTCCCAGGGTTTATCGACACACCGGTGAACATCAAGACGTACCAGGCGGGATTCGACGCGTTTTGGGAACTGGATGTATTTGGCCGCGTGCGACACCAAGTAGGGGCGGCAGCGGCGCAGAACCAGGCGTTCCAGGCGAATCTTCGCGACGTGCAAGTGAGCGTGGCGGCGGAAGTGGCGCGAAACTATTTTCTGCTGCGCGGGGCCCAGTGGCGGCTCGCGGTGGCGCAGCGAAGCCTGGTGAACCAGCAGGACACGCTGAAATGGACGCAAGTGCGGCGTGACGCGGGCGTCGGGGAAGAGCAGGACGTGGCCAGCGCGGCGGCGCGCGTGGCACAAACCGCGGCGACGATACCCGATATCAACGCGGCGATATTGGTCTTTCAAAATCGCATTGCGGTCCTGACGGGTGTGCGCCCCGGCGAACTTGCGGCGGATTTATCGGTGCGTGAATATACGCCGATCACGAAGTCTTTGCCGATCGGCGACCCCAACGAGTTGCTGCGGCGACGGCCTGACGTGCAGGCGGCGGAGCGACGACTGGCGCAGGCGACGGAACTGCAGGGTTCCGCAGTGGCGGACCTTTTTCCGCATGTGACGTTCGGAGGATTTTTGGGATTCATTGCGGGCCGCGGAAGTACGTTTTTCCAATCGGACTCGGAGGCGTGGAGTTTTGGGCCTTCGATTACCTGGCCCGCGCTGGATTACTGGCGATTCAAGGCGCGGGTGAGGCAGTCTTCGGCCGTGACTCAGGAGAATTACGCGGAGTATGAGCAGACGGTGCTGCGGGCGCTGGAAGAGACGGAGAACGCGCTGATCAGCTATCACGCGAACCAGGAGAAGCTGATCAAGTTGAACGACCAGGCGAGGGAGAGCAAACGCGCGGCGGATATCGCGCGCGATCGTTACCGCGAAGGGGTGATCGATTTCCTGCAGTTGCTGGATGCCGAGCGCGTGCAATTGGAGGCCGAGGACAATCTGGCTCAGGTGGAAGGCGACGTCTTTGTTTCGGTGGTGACCATCTACAAGGCGCTCGGCGGTTTGCCGGATGACACCCAGTTGCCGGGGAGCAGGACTCCCGCGGTGGCCGCAAACGCCGGTGCTCACCCGGCTTCTGTGAATAAGTGAGCCGCCCTATTGAATGGAGTTTATGGCTTGCTTGGCTTTCCCAGCGATGCCTGGCGGCAATTCCGAATAGCCCAGGCGGTTCGCGATTTCCTGGCCGTCGCTGAGCGCCCAGTTCCAGAAGTCCTTCAACGCGCGGCTTCGCGCGGGCGCGAGCCCGCTTGCGGGGACGTAGATCCACGTGAAGCTCACCAGCGGATACGACTCTTTCCCGGGCGCGTTCACCAGAGAGACCCCCAAATCTTCCGGCAGAGATTTTTCGTTGGCCGCGCAGGCTGCCAGGATGCCCGGGCCGCTGGCCTTGACGAATTGTCCCGCGGCATTCTGCACGCTTCCATAGCCGATGTCTTTCCGCTTGGCATAGGTCAATTCCACATAACCAATCGCTCCCGGCGTGGCGCCTACCTTCGTGACCATCCCCTCGCTGCGATTGATCTCCACGCCCACCGGCCACGCGGGTGATGCATTCTTGCCGATCTTCGATTTCCACTGCGGGCTGGTGCGGCTTAAAAAATCGGTCAGGATGTAGTTGGAACCTTTCACGCCGCTTAGGTGTACGACGGTGATCTCCAGGTCCGGCAACGTTAGGCCAGGATTCAGCTTCGCAATTCTTGGGTCGTTCCAGTTTTTTATGTCGCCCAGGTAGATTTCCGCCAGGACCTCGCCGGAGAACCGGAGATCGGGCTTGCCGGGCAACTTGTAGATGGGAGCAATCGCCAGCACCACGGTGGGAAACTGAATCAGCGTGGACTTGGCGCCATGCTTCTGCGCTTCACTCAGCGGAATCTCGCCGCCGCCGAAATCGCCCGTTCCTTGCCGGATCTCCTGGAGGCTCTGGGACGTTCCAAGGCCCAGATAGCGCACCTGCACGCCGGGATGCTGCCTACCAAACTCTGCGGTCCACTCCGAATACAACGAGACTGCCAGATTCGAGCCCGAGCCCACCAGCGAAATCATGTCTTGCGCGACCACTGGCGTTGCAACCATCACTGCCAACGTAGCAACCTGCAACAGCGTCCTTGCCGTTCGCGCGACTCTCATCGGGTCCCCCGGGGTCTTAAAGGTTCATCTCCGTTACTTCCTTTCGTTCTGGTGCGCCGCCCATCTTGGCATCGTTCCTCGTTCAAATTAGGCAAATATTTCGAGACGAGTTCGAAGAGTCACTGGGGTAGTAACCTGACTGGAAGTAATAATTGCTTGGCAGGGGCAGGAACGCCGCTCGGGATGGCAAAAGCGCCCGCCTCGGAAGGCGGCCGCTACAAAAGGAGAGTGACCCAAGAGGCTGGCTTGAAAGCCAGCGCTACATATCAGAAGGAAGAGCGCGGAAAAACTCGGGTTGCGGTTTGGTTAGCGGCGCCAGTGTTGGGGGACGTCGATGTAGGAGGCGTCGAGGGCGGAGATGGAAGGGCAGCCGAGGAGGCGAAGGGTGCGTTCGACGTCGGCGCGGAGGATTTCGAGGGCGCGGAGGGCGCCGGGGTAGCCTGCGGCGGCAAGGCCGTAGGCGTAGGCGCGGCCGATGAGGACGGCGCGAGCGCCGAGGCAGATGGCTTTGACGATGTCGCCGCCGCGGCGGATGCCGCCGTCCATCAGGACTTCGGTGCGGCCGTTGACGGCCGCGACGATCTCGGGAAGCGCGCGGATCGTGGGGTAGACGGAATCGAGCTGGCGGCCGCCGTGGTTCGAGACGACAACGGCAGCCGCGCCTTCGTCAACGGCGCGGCGAGCGTCGTCGCCAGTGAGAATGCCCTTCACGATGATGGGTCCGTTCCACACATTGCGGATCCATTTTAAATCGTCCCAGCAGACAGCCGACTCAGCGAGAGCTGCGGAGACGTCAATCAATTCCATCGGTCCCTGGCCCGGGACGACGATGTTTTCGAGCTTGGGCATTCCACCATCGGCGAGAAACGCGGCCAGCCAGCGCGGATGCGCCAGAATATTTGGTAAGAACGGAAGCTTCGCAAAACGTGAGCTGCCGAGCATTTGCTTCATACCGTTGCGCGGGTCGCGTTCGCGCATCCCGGCCACGGGAGTATCAATTGTGAACACCAGGGCGGAGAAGCCGGCGCGGCGCGCGCGGTCGATGCCCGCTTCGGCGGCAGCGCGGCCGCCAAGCAGGTAGAGCTGGTACCAGGCAGAGCCTTTGGTGGCGGCCTTAACGTTTTCCAGCTTGTGGCCGGAAATTGTGGAAAGCGCATAAACGGTTCCGGCATCGCCCGCTGCCCGGGCGGCGGCGAGTTCGCCTTCCGGATGCAACATTCGGCTATAGCCGACCGGAGCCAGAATTGCCGGGAAGGCCAGGTTGTGGCCCACAACGCTCGCGCGGAGATCGCATTCCGTAAACGCGACGGCATTGCGCGGGCGGAAGAGGATGTCGCTAAACGCGCGGGGATTTTCGCGGAGCGTGGATTCGTCGTCGGCGCCGCCATCGAGATAGTCGAAGATGGAGCGCGGGAGGCGGCGCTGGGCGAGGCGGCGGAGGTCTTCGATATTTACAACGCGGGGCGGGCCGAGACCATCAGTTCCGAAGGACATGGGAAATACATTACGGAGAAAGGCACTGCGGACGCAATGCAGAATTACCGAGGCGGCGGGCAAGTGGAAGGCACCCGCCTCAGACCCTTCGGCAACGCTCAGGGCAGGAGGCGGCCGCTACACAGGCAAGAGGGTCC
The DNA here is from genome assembly GCA_035569815.1 of Candidatus Methylomirabilota bacterium. Classification (GTDB taxonomy): domain Bacteria; phylum Acidobacteriota; class Terriglobia; order Acidiferrales; family UBA7541; genus Acidiferrum. Next base: position 19,473 of record DATMMG010000046.1, read on the forward strand.
ACCTGAAGGTGGACGCTACGCGTTATAGTCAGTGGGGTTGGTTTCTTCTACAATCGGGTGCGCGTTTCCGGAGGGTGCTGTGGCTGCTGCAGATTTCTATGATCTGGTGGTTCTGGGGTGCGGGCCCGCGGGCGAAAAGGCCGGGGCGCAGGCCGCGTATTTTGGGAAGCGCGTTGCGGTGGTCGAGCGCGCGCCGGCGGTGGGAGGGAGTTGCATCAATACGGGCACGGTGCCGAGCAAGACGCTGCGGGAATCGGCGCTTTATTTTTCGGGATTGAAGCAGCGCGGGTTGTACGGGATCGATTATTCGCTGAAGGAAAATCTGACGGTGCAGGATTTCATGCACCACGAGCGCGCGGTGGTGGAAATGGAGCGCGCGCGGATTCTGAAAAATCTGGAGTTACACCGGATCGAGTTGGTGCACGGACAGGCGACGTTTGAAGACGGGCATACGGTTGCGGTCAGCGGGGCAGGAGAGACGCGGAGGTTGCGCGGCGAGGTGATCCTGATTTCGACAGGATCGAAACCCCACCGGCCCGCGGAAATTGCGTTTGATGACATTCATACGTTTGACTCCGACACGTTTTTGCAGATGGACCGCATACCGAAGAGCCTGGCGGTGATTGGCGGCGGCGTGATTGGCTGCGAGTACGCGTCGATATTTATGGCTTTGGGTGTGGATGTGACGCTGGTGGATGGGCGCGACAAATTGCTGCCGTTTCTGGACGCGGAGATTTCCGAACGATTGCGCGACCGGTTTGCTTCGCTGGGGATGCATCTGTGGTTCAACGAGCGGCCGGTGAAAGCGGAAAATACGGCAACGGGTTCGCGGCTAACAATGAAAAGCGGAAAAGTGCTGGAGACGGATGCGGCACTGTTTGCGGCGGGGCGGCGGGCGGCAGTGGACGGATTGGTGCTGGAAAAGGCGGGGCTCGCACTGAATGATAAAGGATATATCGCGGTGGACGCGAATTACCGGACAGACGTACCGCATATTTACGCGGCCGGGGACGTGATCGGGTTTCCGGCGCTGGCGTCCACTTCGATGGAACAGGGGCGCGTGGCGGTGTGCCACGCGTTTGGGTTGAAGTACAAGCAGCGGGTGGCTTCGCTGCTGCCGATGGGGGTTTACACGATTCCAGAGATATCAGCGGCGGGAGAGACGGAAGAGAGTTGCAAGGAAAAGAAAATTGATTGTTGCGTTGGGCGTGCGCGGTATGAAAACAATGCGCGCGGGCATATTACCGGCGACACGGCGGGGATGCTGAAGTTGATTTTTGCGAAGGCAGACAGGAAACTGCTGGGCGTGAGCATGATCGGGGAATCGGCGACGGAACTGATTCATGTTGGCATGATGGTGTTGGACAACGGGCTGACCATTGATGAGTTCATCGAGCAGGTTTTCAACTATCCGACGCTTTCCGAGATGTATAAGTACGCGGCGTATGACGGGCTGGGAAATCTTTCGGGGCACAAGTTGCGCGAGGGATAGGGGCAGTGCCGGTGCGCTTGCCGTGGACATGCAATAAAAAGGAGAGAATTTATGCCACTGGTACGGATTGATTTGCGGCCGGGAACTTCGGAAGAGTATCGGAAGGCATTGGGAGAGGGCGTGCACCGCGCGATGGTTGAGGCGTTGGGAGTTCCGGCGGATGACCGGTTTCAGGTGATCACCGAGCATCCGGCGGTGGGGCTGAACTACGATCCGCAATATTTGGGGATCCGCCGGTCGGATGGCGTGGTGTTTGTGCAGATCACGCTGAGCGCCGGGCGCAAGCCGCAGCAGAAACGGAAGTTTTATAAGCGGGTGACGGAGTTGCTGGCGGAATCTCCCGGCGTGAAGCCCGCGGACGTGGTGATTAATTTGGTGGAAGTGGCGTGGGAGAACTGGTCGTTTGGGAACGGCGAAGCGCCGTATATGGACGCGTGATTTTTCTCTGAAAACACGAACTGTTGTTGTAGATTCAAGCCATGCGCTTGTTGATTGCATGGCTTTTTGTTTTGGTGCTCGCCTGTGTCGGATTGGTGTTTTTGCCTTGTCGAGTGGAGCGCATCGAGGCGAGGCCAACATTGGCGCGAACATTAGTAGGATTCGATCGCAACGATTATCCCGGAGACGCCGCCCTGCCGGGGTTGCGCGAGTCGTTTGCGTTTGCGAGCTATTGGCTGAGCCCACCGCCCGGCGCGAAATCCAATTCGTGGACCGGGAAGCGCCGCGTATTAGTGTTGCAGGGATTCGGCTTTCTGCTTCTCTATCGTGGCAGGACCTCCAGTGATCTTCGCACGAACAAAATGGCCACGGACATGGGCCTTGCCGATGCGCGGAATGCGGCAGAGGCGGCAACACGGGAAGGGTTTGCGGAGGGTTCGGTGATTTTTCTGGATGAGGAAGAAGGGGGCAGGTATTCCCCTTCGCAGCATCTCTATTTGCACAACTGGGCGGAGGAGTTGGAGAAGAAGCACTTCCGGCCTGGCATCTATTGTTCGGGGATCATGGTGGATGAAGGCGGAGGCGCTACGGTGATTACCGCGAACGACATCCGCGAGCACATTGGCGTTTCCGATGTGGTTTTTTGGGTTTACAACGACGCTTGCCCGCCTTCCCCGGGATGCGTCGCACCCAAGAACCTAGTTCTGCCTTCTGCCAGCGGAGTCGCTTACGCAGCCGTTTGGCAGTATGTGCGTTCGCCTCGGGAGAAGAAGGTAGCGCGGCATTGCAGTGGCTACGCGACCGACGGCAATTGCTATGCGCCGGGAGACGCGAGGCACCAGTGGTATCTGGATATGAATGTCGCGACGACGGCGAATCCATCGGCGCCGCCGGGGGAAGCACCTCCACCTTAGGCGATGCTTTATCCCTTAGCCATGGCGTTTGAGAACGCCTTGCTCTCTAAGAGAGCACAGGCAGGAATGCCTGTGCCACGGCCCTCGGCTGAGTTCTACAAGGTTGGGTTGCGGGGGAATTTGAAGTAGGGGAGACGGACGCCGTTGATGAAGACTTGGTCGGCGCGGATGGCGGTGGGTGCTTCGAAACCGACGGAGCCGCCGGAGGTGACGAAGTCGTCCTGATCCACGCCGTCGCCGCTGATGCCGAGGCCGCCGACGAGCGCGCCGTTCTTGAAGAGGCCCACCGCGCCGGGAAAAAAGACCACGCCGCTTTTGTTGCTATTGGGCGAGCCGGCCTGGTTCCCTTGTGTGCAGGGATTCTGCACATCCTGCAAATATAAATTATAAAACGGGCCGTCGCCGGAACCGTTGATGCCCGGCGGAAAGAGCGGCTGCGAACCGAAGCTGATGGTGCGGCTGGTGAGCGCGATGCCCATGGGAATGCCGGGAAGATCGGTCGCGGTGCGGTTGGGGCCGTTGAAGTAGACCATGTTGCGGGCCTTGGAAGCGGCCACGTCGATGCTGAAGACGGTGGAATCGACCATGCGGCGCAGGCCGATCAACGTTCCGTCGAGGTCGGCGACGGCGATAACCATCCTCGCGCTCGAACCAAGGGGGAGACGAATAGCCGCGCGGGTGGTGTTGGCGGTGGCTTCCGCGTTGCTGAGGATTGTCTGGACGTCGGCGACGGTGAGGCCTCCGAGCGGGCCGTTGGTTGGGGCGATCAGATCGCCTTCGGGTGGTTGCCCAGTGCTGGCAATCGGATTGAAGCCGGCGAGATAGCCGCCATTAAATGTTCCCGCGGTGAGGCCGGCGGGGCGCGTGGCTTGATTCACGAAAGGCAGAGCGATGCCGCCGATGAATACGGCGCCGGGGGCGGGCAGGGGATTGGGCAGGCCGAAGCCGTTAGACTCGGACGCGGAGAATACGGCGAACTCGGCCGCGTCGAGGGAAACACCCGCGACACCGATTCCGCCGACCACGACACCGTTGTGAAATATCGGCACACCGCCGGGATTTACGGCGTTGGGATCGCTGTCATCGAGCTGCGATTTTCCCGTGATGATGCCGGGCCCGGTTCCGCCGGTTAACGAAGTGGAGGGATTGATGGCCATGCCGGGAAGAAAATTGGTTGCCAGGGTGCAGCCACGATTGGTGTTTTCGATGCCGTAGAGGTCAGCGGTGGGCGCGTTTGCCACGCCGGGGGGAAAGTGAATGCCGCTGATGAAGCGGACCGTGCGGGACGAGAGCGGCGCCTGATCGTTGCTGAAATAGGCGCCCGTGCGTGCGAGAGCGACGGCGAGATCATTCACGTCCACGGACTGGCCGAAATTTCCGATGGCCGTGGCGCCCGGGGTGACGCCCGCTTTGTCGTAAACGGCGAGGACCGTGCCGCCGCGATCGACAACGGCGATGGCCATGGTGTCCACGTTGACGGAGGTCGCAGCGGCCTGGATGAGATTGGCTACGTCGGTGGCGTTTAACGGGGCGACCACGGGCGGGGGCGGAGCTGAGTTTACGGGTGCAGGCGATCCACCGCAGCCGAAAAGAACGAAGGCCAAGGCGGCGGCTAGGCCCAGAGCAAGAAACATGCCCAGCGCCATAGTCTTGCGGCGCTGGTTGTAGGCGCGACTCGATTCCACGGGCTTGTATACGATGTGTTCCATTGGGAGAGTGTCGGTGTTCATGGTACACGCCGCGAGAGAGAAATCATGGGGATTGTAACTCCACTGGTTCGAAGTGGTGACTGCCAGATGTGAGGAGCGGGTGTTGCTGAATATTCACTGGGTGTTGGGAAAAAGGTTGCCGGGAGAGCGCATTTTTGATTAGTTAGCGGTGACTGTTCTTCATCAAGTAGCTTGGCCCTGCAGAAAAAATGACTGCCGAATCATCGCCCACGATTGGGCTCGTTAGATTGGTGCAAGTTGTCGCGTGCCTTTTGGCTGGACTTTCGGGGGCCGGCACTGCCCTTGCGCAACGGCCCGCCACTTCGCCGCCAGCATCCACGGAGCAGGAAACGCACGAAGCGGGACCACCGCGGCGAATTCCGCGGCAACAGGCGCTGACGACGGCGGCTCTGGACGGCACTGTGCGCGAACAGGTTTCGGATTCCGTGGCGAGGCCGATCGGAGGAACGCGGATTCAAATTCGAAATCTGCAGACGGGGCAAGTCAATACCACTCTGACCGCGGGTGAAGGAGTTTTCCGGTTGCTGCTGCTGCCACCCGGGGGCTACGAATTTCGGGCGGAGGCTGACGGCTATGAAGCGTTGACGATCGCGTCGCTCTCGCTGAACGCCAATGAAGTGGTGACGCTGGAGATTCACCTGGTGGCGACGGGCGTTGCGGAAACGCGCTCGCGATTGCCGCGTCAGCCGGAACTTGGCCCGCCGCTGCCCGCGGAAACCGCGGCGATGGCGGGGACGTATGGCGAATTTCGGCACCGGCTGGATTCGGATCCAAACTACATCTTGGAACTTTCACCGGATGTTCTGCCGCCGATCGCCGATGTTTTCAACGTGGTGCCCAATCGCTGGGCGCTGGAGCAGCCGGACTACCGGCGGTACCGGCCGGCGGGCGAATACATTTATACAAAGCCGCACTGGTACGACCCGTTCAACCGCAATCGGTTCAAGGGAGATGAGCCGATCTGGCCGGCCGTGCTGGGGCAGCAGGTGTTTTTCAATTTCACGGGATCCGAGACGACGTTCATTGATGGGCGAAAAGTGCCGGTG
>DATMMG010000047.1:0-8940 GCA_035569815.1 Candidatus Methylomirabilota bacterium
CCTGATCGTGCTGTTCCTCGGCCTCGAAACCATGGCCCTCAGCTTCTACGTCCTCACGGGCTACCTCCGCCGCGAAAAGCGCTCCAACGAAGCCGCCCTAAAATATCTGCTCCTCGGCGGGTTCAGCACCGGCATCCTCGCCTACGGTTTCTCGCTGCTCTACGGCCTCACCGGCAGCACCAGCATTGGGGAAATTGGAAACACCCTCGATCGCCGCTTTCAGTTTGTCGCCGGGCGCGGAATGGCCGACTGGCTCCTCATCCTCGCGTTCGTCACCGTCGCCGCAGGCCTCTTCTTCAAGATCGCCGCGGTTCCGTTTCACCAGTGGGCTCCAGACGTCTACGAAGGCGCGCCCACGCCCATCGCCGCCTATGTCAGCGTCGCATCCAAGACGGCCAGCTTCGCTTTGCTCGTTCGCCTGTTCATCGGGGTTTTCGGCGGCTCGCAACCCATGTGGCAAGGCCTCGTCGCAGGTGTCGCCATCGCTTCGCTCACATGGGGCAATCTCGCGGCGCTCACCCAAACCAACATCAAGCGCCTCCTCGCCTACTCGTCCATCTCTCAGGTCGGCTACATTCTCTTCGGTCTCGTTGCCTACAATGACACCGGCCTCACGGGAGTCATCTACTACCTGATTGCCTATGCCTTCATGACCGTCGGCGCCTTCGCCGTCGTCATCGTTCTCCGCCAGCAGGGCATCATCGGCGACGAGCTCGACGATCTCGACGGCCTCTACCAGCGCAACCCCGCCGGCGCCGTTCTTCTCCTTATCTTCATGCTTTCGCTCGCCGGCATTCCTCCCACCGCCGGCTTCATGGGCAAGTACTTCATCTTCCTTGCGCTCATCGAATCGCATCATCCTGTGCTGGCGATTTTCGCCGCGCTTTATATCGTTCCCGCGCTCTACTACTATCTGCGCGTCGTAGTTCATGCATGGTTCAAAAAGCCCGGCGACGCTCCCGCACCGCTCATGAGCAACGCCCAGGCCATAGCCCTCGGTGCGGCCCTGTTTGTAACTCTCGCCGCGGGGTTGTATCCTGAGCCGTTCACTCGGCTCGCTCACTATGCCCTTGGAATCCAACGATAAACCCGACCCGGAAGTTTCTCCTGCCGCGAAGCAGGCGAGAAACTTCTCGCAGCAGAACGCGATGGCGATGGAGCTCCCCTTCATTTTCGTCGGCTGCATCGTTGTTGGCGGCGCCATCGGCTACTTCCTCGACGCCTGGCTGCACACCAAGCCCGCCCTGATGATCGTCTTCGGCGTCATCGGCTTCATCGCCGGGCTCCGCGACACTCTCCGCCGCCTCGCCAAAGGCTGACTCCCAGTTTGGGCCGCCGCAAGGGGGAGCTTGTGTAGGGCCCGCCTTCTGAGGCGGGCCGCTCTTCCTTTGGAGTGCGGCCTGCCCTGAGCTCGTCGAAGGGTGGCTCTGCCACCTCTCTTGCGAATGCGATAACACCACCAACACGCCATTCCTACGCAACATTGTCATTCTGAGGGCATCCGACAAGGATGCGCGAAGAACCTCACCGCAAAAACTATGCTAGATTTCTCCTCGGCGAACCTGCCCCGATATGTCCACCACTCCCATCAACGTCTCCCGTTATCTCGCCTCCGAAAAATGGATCGCCCGCCTGACTCCCATCTTGGGTGCCTTGGCTGCCATCCCTGTCGCCAGGTTCTACAGCGCGTTCTGGGGGGCGGGCATCTTCATCGGATCCATCCTCGCCTGGTTCAACTTCCGCTGGCTACGGCAAGGGTTGGACGCGCTGACCACCGCTGCTACCGCCCAGGCCAACCAGCGCAACCCGCGCGTTCCGATCGCGACTTACTTCAAAGCCCTCTTCCGCTACGGGTTGATAGCGCTCGCCGTCTATGTTATTTTTAGATATCTGAACGTTCCCATCTTGAGTATGATTTTTGGTTTGTGTGCCCTGGGAGCGGCCACAATGGCAGTTAGTGTGTACGAAATCCTGCATCCCCAGGAATAGCGAATGGAAGAACACGTAAGCCCCTTAACCCAGTGGTTTAATCATATCTTCGCGCCAATCGCGCTCTCGCTTCTCCACGCGTTGCACATCCAGCCCAAGGACTACGACACCCCCATCCCTGAATACGTAGTCATGGCCATCGTGGTCCTGATCCTCTGCACAATTCTCGCGCTGATTCTGCGTGCGCGGCTTTCCGTCGAGCGCCCCGGGCCGTTTCAGCAGACCGCGGAGCTACTTCTCACCAATCCGCTCGGTTTCGGCATCAAGGATCTTCTGGAAGAAAACGTGGGCCACGGCGGCGAAAAATATATTGCGTTCACCGGGTCGATCTCCGTCTTCATTTTGTTGGCTAATCTTCTTAGTGTTTTCCCGGCTTTCTCTGCGCCCACGGCGTTCGTATATGTCCCCTTGGCCTGCGCCTCGCTCACCTTTATTTACTTCAATTGGCAGGGCGTCAGGCATCACGGTGTCGGCCACTACCTGCTGACGTTTGCCGGCTCTCCCAAAAATGCCGCGGATTATGCACTCGCTTTCCTCCTGTTTCCCGTGGAGTTGATCAGCACTGCCGCAAGACTCCTCTCGCTCACGGTACGTCTTTGGGCGAACATTTTTGCAAGCGACATGCTTTATACGATCTTTCTCAGCTTGCTCGTCAAGCTGACCTTCTTTGCCTGGGGTAAATTTGCCGTGCTCGGTGCCGTCCTGGCGGTACTTCCCGTTGCCGTCCCCATGGCGTTCATCGGACTTCATATCTTTGTCGCAATTATCCAGGCTTATGTGTTTACAGTGCTGCCATCGATTTACCTGGGCATTGCCACGGCGGACGAACACTAAAAGATTGGCTGTGCCGCTTCAGTGTGAGACCGGTTGCAGGGCGCTGATCCGGGAACCACCTCCTGGCGGCAATTTCAAGGAGGCAAGGATGAAGAAGTTAGCGGTTGTACTGATGGTGTTGGCGGTGGTCGCGCTGTTGGCGCCTGCTGCGTTTGCACAAGATGCTGGAGCAAAAGGCGGATCCGGGCACACCGGATTACTCGCGATTGCGGCTGGCCTGGGCATGGGGCTCGCGGCATTCGGAGGAGCGTTTGGTCAGGGCAGGGTTGCAGCAGCAGCTTGCGAAGGCATGGCACGCAATCCCGGCGCAGGAGGAGCGATTCGCGCCGCGATGATTCTCGGACTGGTGTTCGTCGAGACCCTATCCCTTCTGACCTTCGTTATCGCGATCGTCCTCTACTTGAAGATGTAATCTGCAATTCCAGCGAGAATTCACATTGTTTGACCAACCGCTCCGGCCACGCCGGAGCGGTTTTTTTTGGAGTGCGGTGGCTCTGCCACCGCTTTTACCCGTGCAACCCTACGCTCCGACCCAAATTTCCACGCTGAACACAGTGTGTAGGTGCCGGGTTTTAACCCGGCCCGCAAGGCTAGAAGCCATTTCATAAATAGGGCAATGGGGGTCGGAGCTTTAGCTCCGACATTAGAAGGGCCAGATACTTTGGGCTTTAGCCCCTGAAGAAATGCCTCCTCAGCCCTGCGCCCATTTATGAGACAGGCTCTAGTGGCACACGCACTCCTGCTTGCCCTGAGCGAAGTCGCAGGGCCTCTACTCTTAGGTTTGCGTGAAGGTTTTGATGCTGCAGGAAGCGCTCTTGCACGGGCTTCTTCAGACCATCGAGCGGGCGTCGTGAGCTACGAAAAGCGCGGTTCTTAGCGCGCCGAAAGTATCAGATTTTGCGAAAGCACAATCCCCAGCACATGGTTAGGCAGCAGCCCCAGATACAGCGTCGCCAGCACCGCAACCACCACCACCATCGCCGCCGTCGGGCTCAGGCTGGTAGCCGCCTCCGCAGGGACATCGCCCTTATGTTCGCGCATGTACATCACCACGATCAGGCGCAAATAGTAGTACGCCCCAATCGCGGTGTTGATCGTCATCAGCACCACCAGCCAGATCAGCTTTGAATTGATCGCCGCCTTGAACACATAGAGCTTGCCGAAGAATCCCGCCGTGATCGGCATGCCCAGCAGGGAAAGAAGGAACAGGGTCATCGCCGCAGCGGCAAATGGCTGCCGCGTGCCGAGGCCGGCGAAGTCGTCCAAGGTCTGGTAACTCTCGCCCTTCCCGCCTATCTCCGAAACAATCGTGAACGCGCCCACCTTCACCAGCGAATAACCCAGCAGGTAAAAGAGCACCGCCGCATACGCCGGCGCCGCACCCGTCTCCGGGTCCAGCTTCATGGTCGTCACCGCCGCGAACGCCACCAGCGTGTACCCCGCATGCGCGATCGAGCTGTACGCCAGCATGCGCTTCACGTTGGTCTGCACCAGTGCGCCCAGGTTGCCCACGAACATCGTGGCCACAGCAAGAATCCAGAACGCCCAGAACCAGAAATCCGTCGCCGCATGAATCGTGGTGAAAATCCGCAGCAGCAGCGCAAACGTGGCCGCCTTGGGCCCGGCGGCGAAAAGCGCCGTCACCGGCGTGGGCGCGCCTTCATAAACATCCGGAGTCCACACCTGAAAGGGAGCGGCAGCCACTTTGAAGCCCAAGCCGACCAGAATCAGCGTTAATCCAAGCCGCAGCAGGTTGCTCGACGGATCGGTCGAAGCAATCTGCATCAGGTTGGTTGAGCCGGAGGCGCCGTAAACCAGCGCGATGCCATACAGAAAAAACGCCGTCGCGAACGATCCGAGCAGAAAATACTTCACCGCCGACTCGCTTGACTTCACCGCATCCCGCCGGTAGCCCGCCAGCACGTAGCTCGAAATCGAGGACATCTCCAGCCCGATAAACGCAGTGAGCAGTTCCTGGGCGGAAGCGAGCACGCCCATACCGGCTGTCGCGAAAAGGATCAGCGCATAGAATTCCGCCGGCGCCAGGTCCTCCCGCTCCAGGTACGAGTCCGAAGCCAGAATCACCAGGAACGCCACCAGGCCCACCAGCCAGTGGAAGAAAAGGCTGTACGTATCGAACTGAATCAGTCCGAAAAATCCGCTGCCCATCTGCCCGAAGTACGTTGCCAGCGTACCAACCGCCGCGCCCACCATGGCGAAGAGTGTCAGCCCCTGCCGGTTCTTCAGGGACGGCTGCAGCAGCATCAGCAGCACGCCGAAGCCGCACCAGATAATTTCAGGCAGCACGCGAATCATATCTGCGGCAGTCGGAGTCATTTAACGGGAAACCGTCCTTCTCAGGGAATCTTGCTGCGCTTCGCCGGCCAGCGCCGCCGGTTGCGGCATGGCGGCGGGCTTCGAAGCCTCTTCGGCATATCTCGGCTTGGTCTGCTCGATCACCGCGTTCACTGGAGCGGCGAAGCGCCGGGTGAAAAACGGCGAAGCCATGCCCATCCACAGCGCGATTACGGCGAACACCACAAGGCCCCACTGCTCGCGCGCGTCAATATCGGGCAAGCTGCGATTCTTCTCCTGAGTTACGTCGCCAAAGAAAACGCGCTGGTACGCCCACAAGAGGTAGCAAGCGGAAAGAATCACACCGGTGGCCGCCCAACTCGCCCAGCCCCAGCGCACTTGGTACGTTCCGAGCAGGATCAGGTATTCGCCGACGAATCCGTTCAGCATCGGAAGGCCCATCGAGCTCAACGACACGAACAGAAAGAACGCTGCAAATTTCGGCATCGGTGTTGCCAGCCCGCCATACTCGCTGATCTCATACGTGTGCCGCCGGTCGTACAGTACGCCCGTCAGGAAGAACAGCGCCCCGGTGGAGATCCCGTGCGCCAGCATCTGGTACACCGCGCCCTGCATGGAAATCGTATGGAACGTGAAAATGCCCAGCACCACGAAGCCTAGGTGGCTCACCGATGAGTACGCCACCAGCTTTTTCAAATTCGGCTGAACCAGCGCCACCAGCGCTCCGTAGATAATCCCGATGATGGCCAGCACCGCCACATAGGGAGCCGCGCGGTGCGACGCCTCCGGAAACAGCGGCAGGCAGAAGCGAATCATGCCGTAAGTGCCCATCTTCAGCAGCACACCGGCCAGAATGATCGAGCCGGCCGTCGGCGCTTCCACGTGCGCATCCGGCAGCCAGGTGTGAAGAGGGAAGAGCGGCACCTTGATCGCAAACGCCACAAAGAACGAAAGGAAGAGCAGCATCTCCGTTTTTGGAGGCAGATGATACGCCGCGCTCTGCAGCGTCAGTTGAATGGCCGGCAGGTCGAAAGTGCCGGTCAGGTTGTAAAGCCACAGGATGCCCACTAGCATGAACGCCGAGCCGGCCATCGTGTAGATGAAGAATTTCACCGCGGCATAAATGCGCCGGTCGTGGCCCCAGATGCCGATCAGGAACGCCATCGGAATCAGCATCACTTCCCAGAAAAGGAAGAATACAAAAAGGTCCAGAGCCAGGAACACGCCGATGATGCCGACTTCCAGCAACAGCAGCATCACGTGGAATTCCTTGATGCGGTGGTGCACGCCCTTCCACGATGCCAGCACGCAGATCGGCGTCAGGAATGTGGTCAGAATCACCAGGAACATGCTGATGCCGTCCACGCCCAGGTGGTAATTGATCGGCGGAGAAGAAATCCACGCCTTGTATTCGGTCAGCGCGTAACCCGGCGCGCCGATCGCCACCGCGCGCAACAGGATCAGCGAGAGGAGGAACTCCACGACAGACACTACAAAGGTCAGCCGCCTGATCCAGTATTCGTCGTCGCTCCGCAGGAACAGCAACGCGAGCGCGCCGAACGCGGGGAAGAAGGTCAAAATAGAGAGGAGATGTCCGCTCAGTTCCATTAGCGTACCCCTCCGAAGACCACCGGCTGCAGAATCGGCCAGAAGACAATTCCCAGCACGACGAGCGCGCCGACCACCACCCAGACCGCATAACTTCTTGTGTTGCCCGACTGCGTGTGGCGAACCGTGTCGCCGACCGCTGCCGCGCCGTCCGCCACCCCGTTCACCGCCCCGTCAATCATTCCGGCATCCACAACTTTCCACAGCACATTCGTAGAGAGCCACACCAGCGGCCGCACCACCGTAGCCGCGTAGATCTCGTCCACGTAATATTTGTTGTACAGCAGTTTGTGCACGCCTTCCGACGTGCCGCGCTGTACTTTTTTGGAGTACATGCGCCAGGCCACCAGCAAGCCGGCCGTCGCCGCGACCACAGCCACGACCGACAGAATGTGCTCGAGCGATTGCGCCGCTTCTCCTCCGCCCGCTTCGGCCGCGCCGAACACCGGCGAAAGAAATTCCGCGAAGTAATCCTTGCCGCCAAAGAGCGCCGGAAAAGCGAACCATCCGCCGGTCAGCGAAAGAAACGCCAGAATCATCAGCGGGCCGGTCATGGTTCCGGGCGATTCATGCACATGCACCTTGTGCTCGTCGTAGCGCTGCTCCCCAAAAAAAGTCAGCCAGATCAACCGGAACATATAAAAGGAAGTGAGCACAGCCGCGAGCAGTCCGACGCCGTACAAAACCTTGCCGCCATTTTCCGAGTTATATGCGGCGAACAAAATCGAGTCCTTCGAGAAAAACGCAGCGAATGGAGGAAAGCCAGCGATAGCGATCGTGCCGAACAGCATGCACACGAACGTGACCTTGATCTTCTTGCTCAGCCCTCCCATGTTCCACATGTCCTGCTCGCCGCCCATCGCGTGAATCACGCTGCCGGCCGAAAGGAACAGCAGCGCCTTGAAGAACGCGTGCGTCATCAGGTGGAAAATGCCCGCGCCGAATGCGCCCACGCCGCACGCCAGGAACATATAGCCCAGCTGGCTGACAGTGGAGTAAGCCAACACTTTCTTGATGTCCGATTGCACCAGGCCGATCGTCGCCGCGAAGAACGCCGTCGCGCAGCCCACAATCGCCACAACGTACATCGCCGTCGGCGCATGAGTGAATAGAATGTGCGAGCGCGCAACCATGTACACGCCCGAGGTGACCATCGTCGCCGCGTGGATTAGCGCGCTGACAGGCGTAGGCCCTTCCATCGCATCCGGCAGCCAGACATACAAAGGCAGTTGCGCGGATTTGCCGGTGGCCCCGACAAACAGAAGCAGGCAGGCAACGGTCAGCACGCCGAACTGCCCTAGGGGTTCGACAGCAACTCCCGGTTTGGAAGCCGCCTGAAACACGGTCGCGAAATCCAGCGAATGAAACGTCCGGAACAGCAGGAACATCCCCAGCATGAAACCAAAATCACCGATGCGGTTGACGATGAACGCCTTTTTCCCGGCGTCCGCTGCCGACTTCCGCAGGGTGTAAAAACCGATCAGCAGGTAGCTGCACAATCCCACGCCTTCCCAGCCGACAAACAGCAGCACATAGTTCGCCGCCAAAATCAGGATCAGCATGAAGAACATGAACAAATTCAGGTACGAGAAAAACCGGTAGTAGCCCTCTTCGTGCGCCATGTAGCCGGTCGAATAAATATGAATCAGGAAGCCGACGCCGGTGACCACCAGCAGCATCACCACCGTCAATTGGTCAAGCTGCAAATCGAAGCCCGCCCGGAAATTGCCCGCCACGATCCAATCGAAGAATTCTTTCCGAAACGGCTGAGAACCGCCGGCCAGAAACTCGCGTACCGCCTCCAAAGCGCAGAGAAACGAAACGCCCGTCGAACCGAGCGCGACGCTGTTCACGATGGCTTTCGGCCACTTCGCGCCAAAAAGCCCGTTGATCGCCGAGCCCAGCAGCGGCAGCAGCGGAATGATCCAGAGATTTTCAAGTATCGGCATTAGAGTTTGAGTAGGTCCACGCGCTCAACGTTCAGCGAACGCCGGTTGCGCGCCGTCAGGATGATGATGCCCAGCCCCACGGCCGCTTCCGCCGCCGCCACCACGATTACGAACAGCACGAAAACTTCGCCATCCGGCTTGTGCAGCGCCTGGCTGAACGCCACAAACGCCAGGTTCACCGCGTTCAGCATCAGTTCGATGGCCATGAAGATGGTGATGATGTTGCGCTTGAATACGAACGCCA
>DATMMG010000048.1:0-5277 GCA_035569815.1 Candidatus Methylomirabilota bacterium
GGAATGTTCAGTTCGTGCCAGTTCAATATCAACAGGTATTTCGCGCCGTGCTGCGCCACGGATGCACAGGTCTCTTTCACCACGTTCATGTACGTATCCGGCGAAAGCGTGATTGTGCCTTCAAACGGCATGTGCAGCGGCGTTACTCCCAGCGGGCCGCCCGGCAGCACCAGCCCATCCATCCGCTCCGCCACCGCGTGCGCAATCACATTCGAGGCGAAAATATCCGTGCCCGTGGGAAGATGCGGCCCGTGCTGCTCCACGCTCCCCTGCGGCAGAATCACCAGCGGATTCTTTTTCAATTGCGCCGCGATTTCCGGCTGCGTCAGATCCACAAAATACCGGCTGGCTAACATCGGCCCTCCCGTCATTCCGTCACCCGGCTCTGCGCGTCTTTCAGAACTCCGGCGATCGCCACGCACTGGCCGTTCTGTTCCAGCGATTTCAACGCCGCATACACCATCGCCACCGCCACATTGCCGTTCTGCGCGCTTAATTCATTCGCTTTGCCCGTCCGGCAACTCTCCGCGAACATCTCCAGTTCCGCGCGAAACATATCGCTCTCCGGCACCTGCAACTCCTCGCGCTTCGCGTAACCATCAATCCCGCGCTGGATGTAAAGCGTGGATTTCTTGTGCAACTGGTCCGGCGTGTCCCAGGTGTCAAAATCGATTTCGTAATGCATCAATCCTTTCGACCCGAACACCCGCACCGAAAAAATTCCCGGCGAAGTCCAGCACGAGCCCACGTATCCGATTTTTCCATCCGAAAATTTCAGCAACGTCATCGACTGGTCGTCTACTTCCGCTCCCACCGGAGAAAGTTTCGAAGACATCCCGCTCGCTTCCACCACTTCTCCGCCCAGGTAGTGCAGCACGTCGAACTGGTGAATCGCCAATTGCGAAAGCGGCCCGCCGGGAGCCCGGTCCTTGTACCAGCGCCAAGTCTTCGGCGTCAGCTCCAGCGCCCGATTGTTCGAAAAGTTCGCCTCGATAAACGCCACCCTCCCAAGCTCCCCCCCGTCAATCGCTTCCCTAATTCTCCGGATCCCGGCCATTAGCCGCGCGCTGTGTCCCACTGTAACCGTGATTCCGTATTTCTTTTCCAGCGCCGCAATTTGCAACCCTTCCACCAGCGAACTGGCAATCGGCTTCTCCGTGTACACATGCTTTTTCGCTTTCGCCACCTGCGCCGCCATAGGCAGGTGTTGTTCGTTCGGCACCGTCAGGATCACCCCTTCAATGGATGGGTCGCCGAGGATAGCTTCCATCGTGGGAGCGGCCGGAACTCCCATCTCCGCCTGAAACGCGTCGCGTTTCTCGCTCGAGCGGCTGTAACCTGCCACAATCTTCAATTTTTCCGACTTCGCCGAAGCGCGCGTCAATACCTTTGCCCAGCGTCCAAGGCCAACGATGGCTAGCTTCACGGGAGAAAAAATCACGATGTCCTCAAAGAAAAGAATGGAGTTGCGAAAAACATAATACCATAGTACCGTATTACGAGAATATGACGAAGTCAAGGCCTTTACTTCGCTCCTCTTCCGCCCTCGCGGCCATCTCCAAGTCGGCCGCGCCTCTCCGTCGCCAGGTTCTCGACGAACTCCGCCAGTCCATCATCGCCGGCCGCCTCAATCCAGGTGAACGCCTGGTCGAACGCGAACTCATCGCCATGATGGGCGTCTCTCGCACCGTAATCCGCGAAGCCCTTCGCCAACTCGAATCCGAAGGCCTGGTCGCGATTGTCCCCAATAAAGGTCCAATTGTCCGCACCCTCACCGTCGAAGAAGCGCGCGACATCTACACTATTCGCGCCGTTCTCGAAGGCCTGGCAGCCCGCTTGTTCACACAGGAAGCTGACCAAACACAAATCATGCGCCTCGACCGGGCACTCTCCATCGTGGAAAAGGCCTACGACTCCGCCGACGTAGCGTCCATGCTCGAAACGAAAAACAATTTCTACGAGGTCCTCTTTGCGGGAACAAAGAGCGAAACACTCTCTTCCATGCTCGCCATTCTCCACGGCCGCATCTGGCGCTGGCGCGGCCTGGGCTTGACGCATCCCAACCGCTCAGCGGAGCGGGATCGCCAGAGCCTGAACAATCTTCGCGCGCTCGTCCAGGCGATCCGCACTCGCGACGCCGCTTTGGCGGAGCAGATTCTTCGCGACGAAGTCAGCAAGGCCGCCGAAGAGGTCCATCGCCTTTTGAAAGATGGCTCCCCTCCGGCGAAAGTTGAAAGGCCGTCTGCCAGTTAATTTTTCTCACATCACCGAAGCTCAAAAGAGGTCACGAAAGATGGAAACCCATTTCATTGTTCACGACAAGGCCGACACCGTCGGCGTGATGGTCGTCGAAAATGCCCAGGCCGGCCAACAATTGACCGGCTGGATCATGGAGACCGACGAGACCATCGCCGTCAAGGCGCTCGACGCCGTTCCGCTCGGCCACAAAATCGCGCTGAAAGAAATCAACGCCGGCGACACCGTCCTTAAATACGGCCACGACGTCGGCCGCGCAGTCGCCGCGATCGGCAAAGGGAATCATGTGCACGTACATAACATGAAAACGAAGAGGTGGTAACGATGGGACGCTATCAGTTTTTTGGGTATAGGCGGGAAAACGGGCGCGTGGGCATCCGCAATCACGTGGTGATTCTGCCGCTCGACGATCTTTCAAACGCGGCGGCCGAAGCGGTCGCCAACAACATCAAGGGCACTCTAGCGCTGCCGCACGCCTACGGTCGCCTGCAGTTCGGGGAAGATCTCGAGCTCCATTTCCGCACGCTCATCGGCACCGGCTCGAATCCCAACGTCGCCGCCTGCGTGGTCATCGGCATCGAGCCGGGCTGGACCGGCCGCATCGTGGACGGCATTGCCAAAACCGGAAAGCCCGTCGCCGGCTTCTCCATCGAAGGCAACGGCGACATCACCACCATCGCCAACGCTTCCCGCAAAGCGCGCGAATTCGTGCAGTGGGCCAGCGAAAAGCAGCGCGAAACCTGCTCCATCGAAGAACTCTTCGTCTCCACCAAGTGCGGTGAGAGCGACACCACCTCCGGCCTCGGTTCCTGCCCCACGGTCGGCAACCTCATCGACAAGCTCGATCCGCTCGGTGCGACCACGTGTTTCGGCGAGACTTCCGAACTCACCGGCGCCGAAGTCGTCTGCGCCAGCCGCGCCGCCACAATGGAAATCGGCGATAAATTCATGCAGGTCTTCCGCGCCTACCAGGAAGTGATCGAGCGCCACAAGACCAGCGACCTCTCCGAATCGCAGCCCACAAAAGGCAATATCGCCGGTGGCCTCACCACCATCGAAGAAAAAGCCTTCGGCAATTTTCAGAAAATCGGCAAGAAGGCCAAATTTATCGACGTTCTGAAACCCGCCGAAGCCCCTGCGAAGGGTCCGGGCCTCTATTACATGGATACTTCGTCAGCCGCCGCCGAATGCGTCACGCTGCAAGCCGCCGCGGGTTTCGTTGTCCATCTTTTCCCAACGGGGCAGGGAAACGTCATCGGCAATCCCATCGAGCCGGTCATCAAGCTCACCGCCAATCCGAAAACCGCCCGCACCATGAGCGAGCACATCGATCTGGACGTCTCGGGAATTCTCCGCCGTGAAATGACCATGGACCAGGCCGGCGATCAGCTGATCGAAATCATGCTGCGCACCTGCAGCGGCCGCCTCACCTGCGCCGAAGCCCTCGGCCACCGCGAGTTCGTAATGACCAAGCTCTACCAAAGCGCGTAATCCGCACCGAATCTCGCGTTGGCCGCGATTTTTTTGTAGGGCCGGAGCTTGCTCCGCCCTCCGAGCGAAGCGAGGAGTCTGCTACCAGGTTGAGATCGAAGAGCGCCGGGCAAGCCCGGCCCCTATAAGGTGGCAGACTTGAGCGGCTATTCAATCTGCGTATTAAAGCTGAACAGCATCTGCCAGCGCCCGTCACGCTGCACCCACATGCGTGTGTTGAAGTAGAATTTCGCGCCGGGCCGCTGCTCGTGCGCAATCATCATCACCGTTTCGCCAAAATCGAACATCTCCGCGTCCCGTATTTCCTGCGGGGCGGCGCGTCTCCCGGTCGTTTTCTGTTTGTCGATTTGCGCCAGGCGGTCCGCTTTGGTGTACGGCCGGTCGTGAAAGGTGTCCGTGGCGGTGAATTCATCGGCGATCAGCGGCGAGTACGCCTCGGCATCGCTTTCCGCCATCGCCTTCATCACGCCCTGCCACGAAGCGATAGCTGCTTTCTCGTTCGCGGTCTGCGGCTCGAAGGGAATTGTCTTGCACGGGTTCATGCACTCAACGGAAGTCTTGCCAGCAGGCGGCTCCGATTTCTCCACTTGCTTCACTTCCTGATAGTGCGTAAGCCGCCAGCCACCGGGTTGCTTCACCCACACGCGCAACACATTCATCTTGCCGCGATTTGCCCAGACAACGGCGGCATTTCCGTATGTGCGGATCTGCGCTTCCACATCGGGGTTCGCCACGGCGGGAAATGTTTGCAGAGTTGAGGCGTGCGTCAACCGATTGCCAACTGAATCGATCCACGTGAAGTCCGGGGACAAATAGGTTGCGGTGGCCGCGGCATCCTTCTGCAGAAGCGCCTGTACAAACGCTTTGTCGGCCTGCAGGAGTGAAGAGGAGTCATCGGCGCGGAGCTGGGCGGCGCCGAACAGGAGCAGTGCGACGGCCAGGAATGTCGGCGCGCCGACATTTGTGCAGATTTTGCGATTATGATAACCAGTGGATGACGTAATCATATTGTTCCTCGTGGAACATTCCGTTAAACATTCGAATGCCCCGTATCGTTCGAGCGAGAGTATCGATTCGGAACTACTTCGCTGCCGCAGCCTGAATCGCCGTCTGGTAGCTGATGGACATGATCCACTTCCCGTCCCGCTTGATCCACAAACGGCTGACGTGCACGGGCTTGCCCGATTGAGGTTGGTGCAGGCAGGTCATGATCACGGCGTCGCCGAAATCGAACATCTTCGCCGAAACCAGGGGAGAAGGAGCCGAACCAACTCCGCTCGCCTTTTGCTTGTTCAGCGTTTCCATCCGTCCGGCTTTCGAAATCACGTGGTCGCTGTTCGAACTGATCTGCACAAACTCATCAGCAATGTGCGGTGCCCAGGCCTCCGCATCGTGCCCGGTTACGCCGGTCTCCAGCGCCTGCCACGAGGCGATGATTGCCCGCTCCGCCTCATTCGCCGGCTGGAACGGCACCATCTTGCAGGGATTTTCGCACTCCTTCACGCCCGATCCCGGCGAAGTCGAAGGCTG
>DATMMG010000049.1:0-2865 GCA_035569815.1 Candidatus Methylomirabilota bacterium
ACGGAGATGATCGTTGCCGAAACGCACTTTTCAGCCGCATGTGCGGCGCCGTCATAAGAAGCACGGATTTCGCAAACGCATGAAAACTCAGGGTGGACGGAAAGTCCTTGCAGGACGCCGCAAGAAGGGACGCCACAGCCTCACGCGCGTCTGACCCGCCAGGGCTTGATTTTCCCCGCGAGGCTCGTCTGGTGCGCCGGAGTCAGTATGATGCGGTGTATCGCGAGGGGCGGCGGCGAACGAGCCGCGAGTTCACGGTATTTCTACGTCCCAATGGCCTCGAAAACAGTCGGTTCGGCTGGAGCATCAAAAAGGCGCTGGGTAACGCGGTCCGGCGCAACCGAATCCGGCGACGCCTCCGCGAAATGTTGAGATTGCACCGACAGGAGATCGCCCCAGGATGGGATGTTGTGATTCATCCGCGCAGCTCGGCCGCGACGGCGGAATTTTCCGCGCTGGCGCAGGAGTTGCTGAAGGCCATGCCTCGGCGCGACCAGGCACCAGAGCTTCAGGGGCGGAAGCCCCTGAAGTAGAAACGACGTTTACGGCGGGGCGGAAGCCCCGCCCTTCCTTGTGCGGCTTTGGAAATTCCGTCGACCAGGATGCCGCGGGAAACTCGGTTCGCGCGAGAAAGGTATTAGAGATTGATGATCTTCGGGCGATGAATTCTCCCGCTACAGGACAGCGATCGACAGGAACGTGGTTGCTGCTGTCGCTCGTTCGTTCTTACCAGATTTTCTTTTCGCCATTTTTGGGCGGAGCTTGCAAGTTCTATCCTTCGTGCTCGCGTTACGCGCAGGAGGCGATTGCGGCGCACGGAGCGCGGCGCGGCGGGTGGCTGGCGATGAAGCGACTGGGGCGCTGCAGGCCGTTCACCAAAGGCGGGTTCGATCCTGTGCCGGAGTTGGAGGTTGCCACTGGGGCCGGCGGCAGGACGAGAACGTACCGGCCGCTTGAAGACCTCGATGTGGATTGGCTGCGGACTGCAAGCAAGGAGCGGGCGCAGTGAAGGAAATGTCTGACCAGGTCCGCGGCATCGTTTTTGTAATTATCTCGCTATTGATTCTTTTCGCTTGGGGACATTTCTATAAGCCTCCTGTTCCGCCTCCGCAGCCGAGTCCTACACAAACTTCCGCGCCGGTGAGCCAGTCAGGTACGCAACAGAGTGCCGCGCAGGGCGGCGGGGCGGCGGGGAATGCGATCGGTAGCGCGAATTCAACCGTGAAGGCAGCGGCGCCCGCGAATTCCTCGGTGGTGGAAGCCAGCGACGAAAAAACCATGGTGCTGGAGAGTCCGCTGTCTCGCGTGGAACTTTCCAATCGCGGCGGCGTGGTGAAGACGTGGGAACTGAAGAAATTTTTTGACGATCAGAAACCACCGCACCCGCTCGACCTGGTGAACGATAGCGTCGCGAAAGAGCTGGGCTGGCCATTTTCGTTGGTGCTGCCGGATCCGCAGATGGAGGCGAAAGCGAACTCGGCGCTGTATCAAGTGCAAGTAGTCGGCTTGGTGGCGGCGGAAAAAACCGCAACCTCCTCAGACGCCGTTGCGTTTGCCAATGCGGCGAGAGCTGCTCTCAGCAACGGCAGCCCGATCGAAGCGCCCATCACTATAATCTTTCATTGGAGTGACGGACATCTGGACGTCACGAAAACGCTGCACTTCACAACGGATTATGAAACGACTGTTGACGTGTCGGTCTTGCTCGATGGAAAGCCGGAGCCGGTGGCGGTGGCGTGGCGCGGCGGGTTCGGTGACAAGGCGGTGTACAACGCAGCACAGCTCGTTACCGTTTATTACAAGACCGGCGGCAAGCTGAATCTGCTGCAATACAAAAAACTCGGCGTTTCGGGAAACCAGAGCCAGCCCGCGGTGCAGTATGGACCGCTGGAGTTTGCCGGCGTCGAAGATCAATTTTTTACGGCGGCGTTTTTGCCGGATGGCACGGACCTTTCGTTGTGGCACTGGATGCAGAACCATGCCGTGACCGCCGATGGCAAGCAGAGCACGGAGCCGGAAGCCGAAATGGCGGCAGGAACGACGGCAGCCGCCCCGTTGCGCATGCGCGTGTATGTGGGCCCGAAGGAATTGCGGCAGCTTGAACAGATTCGTCCACCGCTGGCGGAGCTGGTGAATTTTGGATGGACAGGAATCATCGCCAAGCCACTTTTGTGGATTTTGCAGACGCTGCACACGAAGGTGCCCAATTGGGGATGGTGCATCGTCTTGATGACGCTGGTCATCAATCTGGCAATGTTTCCGCTGAAAATGAAAAGCTGGCGCTCGATGCAGAAGATGCAGAAAGTGGCGCCGGAAATCCGGCAGATTCAGGATCGCTACAAGAAATATTCGATGAGCGATCCGCGCAAGAAAAAAATGAACGAAGAAGTGATGGCGATCTACAGCCGCGAAGGCATCAACCCGATGGGCAGCTGCTTGCCGATGCTGTTCCAGATGCCGATCTGGTGGGCGCTATGGCGAGTGCTGAATGGCGCAATCGAATTGCGGCACGCGCCGTGGATGGGCTGGATCCACGACCTTTCGGCGATGGACCCGTATTACATTCTGCCGATCGGCATGACCATCATGATGTACCTGATGACGAAAATGACGCCGCAGACGACGGTGGATCCTGCGCAGCAGAAAATGATGACGTTGATGCCGCTGATGATGGGATTTATTTTCTTTCGGCTCTCGAGCGGGCTGAATCTGTACATGTTCACGAGCAATTTGGTGGGAATCGCTCAGCAATATTATCTGAATAAGAGCGACCCGCTTCCCGCCAAAGGGAAGTTCAAGAAGAAAGAGAAAGTGATTGATGCCTGACGAGCGGACAGCGACCGGGAAGAGGCCGTTCAGCAAAGA
>DATMMG010000050.1:0-5950 GCA_035569815.1 Candidatus Methylomirabilota bacterium
CAAGGAACGGATCGAACGCGCGGGCTACGCCATAGGCGCGAGCTTCCAGAGTTAGCTGGTCGACGCCGTGATGAGCTTCGGCGGAGAGGGCGCTTCCCTGCCCGGTTTCGAAGTACATCACGTTGTCGCCGGACCAGGCCATGTTGCGCGAACGGTGATGATCCCTGACGCGTTCGCGGCCTTCGCGTAGCATGGCGAGATTGATGCCAAAACTCGTGTTCGCCGCTTCGGTGCCTGCGACGGATTGGAATAACAGATCGACCGGGGCGCCGCGATCCAGGCATGCCAACTGGGTGGTGATGTGCGCCAGGCAACAGGCTTGCGTGGGAATGGCGAAGGAAGTAATCAGGCGATCCAGGGCTTTCAGGATTGCGGCGACCTGATCGACGGAATCGGTGGCGGGGTTCACTCCGATGACGGCGTCTCCGCAGCCGTAGAGGAGGCCGTCGAAGGCCGAGAGCAAAATGCCGCCGAGATCGTCGGAAGGATGATTGGGCTGCAGGCGAATGCCGAGAACCCCGCGCTCGCCGATGGTGTTTCGACAACGCGTGATGTTGCGGATCTTTGCCGCGGCAAGGACGAGGTCCTTGTTGCTCATGAGTTTCGCGACGGCCGCGGCCATTTCCGGAGTGATTCCCCATTTGAGAGACTTCAAATCCGCTTCGGTAGTTTGATTGTCAAGGAGGAATTCGCGGAACTGGCCGACGGTCTTGCTGCGGAGGGGTGCGAACGCGGAAGGATCGTGGGATTCGAGAATGAGGCGGGAAACTTCGTCGATCTCGGGCGGGATCAGTGGATTGTTGAGCAGGTCGATGAGAGGAAGGGCTGCGAGGGCGCATTTCGCGGCGACGCGCTCGCGTTCCGAAGCGGCGGCGATTCCCGCGAGTTGATCGCCGGATTTTTCTTCGTTGGCCTTTGCGAGGAGTTCCCGCAAGTCGGAGAAGCGATAGTGTTCGCTCATAGCCGGTGCCGCTAGTATGTCTTTTCGCTCGGCTGGGGGAAAGCAAAAGAAGTTTGGGGTGGAACGATGGCCGCTGCCAACTAGTGCGAGTTGAGCGGCGGGCGAAGCAGCGAGACCGCGTTGTCATCGGGCGTGGCCAGCCAGATGGTGCGGTCGGGATAGTAGCGAAGGAGTTGGTCGTTGAGTTCGCCGGGAAGATCGCGTGCCCAGATGACCTTCGAACCGTCAATATCGGCGGTGTTGAATACCCACTCTTCATGCACGCTGTGCTCGGGGCCATAGCGCACGAGGACGACGTGCTTCCCGGGCTTGGATTCGAGGTCGTGCAACAAGTCGGCGCGATCGGAAAGCCCCCAGCCGCCCCAGCCTTGCGGATCGCCAAGACGTTGCGCAACCAATAAGGAAACATCGAACGCAAGCGCGAGAAGGAGCGCGCGGGAAAGGGCGGCGCCGACGGGGCGCCCGAAAATGCGCACGGTGCGGAGGTGACGAATCGATTGCGCGAGGACGGCGAAAATGATGGCGGCGGACGGCGCGATGTAGTGAGGTCCCGGCCAGACGACCAAGGCATAGCCGAACAAGACGGCCAGGAGAGTGAGAAGGAGCAGGCGGAAGCGGGCGTCGCGGTAGAGAAAGAAAATGCCGGGAACGAGCAACCAGCACGCCGGCCAAAGAAACGCCGGCGAGCAGTGTTCCCACTTGTCCCGAAAAACGGATTTGAACGAGGTCCAGGAACGATCGTAGGCGAGGCGTTCGTACTGGTTATAAAAGTTTTCCAGCTCGGCGTTGTCGTAATGAATTGGGGGCTTGGGCGCCTGCCACAGGAACATCGCAGCGCGATCGTGGAGGCCCGCGTCATACGCGTAGGGCGGAAGAAACGCGTCGCCGGTGACTCGCCAGTTGTAGCGGGCCATCAGGCAACCGGTGAGGAGCAGAATTACGCCGGCGGGCAAGAGCACCAGTCGCAGAGCGGCGCGGCGCGGCGCAACCTGCTTGAATTCACCGCGAAGCCAGAGGAACACCGCGATGGCAACGGGAACGCAGAAAAAAACACTTTCGTACGGGCGGCTGTTGAAGAGGATGGCCACGCCGAGGCCGAGAAAAATTCCGAGGGCGAACGACGGGCGGCGTTTCATGCGGCCGAACGCGCCGAGGACAAGCGCTCCCCCCACGGCCGCCACCGCGCCGCCCCAATAACTGTTCATCCAGTAGGAAGCGACGCAGAGCCGCAAGGCGGCAAGGACGCCGGCGAGCAACGCCCATCTTGCGGGTATCCACGCTTGCAACGCCCATACAAAAGCCGCGGCCATTGCAGCGGCACCGAGCAGCACGCCAATCCACGGGTCGCCGAGCAACTGGCCGAACGCCAGCACAAGCCCCTGCGCGGGAGGATATTTTGAGGCGTAGGCGGGAAACCAGAGAACGTGGAAAGTCTCGAAACTTCTCCAGAGAGGGTGCGGCGGATTTGCAAGGCGGCCATGGGCGAATGTGTCGCCCATCAGGAGGTAGCTGAACTCATCGTGAATGCCGGGGTTGGGAACGGGAAGCAGCGAGAGGAGGGCGAGGCGCAATGCAATTACGAGAAGAAACAATCCAACAACGGCCAGAAATTTATGAGCCGCAAATCTGGCGAAGAATTTCTCGATTAGTCCGAAAAAACGCTCCGAACTGCGCGGAATGAAAATTGCGGGCAGCGCGAACGCGGAGGCGAGCAGAATCGTGACGTACGGCTCTGTGAGCCAGGTGGGAAAAGAGGAATCCATCAAGCGTTCGGGAAATCACCCGGATAAGAATCGTCGATGGGCGATTTGGGATCCATTGTAGTGGATTGCAACAGAAAATCAGCGGACTAATTGCGCCTGATCGATTTACGAAGCCTCGGCAATTTTCCGTCATTCGGGCAAGCGTTCCGCCAAACCCGCTTCCAACTGCTTCAACGGCCTGATGATGTCCGCTTCGCTGTGCTTTCCCTTCGACATGACGCTCCTCCTCGTCCCGCAGAATCAGATACACTTTCCTGCGGACTGAGGGGAACAGGTCAACCGGAACTGGCCGCTCCCAACGGAAATGCGATGGCGACTGAGATAATTGTGGCGAGAAATTGGCGGAGGAGTCCGGTCCTAGAGATTCGATGTTGGCCGGAAAAATCCGCGCGGGATGACGGCTGCCAAAATAGCCAGCCCAAGAAAACCACAAGAGCCCACCCTCAAAAACCGAGAATGGAGCTCCCAAATTCATTCTTCCGTGTCTACGTCCGGGCCACCCATCCACCCTTATTCCAGACTGGAACAGTTTGCAGTGTTCCCGAACAGTTCAGGATGCGTAGAACGCCGCTGAAATATTTCATTTTCGTTCGCAGCCTCTTGCGCAGGTGAACGGCAGCGTAAACGACAAACAAAGCCGGGGCCCGTGTTGGGTTAACCTTGCTCATTTTCTATGGGATACCGGGTGTTGGAAGAGTGGGAACCTCAACCTGGAACACGTGATCGGGCTTCGAACGATAGGCATGAAAGGCGAATTCCCCAGGTTTCTTTCTTCCACCCTTCCTAATGGTTACCCTCATGCATGTCGACAACCATAGAGAAGAGGACGCAAGCCCATGAGCACGCCTAATATTCGGCCCACGCAGATGGCCAACCAGCGCCGCAGCCAGAGGATCCTTTTGTCGGTCCCGTTGCGGGTTTCCGGAAAACGGGCGAACGGCGCGCCCTTCGTGGAGCACACGAAGACACTGATCGTAAACGCGCATGGGACGCTGATGCAATTGCAAGAGCCGGTGCGCGATGGGCAAAGCTTGAGCATAAGAAACGTGATCACCGGCGAAGAGGCGCTCTGCACGGTGGTGGATTTGAGCCCGGGAGCGGACGGGCTTGCGGAGATCGCACTGGAGTTTGCCCAGCCCAATCCGCGGTTTTGGCGGGTGTCCTTTCCGCCGACGGACTGGAGTACACGCAGCCCGGAAGCGAAGCGTTTCGCCGCAAGCCCAATCTCCGTGCCTGCTGCACAGCCAAAGGATCCCGCGGTCAAGAAGTAGCGGTGTAAGCATCTGATTTCCTGGCCCTCCTCGTTGCTTCACCCGCGCTTACAATTCCAAAAATCTTTTGACTGGGCGAAGCGCGCCGATTTTTGGTATTTTCAGGCGAGGGGACTCATGAGGAAAAAACCAATGTGGACGGTAATCGCGGGAATCCTTGCCGCGGCGGCGTTGATCGCGGTGATCAGCGCAAATCTGCGCGGTGGAGACAAATCGCCGGCCGTGGGAACGCCCGCGCCGGATTTTACGTTGAATTCGCAGGAGAGAAAGCCCGTCAGCCTACACGAATTCAAAGGCAAGTGGGTGGTGCTCTATTTTTATCCGAAGGATATGACCAGCGGCTGCACGATCGAAGCCCACAATTTCCAGCGGGACCTGGCGAAGTATGACGCGAAAAAGGCCGTGATCCTCGGCGTAAGCATGCAGGACGAAAAGTCTCACCAGGAGTTTTGCGCGAAGGAAAGCTTGACGTTCAAGCTGCTGGCGGACACGAACAAGGAAGTATCGGAGAAGTACGATTCGGTGATGAATCTGGGAGTTGCGAAGCTTTCCTCGCGACACACGTACCTGATCGATCCGAACGGAGTGGTTAGGAAGGTGTGGACAAGCGTGGACGTGAAAACGCATAGCGACGACGTGCTGGCGTCGTTGGACGAATTGCAGAAGCCGGCAAGCTAGGCGAGGGTAAGCCAGTCGGTAGTATCGGGCTCCGGGATAGGATAAAATTTCGGAGCCTTTTCCATTGGAGGGTGCAGATATGAATCGCAAGATTTTTTTGCCCATGGTGGCGCTGGGAATTCTGGCATTCGGGTTGGCGCTGCGTGCGGGGGCGCCAAAAACGGAGACGGTCAGCTACAAGAGCGGCGATGAAACGGTGAGCGGCTATCTGGCGCTGCCGGACGGCGCAGGCAAGCACCCGGCGATCATCGTGATCCACGAATGGTGGGGGCTGAACGACTGGGTGAAGGATCAGGCGCAGAAATATGCCGCGCAGGGGTATGTGGCGCTGGCGGTGGACCTATATCGCGGAAAGGTGGCGACGAATGCCGATGAAGCGCACATCCTGATGCGCGGATTGCCGGATGACCGTGGGCTGCGCGATCTGGAGGCGGCGTTTGCGTACCTTTCTTCGCGGCCGGACGTGAATACCGTGAAGATTGGATCGATCGGATGGTGCATGGGGGGCGGTTGGTCCCTTAAGTTGGCCGAGGACCAGCCAAACCTGGCCGCTTGCGTGGTGAATTATGGATCGCTGCCTTCGGACCCGGCAGTGATCGCCAAAATCAAGGCGCCGATGCAAGGAAATTTCGGGGCGGACGACCAGGGCATCCCGCCGAAGGACGTGAAGGCGTTCGAAGCGGCGATGAAGGCCGCGGGGAAGCCGACGGACATCAAGATTTATGAGGGTGCAGGCCATGCGTATCAGAATCCGAACAACACACAGGGGTACCGTCCCGAGGCGACGGCGGACTCGAACCAGCGCATCACGGCATTCTTTCAAAAGTATCTGCACTAGGAGATTTCGAGACTCGCGCGGCGGCTCAGACGTTGGCGAGAACCTTCAAACCGGGGACACCGATCAGCTTCTGGTCGCTGGTGATTAGAATAAGATCAAAGGCGATCGCCGTGGCCGCAAGAAACCCGTCGGCCGGGTCCTTGTGATTCGGCAAAATGAAGCGCATTTCAGTCGCGACCTGCCAATTTAGAGGGATTTCCTGGAGCCTCAGGTCTGACACACTACGTTGAACCCATACTTCGAAGTCTTCCTTGAGAGCAAATCTCTTCTTCTGAACCATGACGGAAAGTTCCCACAAACTGATGGGAGACAGAAACAAATCAGGCTTCGGATTAGCGAGCAGATTGTGAACTTCAGAAGTTAGCTTGTGCGGCTCGAGCGCGGCCCATAGCCAGATGTGGGTATCCAGCAGGAATCGCTTCATGAGTCTTTATCCGGA
>DATMMG010000051.1:0-3241 GCA_035569815.1 Candidatus Methylomirabilota bacterium
TCTCGCCGCCGATGAAGCCGTAGAACTCATCGAAGCCTGAGCGCGTCGGCCAACGATTGGTTGGACCGGAAGGGCTAACCTCCCAAGCCGCCGTCTCGTGGTTCTTCCCAAACATGGCGGTGCTATAGCCGTTCAAGCGCAACATCTCTGCTAGAGGCGCGACGTTGTCCGGACGCTGCCCCGTGTTGCCAGGAAAGGCCGTGGCAATCTCCGTGATCCCCCCCATGTTGTTCATGTGGTGGTTTCGGCCAGAGAGGAGCGCGGTTCGCGTGGGCGAGCATAGCGCCGTGGTGTGAAACTGGGTGTACCGCAGCCCCTGCATGGCAAGACTCTCTGCCGTTGGCATATGAACCGGGCCGCCAAAGGAGCTCGACATTCCAAAACCCATGTCGTCAATCAACACGATCATCACGTTTGGAGCGCCTTCCGGCGCGGTGATCTGGAAGCGCGGCGGCGGGGTGGCATCGCGAGCGTCGAGTACAGTGCTATGGGGGTAGTTTGGTTCCGGGATGGGAAGGACGGTGCGATCCAGTTTTGTTTGCGCCTGGACCGTTCCGACAAAAGCCATTGATAGCGCGAGTCCGTTCCGTGCAAATCGGAGAGTTGCGTTCAAGAGTTTTCTCCTCTAGCTCAAAAGAAGTTGTGCCGTTCTTGGGACAATGGGGGGAAATCCGGCAAATCGGAGCACTGCGCCCATGCACGCCGGTGATACTTTCACCGGTGGTTGCGGGGCGGAATTGTCAAAAGTGACAGGATGTCTCTACTTCTCTGGATAAGTGCTGACAACCCGCGATATGTGCGGTTCATGCGAGATTTGCCAGCTAATGGGGCCCAACACCTGATTAGAGCGCCCACTGTACAAGCGAATTCCCGGGAGCAACAGTCAGAACACTCAGCACCTCTTAACGGATACTTTAAGGTGGCGGGCGGGATTTGGCAGCGCTTGCGTGCTACCCTTTTGGGGGAACTGACATTTCAGTGGCCATGGGTGTGCGTCGCGCCGCATTCCGGCTTATCCAGACAGGACAGGAAGAGGGACAAATGAAAATTTCGTGGAATAACGTGCGGTTCGTGAGGGCCGGGGCGTGGCTGGCATCGGTGGCATGCGTGCTGGGGCTGGGCTGGCAGCCCGCGAGTGGGCAACAGGCGGCCGAGGAGTCGCACGGCGTGGTGGTGGGGAACATGGACCCGGCGGTGAAGCCGGGGGACGATTTTTTTCGGTACTGCAATGGCGCATGGCTAAAGAGAACAGAGATTCCGGCGGACCGGCCGAGCGTCAGCGTGTTTGCGACGCTGGTGGACAAGAGCAGCCAGCGGGTGCGGGGATTGATTGACGAAGCGGTGGCGGCGAATGCGCCCGCGGAAACGAACACGCGGAAGATGGCGGACCTCTATAAATCGTTCATGGACGAGGTGGGAATCGAGGCGAAGGGGCTGGCGCCATTGCAGCCTCACTTGCAGGATATTGCCGCGATCAAGGACAAGAAGGCGCTGGCGTTCGCGCTGGGAAAAACTTTGCGCGCGGATGTGGACGCCCTGAATAACACGAATTTTCACACCGCGAATCTCTTCGGGCTGTGGGTAGCGCCGGGCTTCAACGATTCAGAACACTACGCCGCGTACCTGATGCAAGGCGGGTTGCAATTGCCGGATCGCGAATACTACACGGGGCAGAGCGAGCGAATGAAAAATTTGCGCACGGCGTATGAGGCCCACGTGGCCGCCATGCTGACGCTTGCGGGAGTTTCGGATGCGGAAGCGCGCGCGGCCAAAATTGTGGCGCTGGAGCACGCGATCGCGGAGAAGCACCGGACGCTGGCGGAAAACGAAAACGTGCATGACGCAAACAATCCTTGGACGCGGACGGAGTTTGCGGCGAAGGCGCCCGGGCTCGATTGGGAGGAATATTTCCGCGGCGCGGGGCTGGAGAGGCAGGACAACTTTTTTGTGTGGCAGTCGGGTGCGTTCGCGGGCGAGTCGGCGCTGGTGGCTTCGGAACCTCTCGACACATGGAAAGATCTGCTGGCGTATCACATGATCGAAGCATACGGCAGTGTGCTGCCAAAGGCGTTCGCCGACGAGCGCTTCGCGTTTTTCGGCAAGGCGCTGCAGGGCACGACGGAGCAGCGGCCGCGCTGGCAACGCGCGGTGGCGACGGTGAACTTGTGGCTCGGCGATGCGGTGGGGCAGATGTACGCGAAGGAATATTTCCCACCGGAATCGAAAGCCCGTGTGGAAAAGATGGTGGCGAACATCGAGGCGGCGTTCCGCAAGCGGATCGACGGGCTGACCTGGATGGATCCCGCGACGAAGGCAGAGGCAAAAGAGAAGTTGAAGACGCTGTACGTCGGCATCGGCTATACGGAACACTGGCAGGATTATTCCGCGTACGAGATCAAGCCCGACGACATTTTCGGGAATCTCTGGCGCGGGAGCCTGTTCGTGTATCACCGCGAAGTGGCACGCCTGGGAAAGCCGGTGGATCGCCAGGAATGGACGATGACGCCGCAGACGGTGAACGCTGTGAATCTGCCGCTGCAGAACGCGCTCAGTTTTCCCGCGGCGATTCTGGAGCCACCGTTTTTCGACGCGAAGGCGTCGGACGCGTTCAATTATGGTGCGATCGGCTCGGTGATCGGGCATGAGGTCAGCCACACGTTTGATACCGAGGGGGCAGCGTTCGACTCGAAGGGCAGAGTGCGGAACTGGTGGACGCCGACGGACCTGGCCCATTTTGAGGCCTCGACGCAGAAACTGGCGGAACAGTACGATGCGTACAAACCGTTTCCGGACCTGGCCGTGAACGGCAGGCAGACGCTGGCGGAGAATATCGCGGACGTGGCGGGAATTGCCGCGTCGTATGACGCGTATCACGCCGCGCTGGCGGGAAGGACGCCACCGGAGCAGGCGGGCTTCAACGGGGATCAACAGTTTTTCCTGGCATATGGGCAGACGCGCGCGAACAAGCCGCGGGAAGGCGCGCTGCGGCAGCAGGTGATGACGGACCCGCACGCGCCGTCGGAATATCGCACGGACACGGTGCGGAACATTGACGCGTGGTATCCGGCGTTCCAGGTGAAGGAGGGCGAGAAGCTGTATCTCTCGCCGGCGGAGCGCGTGCGGATTTGGTAGCGAGGCGCAAAATGAAAACCAAAGAATTCACGCAGAGGCCGCGGAGGAAGCGCGCAGAGTTCAATGAAAAGAGAAACCAACGAAAAACCCGCACCCTTAAAGGCGAAGG
>DATMMG010000052.1:0-11673 GCA_035569815.1 Candidatus Methylomirabilota bacterium
CGGTACGTTTTCGCGAAACGCGGCAACATCCTCGTTGAGCGACTTGTGGTCGAAAGGTTCGATCACTTCCCTTTCCACATAGCTGTCCAGGTCCGCGAGATTCGCGATCATGCCCGTAGCGGGGTCCACCGCTCCGGACACGTTGACCTCCACCACGTAATTATGTCCATGCCCGTAGGGGTTATTGCATTTCCCATAGACGCGGCGGTTTTCTTCCTCGCTCATCTTCGAACTGTGCAGCCGGTGCGACGCCGAAAACCGGTAGCGACGCCCCAATTCGATCTTGAGTCCCTCGTTCATGCCCCGTGAGCTCCGTTGCGGTAACACTCGGCGTAAAGATCCGGCGTTTCGTACAAGCGCACCTTGTGCAGGCGGCCCTTGTGGATCTTCGGCTCCAGCAGGTTCCAGATCACCTGCGCGATATTTTCGCAGGTGGGAATCTGGCCCTTCAATTCCGCAACCTCGTAATTCAAAAAACGGTGGTCCATTCGCTGCGTGATCTCCCGCTCCAGGATTTCCTTCAACTCCTTCAGGTCCAGAACCATTCCGGTCACCGGATCGGGTTCGCCCGCCACGGTCACTTCCAGCGTGTAGTTGTGTCCATGGCCGTGCGGATTGTTACACTTCCCAAAAATCCGGTTGTTCTCCTCCGCGCTCAACGCGGGGTTGTGATACAAGTGCGAAGCCGAAAACTCCAGTTTTCGTGTGAGATAAACCATGTGCTCTTCTACCCTTTGGATGCGCGGGGGGTACCCGCAGGATACGTGCGCCCTTTCCATTCCAGGTGTCCGTTGCGGTGGTCGCGATAAGAAGCCCACAGCATCGCGGCAAACAGGATGCGCCCGGGGATGCAGTAGGCCAATAGACGGACTGAAAAGCCATTGGCCTCCAATTCCGCGTCGTACGCGATCAGGATCCCCAGAAAACCCATTCCGAGTACGACTGTGGCAAACAGGATGGACCGTGTGATTCCGCCAGTGCCAATCGCCACCAGCGGCACCAGGACAATCGGCAGCAATGCCCGGGCGATCTCTGTCTTCACGGCCGTCACGCTTCCGCCCATGAGCGAATAGAGATTCTTTTTCCAGCCCTCCCACATTGCCATGAAGCTGCGATACATCCGCACGCGCACAATTCCCTTCCCGCTGCCGAACCAGATGCGGTAGCCGGCCGCTTTCACCCGCCGCGCCAGCGCCACATCTTCCAGTACATCCCCGGCGATGCTGGCGTGTCCGCCCACGGATTTGTAGGCGTCGCGCCGAATCAGGATGAATTGGCCATTTGCGGCAGCGGCGGAATTTTTGGGGTCATTTATCTCAGCAAAACGAAACCGGCTGCCCAACCGGGTGAACACATACGGTATGACCGCTTTTTCATACCAGGTCTCCATCACCTGGTCCGGCGAGAATGAAACCAGCGCCGCTCCATTTTCTTCAGCAATCGAAAGCGCTGTCGCCGCGGAATTCCTGGCGTGAACCGCATCCGCATCGGTAAACAGCAGCCAATCGCTTCGAGCTTCCTTGGCTCCGATCCACGCAGCATTATTTTTTCCCACCCATCCCGGAGGCAATTCCCCCGCCTTGATCAGCCTCACCCTCGAATGGTTCGCGGAAAACGCCTGCACAACTTCCGCCGTGCGGTCCGATGACTGGTCGTCGATCACCAGCACTTCCGCAATCCCCACCTGCGCCGCAAGTGATTCCACACACGCCGCAATCACCGCTTCCTCATTACGTGCGGGGATAATCGCGCTAACTCGTAGGTTCCTGGGATTGGCTTGGTTCATGGCCGTCGGGGCGATTCCTGGCTTCTCGGCGCGGGTTCTCTGCGTTATTATAACTTCATATGAGCAACCTACTGCGGAAAATCATGGCTTGGGGCAGCATGGGCTTCGCCTTCGCCGTCCTGGCCTTCTTCACCCTCCCCCACTATCGCCAGGGTGAGTCCTCGATTGCCGGCAAAACCGCGGAGGACATTCCGCTCGACCTGAACGGAAAGGCCGCTCACCTTTCCGACCTGCGCGGCAAAGTGGTCGTCCTGAACTACTGGGCCACCTGGTGCCCGCCTTGCGTGGAAGAAACGCCCTCTCTGATTGAACTGAACAAACGCCTCGCGTCGCGCAATGGAGTTGTTCTTGGCGTCAGCGTGGATGAAGACGACTCGGCTTACCGGAAATTTATTCTGGACCACGGCATCAACTTCCTGACCTCGCGCGACCCCTCCAAGAAATCGGCGCAGGATTATGGCACCGTGATGTATCCCGAAACCTACATTATCGATCGCAAGGGAAAAATCGCCCGGAAAGTAATCGGGCCGCAGGATTGGAATTCCGCGGAGATGGTGGGTTATTTCGACGCGCTTCTCGGGCAAAACTGAGCGCATGCCCTTTATAGTTGCCTATTCCTGATTCGTGTTATTCAGCGGCGGCAAGCCAGCCCGCCGAACTACCCAACTTCACTCCCACCTCCCTCAGCTCGGCCAAAACGTGTGGAACTTCTTTTTCCTGAACCGCGCGGATCAAGTCCTCCAGCACGGTGGTGTCAAACTTCGCTCTCAGGGCATCGAGCGCGGTCGCGCGCACGCAATACTCGGTGGCGATTCCGGCCACACCGACGCGGGTAATGCCTTTGTCGCGCAATTCCTGTTGCAGCGATGTCTCATCAAATCCGGAATATCCCGCGCCGTCCACGCCCACTCCCTTGTGGATCACCACGTCTCCTGTCGCTGCGTTGAGCGGAGGCATTAGTTCCGCCCCGGCGGTTCCCTCCACGCAATGCACCGGCCACGTCCCGCCATTCGCCTTGAACGAGCTGTGATTTGCCGGATGCCAATCCTGTGTGAACACGACCAGCACGCCCTGCCTCTTCGCCTCAGCGATGAATTTCTGCAGCGGTGGCAGCAGCGAAAGCGTATTGGCCGCTGCCAGCGCCCCGCCTTCACAGAAATCCCGCTGCACATCCACCACCACCAGCGCCGACTTGCTCATTCCTTCCCCTCCCGCCGAAATAAGCTGCAGCCTCAACGCAGCCCCAGCGCCCGATTTTTCTTACTTCTTACTTCTTTCTTCTTACTGATTACCGATTACCGATTACTCCCTCCCCCCTACGCCTCGTGATAATCCATCAGGATCAATCCGACAAAGACAAAACACACCGGCCAGACCCACGCCAGATATTTCCGCGTGTTGTTCTCCTGCGGCAGCCGGAGTTCCAGCCAGCGCGCCCATCCGGCAACAATGCCGAAAATGGCCAGCGGCGTGTGGCTCAACTCGATCAGCATTTCCTGTTTGATATTCGTCACCCCGTGCATGTGGGTCAGCAGCACGATCCCGCCGATGGCGCAAACGCCGGGAAACACCAGCGCCGCTCCGTGAGACTTGACGCGGCTCGTTTCCACCGCCCACTGAAATAGCGCAAAAACGATAATCAGCACCACCACGGCTCGATGCTGAAGAACGTCTGCCTCGCGGAAGCTGTCCCAGAATCCGTTCGGTCCAAGGGGCCAGTTTTCCGGGTCCGCCCGCAAAAACAGAAATACCGCGAGCCCCAGGAACATCAACGGCCAGATTTTCGCCCAGGGAAAATATCGGTTGCGGGAAAGCAGCGCCAGCAGCCCCATGAAAAATACGATCAAGCCCGCCCAGGCGTGGTTGTATTCCGACCACGCGATGTCTCCTGGCGTATCTGGATGAGAGAAGCTCTCTCCGGGCATGAACGCGGCGGGCACCTTCACACCGGCGAGTTTGGCCTGTCTCTCCTGCTCCTTTCCGGCCGGCGATAGATCGCCGAGCGGCGGACTGGTCAATCGCGGCATGCGCGGCGCGTAGCGTACGGCGATTTCGTGCAAGCTCACGCGGTCCTCGGTCAGATCAGCCCCGGGAGGCTGGGACGTCAAGGACGCAGCCGCCAGAATTACTGTTAGCCCGATGCCGATCTCCACTTCTCCGAAGCGGATCAGGCTCGTGGCCCCGCTCGGGGAAGCCGCGCCAATCCCGCGCACGATGAAATAGTTTGCCGCGCCCAGAAGCAGCAGGCAGCCGAACAACACCACCTTCGTTCCGACCATGATGCCGTACGCGGTCCCGTAGAGCGCGTTCCACGACCCCACGAAGACCAGGCTCATGCCCAGCCCGGCCAGAAACAGCACCGCGACGCTGATTTGCGCCAGCCTCGAAAATCGCTCGCTGATCCTTATCCTGATCCCCTGCTCCGAAACTCGCTTCATGGACAGCAGCAAGTAAGGGAGCCCGCCAATCCAACTCGCGGTCGCCAGATAGTGCAGGGACGTCAATCCAACCAGCACCCCGCGGCCTTCCATCCTCGAAAACGAGTGGCTGGTCACCACCGAAGATCCCAGAATAAGCGCCGCGGGGATAAGCACGGCCGGATTCATGCTCTTCCGCAGGCGCAGGGGCCAGAGCGCGACCCCGAGCGACGCAACAATCGCAACAATTCCGGCGATCGCGAAATTCGCGCCCAGCAAATCGCGGATGGAAATCTCTTTGGAATCGCCGAGAACCAGCGCGTTGACGATCAGGAACACCACCTGGCAGAGCGCAAGGCCCACCCCGCTCCAGCGAATCAATTTCCAGGATGGCCGCGTCAACTCCTCTGGTCGCAGACCATTGCTCGACGCAATACAGGTGAGAAAAATTAGCCCGCCGGCCAGGATCGTTTGAAAGCACAGCGTAGCGGCGCGCAAAAGCACCACCAGGAATCCGAAGATGCCGAGCAGATCAACCATGCCCTGCTCAGGAACCCTTCACGGTAAAAGGTACGACGCCGCGGGTGATGTGGCCATCCGGCGCCAGCACTTGCCATTGCAGTTTGTAAGCGCCCGGCGTTAGGCCGGTGGCTTTCGAGGACAACGTATCCGGGGAAACCTGTTTCGCAAGGGGCAGGTCGCTGACGCTATTGTCCGGATGCGACAGTTGGACCTTGGAGCGCGTCGAGTCAACGCGGGAATTGTATTTCAGCGTAATCGCTACGTCGGGACCCTCGACAGTAGCGTTCGCAGCCGGAGAACTCTCTTTCAGAATGGCATGCCCCTCGATGATTCGGCCCGCTGCCAGCAGGGCTGCCAGGGCGACAGTCCCCGCGATGATTCGAGTAAGTGCAAACCTTCGATCCATTATTCTCCCCTCGCAAGAGGTGTAGGGGCGGCTTTATGCCGCCTTCTTGGGGTTCGGCCAAATCAGCGCGAAATCGCCCCTCCCTACTATAGCAGCGGGAGAAGATTCGCCCCAACATCGGAAGCGAGCTCACGGAATCACGAGATTTGGCTTGAACGAAAGAACCTGTGCCGGTTGCCGGACAAATTCTCTTACTCGTAGCGCAACGCTTCCACCGGATCGAGCTTCGCCGCCTGCATCGCCGGCATCCATCCGCTGAATACGCCCACCACAATCAGGATCAGGCTCGAGAGCATCATCGTGGTGACAGACAGAGTCAGGTGGATATCCACCTTGCCCGAGTCGTCCTCGTAAGCCGGGCCAAGAAACGGCAGGGTCCCAATCGCCGCCGTGAGCGCGGCGGAGAAAAGCATTCCGATCGCGCCCGCCGTCAAAGTGAGCACCAGCGCTTCCAGCAGGAATTGCCAGCGAATATGCGCTTTTCGGGCGCCCAGCGCGCGCCGCAAACCAATCTCGCGCACCCGCTCATCCACGGAGACGAGCATGATGTTCATCACGCCGACTCCACCGATCGCCAGCGTCATCGAGCCAATCAAAAACAGCAGCCCTTCAATCCCCAAAGTGATCCCGTCGTACACCGGCTTGAATTCCTGCCGGCCAAACATGGTAATCGCCCGCTTGTCTTTCCCCGAAAAATGCTGCCGGTTCGCCACCGCGTCCCGGAATTGCTGCATCGCCTGAGCTTCAAACTGCGGGGCCACGGGTTCGAATACTATCACGCTGGCATAGCGCGCGTCCCAGATGTCCGCGGCTGCGGGATACGGAATGAACGCGGACTCGTCGTCGCAGTTGAAATAGCAACTGTCGGAAAACTTCATGTCCATCGTGCCAATCACGGTGAATCGCACGCCATTGATGCGCACGGTTTCGCCCACGGCCGGTGTCCCGCTGAAAAGCTTTTTCTTCAGGCGCGCTCCCAGGAAAACCACTCGCCGGCGCTCGGCAATGTCATCCGCGGAAATCCACCGGCCCTCCGAAGGGACCTCGTTGCGCATCTCGCCATACTCGGGATAAACGCCGCGAATGGCGCTGTCCGAAAGCCGCTCGTCATGTGAAATGCCTAGAAATTTTACTGTTTCGAGGGTTACCCGCTTGACGAGCGGTGACTGCGCCTTCACCCAATCGGCATCTTCCTGTTCGAACCGAACCGGTTTCCCGGCTCGCTCGCCGCCCGCCTGCTCGCTGGTCGTTCCCGGCCAGCAAATAACGGCACCCTTGCCGAACACTTCGAACGTGTAAAGGAGAACGCTGCGAAACCCGGAACCGTAGCTTAGCAACAGTGTTACAGCCACAATGCCCCACGAAATGCCGGTCATCGTAAGCATGCTGCGCACACGATTGCGCCCCAGTGCGGTCCAGGCTTCCTTGAACACTTCAATCAGCATCATCCACCCGCCTCGAAGCGCAACGCTTCTATCGGATCGACCGATGCTGCTCGATTTGCCGGGTACAGTGCGGATAACACTGCGATGAGTCCCAGCAGGCTGATCGTCAGCGCTGCCAGCTTCCAACTGGCATCCAGCCCGTCGAAATACGGAATCGTCGGCAAAAGGTTCACCAGTCCGCAAAGGCCGTAGGAAATGACCAGGCCCACTCCTCCGCTGATGAACACCACGATCACCGTCTCCAGAAAAAACTGCTTCAGGATCGATTCACGCGTCGCTCCCAGCGCCTTGCGGACCCCGATCTCTCGCGTTCGCTCGCGCACGCTGACCAGCATCACGTTCATCACTCCCAATCCGCCCAGAAAAATCGTCGCCACCCCCACCGCGCCCATGAATATTTCCATGCCCACGAAAATCATTCGATTGGCCTGCGCATTCTTGACGGTGTCCCAAATGCTTGCCGCTTCTTCATCGCGCGGGTCGAAATTGTGCAGCCGCCCCAGTGTGCGCCGCACCTGCTTCACGCAATCGCGATGCGTTTCCAGCGACCATGGCGCAACCAGCAGGCGGTCCACGCTGTGTTCCACGGCCGGCGGCTTGTTCGGAAAGTCCCGCTTCATGGAGTTAAACGGTATGAAGATCTTCCGAATGTCCACGCCGTCGTAGCTGGAGTTTTGATCTTTCGTCTTCATCACCCCGATGACGGTGTACGGAACCCCGTTCAGCTCGATGTTCTGGCCGATTGCTTCGCGCTCCGCAAAAAGTTGTTTCTTCGTATCGCTGCCGAGGAATGCCACGCGCCTGCCCGCTTCGTTGTCCTGATAATTATAGAAACGCCCCTCCGCTACGGTGATACTCCGAATCTCGGTGAACGGCGGCAGCGAACCCACCGTATCCAGGTCCCCGCTGTTGAACGCGCTGTGCACCTTTGTGTTGTTTCCGAGTTCCGGCAAGACATACTTGCAAGCGGGGGATTCCTGAGCCACTTCCTTGTAGTCGTCCTCCATCCAGTGGATCACGCGGCCCGAACGCGTCCCCCCGGCCTGCATGCTGGTGCGGCCGGAAAAGACGATCATCACGTCCTTGCCAAAATTTTCCTGCTGTTTTTGGATACCGCGCCCCAGGCCTTCCCCGGCCGCGACCATTAGCGTGATGGAAATTATCCCCCAGGCGATGCCGAACATGGTCAGCAAGGTGCGCCGCTTGTGCGCCAGGAGCGTTGCGATGGTGTCTCTCAGCAGGTCGCGAAACGTCATTGTGGCCTCGCTATTGCAGAACCACTTGCTGCTTCTCGGTGAGGCCCGCCGTAATCTCCGTCTTCACGCCATTGGAGATGCCGAGCTGCACGGGAATCTTTTTCTTCCCGTTGTCCGCCTTCAAATCCGGAATTTCCACCGAAGCTTTGCGATCCTTGTCGTAAATCAGTGAAGCTTCCGGCACCATCAGCACGTCTTTCTTCTCTTCCAGCACGATTTCCGCGTTGGCGCTCATGTTGGCCTTCAGTTCGCCCGTGGAATTCGAGATGGAAACACGCACTTCGAACGTGGTGACGTTGTCTTTCTCTTTCCCCAGCGGCGAAATCTTCGTCACCTTACCCGTGAATTTCTTGTCCTTGAACGATTCCACCACAATGCGCGCCGCCTGGTTCAGGTACACCTTGCCGATGTCCGCTTCATCCACTTTACCCTGCACGTACACTTCGCTAACGTCGCCCAGCGTCATGATCAGCGTCGCCTGCGAGCCAAGCACCAGGATCGAGCTCACCGCGTCGCCCACATTCACATCGCGAGACAACACCAGCCCGTCGATCGGGCTGATGATCGTGGAATTCCGCAAATCCTCTTCCGCATTTTCCAGCGCCGCCTTGGCTTGCGCTTCCTGCGCCACCGCCTTGGCAATCTCCGCGCGCGATACCGCTAGATTTCTCTGTGCGCTCACCTGCTTGTTCAACGCCAGTTGGTAATTCTTCTCCGCGTCTTCCACCAGGCTCTTGGACATCACCCCGTCCTTGAACATCTGCTCCGCGCGCTCCATGTTCAGCTTCAGGAACGGCACGTCCGGCCCTTCTGCGTCCACTTTGTTCCTCTCCAGCGTAGCTTCGGCGGAATCTTTCGCCGCCTGTGCCGCCTGATAATTCGCCTGCGCCGCGCGCAAGCTCGCTTCCAACTGCACTTTATCGAGCTCGGCAAGCAGTTGGCCCGTTTTCACGCGGTCGCCATAATCCACGTAAAGCTTTTTCACGATGCCGCTGGCTTTGGATTTCACTTCAACCTTCGATAGTGGCTGAATCTTGCCCGTGGCCACCACAACCTTGGCCAGGTCGCCCCGCTCCGCTGCCGCCAGTTTGGAAGGATCAATTTCATGGCTCGGCCGCAGGGCGGCGTAGACGCCGTATCCCCCGCCGACAAGAATCAAGGCCACGATACTCCCGATGATGATGCGCCGACGACGCTTCTTCGCCGCCTTCCCATTCGTTAAACCGTTGCCATTGCTGGACATATCAGACCCCCGAGGCGAGAACCACTCAAGCTGCTGTAGATTGATACGCAGCCCCACTCAAAATGTTCCCACTCTTGAGGTTATAGACGAACGAAGGTGGCGCGGAGTCAGGTGACAATCGACCCAATTCTGGGGTGTCCCCAATACTATTCCGGAGTGGCTCCGATAATATTCGGGAGTGGCTCCGATAATTTCCTGGGGCGTCTCACAAAATTGTCATCCCGAACCCGCGTCTTTTGCGGGTGAGGGACCTGCTTTTCGCTCGGGCCGACCCAAATCAACTACAGCTTCACACCCCTGAGCCGCAGCGCATTGCTGATCACCGAAACCGAGCTGAAGCTCATTGCCGCGCTCGCAATCATCGGGCTCAGCAGCCACTGAAATACCGGAAAGAAGACTCCTGCCGCAATCGGGATCCCCAGCAGGTTATAGACAAAAGCAAACGTCAGGTTCTGCTTGATGTTGCTGACCGTCGCTCGCGACAACCGCCGCGCCCGCACGATGCCTCGCAAATCGCCCTTCACCAGTGTGATTCCCGCGCTCTCCATGGCAACGTCGGTGCCCGTGCCCATGGCGATTCCCACGTGCGCCGCCGCCAACGCCGGCGCATCATTAATGCCGTCTCCAGCCATTGCGACGATGCGCCCCTCTTTCCTGAGCCGTTCAATCACCGCCGCCTTCTCTTCCGGCCGGACCTCGGCCTCAATTTCGGTGATGCCGAGCTGCTTGGCGATTCTCTCGGCGGATTCCCGGCGGTCGCCCGTCAGCATTACCAGGCGCAATCCTTCCGATCGCAGCGCGTTGATCGCGTCGGGTGTGGATTCCTTCAACAGGTCTGCCAATGTTATGGCCCCGGCCAGTTTCCCATTCACTGCGACATTCACCCGGATGCTCGATGCAGCCCGCTCGGCCACAACCTCGGCCTGCAATTCATGTCCCGCCGGAATGGTTTGCTCCGTGAGGCCGCGCTCGCGAAGAAATCTCGCGGTACCGATCACGACGCGGTCTCCCTGCAAAATTGCCTCGACTCCTCCTCCCGGAGTCGCGCGGAATTCCGACGGCTCACCCAGATTTATCCCCTTCTCTTTCGCTGCCTCAACGATTGCCCGGGCCAAGGGGTGCTCGCTCGAGCGTTCCACGCTCGCAGCCAGCC
This sequence comes from Candidatus Methylomirabilota bacterium, assembly GCA_035569815.1. Classification (GTDB taxonomy): domain Bacteria; phylum Acidobacteriota; class Terriglobia; order Acidiferrales; family UBA7541; genus Acidiferrum. The sequence continues at coordinate 10,229 of DATMMG010000052.1, forward strand.
ACAACAGGCGGTCTTTCGAATAGCTATTCTCATCGTACACTTCCACCTTCGAAACCCGCGGCTTCCCTTCCGTCAGCGTCCCGGTCTTGTCGAGCACCAGCGTGTCCACACGGGCCAGCGTTTCCAGCGCTTCGGCGTTACGCACCAGCACTCCCGCCGTCGCGCCGCGCCCCACGGCCACCATGATAGACATGGGAGTGGCCAAGCCGAGCGCGCAAGGACACGCGATGATAAGCACCGAAACCGCCGCCACCAGCGCGTGTGCAAATCGCGGCTCCGGCCCGAAGAACGCCCAGCCTGCAAATGCCAAAATCGCCGCGGCCACCACGCCCGGCACAAAATAACCCGCCACTTTGTCCGCCAGCCGCTGCATGGGAGCGCGGCTGCGTTGCGCTTCGATGACCAGCTTGACGATGCGCGCAAGCAACGTCTCGCTGCCGATGCGCTCGGCCACCATCACGAAACTTCCGCTGGAGTTAAGCGTCCCGCCCGTCACGTTGTCTCCCGCCTGCTTTTCCATGGGCAGCGGCTCGCCCGTCACCATGGATTCATCCACGGAACTTCCGCCTTCACGCACCGTGCCGTCCACCGGCACTCGTTCGCCCGGGCGCACCCGCAGCAAATCGCCGCGTTTCACCTGATCCAGTGGAATGTCGTGGTCGCCCCCGCTTGCAACCACATGAGCCGTCTGCGGCGCCAAATGCAACAGTTCCCGTATCGCCCCGCTCGTCCGATGCCGCGCGCGCAATTCCAGCACCTGGCCCACCAGCACCAGCGTCGTGATCACTGCTGCGGCTTCGAAATAGACGGAGACTTCGCCGTGCATGCCTCGAACCGAAGCGGGAAAAAACTGCGGGAAAAGGGTGGCGACAAGGCTGTAGAGATATGCGGCGCCAGTGCCAAGCCCGATCAACGTGAACATGTTGGGGCTGCGATTCACCAGCGAAGCCCAGAACCTCTCGAAGAACGGCCACCCGCCCCACAACACCACCGGCGATGCAAGCAACAGCTCGATCCAGTTTGTCATGCCTGGGGCAAGATGCAGCCCCAACGCGTCGCCGGCCATCGAAAGCACCAGAAGCGGGATCGACAACGCCGCTCCAACCCAAAGCCGCTTGCGCATCGAATCGTATTCGGGGTCGGCCTGTTCTTCGGCCACCATATCCATAGGTTCCAGGGCCATGCCACAAATCGGGCAACTTCCCGGACCGATCTGCACAATTTCCGGATGCATCGGGCAGGTGTAACGAATCGGTTGAGTGCCCGCAGCGGACTTTGTCGCATGCTCGTGAGCATGTGGATGGGTATGCTCCATCCCGGCCGTTCCCGGCGCCGCAAGATATTTCTCCGGCTCCTTTTCGAATCGCTCTTTGCACCCCGCCGAACAGAAAAAATAGCTCTTTCCGCCGTGCTCCACCCTTCCCGCTGCTTTCTGCGGGTCCACC
>DATMMG010000053.1:0-5265 GCA_035569815.1 Candidatus Methylomirabilota bacterium
GGCAGCCGGCCGGGAGGGGAACTGGCCGCGGACTCTTCGCTGCTGGCTTCTTTGCGAGCCGCGGACGATTACTTGGGAAACCTCTCGAGAATCGAGCGCTCTTCCACCGACGCGAATATTCCGTTGTCGCTGGGCATTGAAGCCATCGCGATCGGCGCGGGTGGCAATGGTGGCGGCGCACATTCGCTGCAGGAATGGTATGAACCCGCGGGGCGCGAACTGGGCTTGCAACGCGCGCTGTTGACGCTGCTGGGCGTCTCTGGCGTGGCGCAGGAAAAGGGGCACTGACGATGCCGAGAGCGGCCGCCCTCTATTTTTCACTCGGCATAACGGGTTTCTTTTTCTTCTCGCCGCGTCCCGCGGTCTCACAAACCAGCGAACCATCACACAAGACAACGTATTACCTGCACGGGCGGATTTACACCAACGATCCGAAGATGCCCTGGGCGTCCGCGATGGCGGTGCGCGATGAAAAAATCCTCTGCATCGGGTCCATCGAGCACATCATGCTGGATTGCGGCGGGTCAAATCCCGAAGCGGAGATCGTGCAGCTAAAAGGCCGTTTCCTGATGCCGGGATTCAACGATGCGCACACGCATCTGGGCAGCGCGGGCCGCGACAAGCTGACGCTGGATTTGAAGGGCACGGACTCACTCGCCGAGTTGCAACAACGCGTAAGGGTTGCAGCCTCGCAACATAAGCCCGGCGAGTGGATCGTCGGCAGCGGGTGGGACCAGACGCGCTGGCCGGACAAAACATTTCCGCATCGGCAGGACCTCGACGAAGTTTCGCCCAACAATCCGGTATTCCTCGTACACGTTTCGGGGCACGTCGGCGTGGCCAATTCGCTGGCGCTGAAACACACAGAAATCACGGAAGATACGAAGAATCCCACGGGCGGGGAAATCGAACGCGACGCCGACGGAAATCCCACCGGAATGTTCAAAGAAGGCTCGGCGATGGAATTTGTCGAGCAGAAGATTCCGGACCCAACGCCGGAACAGCGCCGCCGCGGGATCGAGCTTGTGCTTCAGGAACTCGCGAGCAACGGCGTGACCTCGGCGCAGGATAATTCCGCATGGGAAGATTTTTTGGTTTACCACGACCTGAAGGAAGAGAAGAAACTCACCACGCGGATTACCGAGTGGCTGCCGTTCATGGCCCCGCTGACCGAACTGCAGAACATGCGGTCGGAGGGCGGCACGACGGATCCGTGGCTGAAAACCGGCGCGCTGAAAATGGTCACCGACGGCGCGCTCGGCTCGCGCACGGCGGCGATGCTCGCTCCCTATTCGGACGAGCCAAGTACCAGCGGCATCCTGACGATCGAGCCAGAAAAACTGAAATCAATGGCCCTGGAGCGGGACAAGCTGGGCTTTCAGCTTGCCTTTCATGCCATCGGTGACCGCGCGAACCGCGTTGCACTGGACGTGTTCGAAGCGGTTCTTCGCGTCAACGGCGCACGCGATCGCCGCGACCGCATCGAACATGCCCAGGTGGTCGCGCCCGGAGATATCGAACGGTTCGGCACGCTGCACCTCGTCGCCTCAATGCAGCCTTCGCACCAGAGCAACGACATACGCTGGGCCGATCAGCGCCTTGGCCCGGAGCGCTTAAAGGGGGCCTACGCGTGGGATTCGATTCAGAAAGCCGGGGCGACGCTGGCGTTTGGCACCGATTACGATGTTGAGCCGATCAACCCGTTTCGCGGTTTATACGCGTGTGTGACACGCGAATTGCCGGAAGGCGGCCCCACCGGCGGCTGGCAACCGCAGGAAAAGATCTCGCTGGATGATTGCATCCGCGCGTACACGACAGGTTCCGCTTACGCACAATTCGAAGAGGGCAAGAAGGGTGACCTGAAAGTGGGCAAGTACGCGGACTTCATTATTCTTTCGCAGGACCTGACCAAAGCCACGCCGAAAGAGATTCTCAACACCGAAGTTCTGCAAACCGTTGTCGGCGGCCGCACGGTCTACCAGGCTGCCGCGAAGTAACCCCGGATTCGCCAGATTCTCCGTTTAGTCCAGCGAGATATTCTGGATTTCTCCCGACGCCATTCCCGAGGAAACGGCCCGATAATCCACTTTGACCTTCCGGTCTTTCCATTTGGCGCAGGTAGACTTTGCGGCATCGCTGCCCGCCGCGCTGTCTTGAATGGAGATTTTTCCGATGTCGGCCACGTGCAAGAGGACCGAGTCGCTTCCCGTCGTGAGCGTGAGAATGATTTCGGGAGGATGCCCGCACAGGAGTTCCGTGATTTGGCCCTCGGCATGGACGACTTTTGCCAACTCCGGCGGAGCGGCCGTCTCCGACTGGGAGGCGTCGGTAGCGGAAGCTTTTGTATCCGCCGAATCCTGCGGGTGACTGACCCGGTAATCGACCTGTTTGCTGAACGCGGAAGCCATGCCGCGGTCGCCCGGAGTAGTGGCGAGTTTCTTCGATACATCGGCCACTCTGGTCGCTTCCGGAATGCGCCGGGCGGCCAGCAACGCTCTTCCGACGTCGATGAAGTACGCGAGGTTGCCGGGTTCGAGTTTGGTGGCGCGCATGGCGGCGTTTAACGCCTTGTCGGTGTTTTTGTTGGGCTCCTGCGCGTAGGCGATGGAGAGAAAGGCGAAGGCGGGAGGGAATTCGGGCGCCAGAGTGAGTACGGTTTCGAGTTCGGAGCGGATTTTTTGGGTGGATTCTCTGGTGTAGCCATCGCGCCGCAGGTAGACAAACGCCATGTCAATGTGCGCGGAGATGTCTTTCGGATTTGCGGCGATGGCGGACTGGAGTTCTTTCTCCGCGTTGGCATAGTCGGCCTTCATCAGGTGATAGTGTCCCAATTCGGCGTGGTAGCCGGGGGTGGCTGGGTCGAGTTCCGCGACCTGATGGAGGCGCTCGAGCGCCTCGGGAAGATGATTGCCGCGGAGCAGGAAGTCCGCCAACGCCAGAGTGCCTTCCCCCTGGGACAGCGGGCGCGCGGTGAAGTCATTTTCCGCGAGTTTTTCGGGAAGAGAGACGCGGCCATACTGGTAGGCACGTTGGCGGGTATAGGCAAAGAGCTTGTCGGAGAATTTGTTCAAGTCGCCGAAAGTTTGCTTGGCGGCTTCGATGGGGTCATCGGTTTCGTGCAACGCGGCCAGGAATTTATTAACGAGGTCCTGCTTTTGCAATTCCTGGGAAAATTCCAGGTAATGGACCAGGGCCCAGGATTCGGAATAGAAAACGCCGGCATGGTCGTTGGTGTTGTAGAGCGGGGAACTGCGATCGATTGCGACGAGTTGATCGAGCGGAATGAAGGGAGTGGTTTGCAGGTAACGAAGCTGGTTGTCGTTCGGCAGGCCGACGCGGGCCTGCTTGCCCTCAATCGAGGTGTTTCCATAGAACTCGGCCAGCCCTTCATCGAGCCATAAAGGAAGGCCGCGAAAGTTGTAACGGAAAAACGCGTGGGTATATTCGTGGTAAAGGCTGTGAAAGTTCAGGGCGCCTGTGCCGACGACATCGGTGCGGACCACGGCGAAATTCTTGTCGTAACCAGGCTGGTAAAATCCCGCGATATGCATGCTTTTGCTGTTCTGCCCGTATGAGGGGAGCAGGAGTTTCAGCGAGTCTTCGTTCTTCAGTGCGAAAACGATGGTCGGCTTGCCGGAATCCACCTTTAATTTGGGAAAGATCTGCTCGAACATGGCGCGGACTTCTTCGAACTGCAGAGCGACGCGGCGGCCGTCGTGTTCGCCCGCGTTGGAGATTACAGTGAAATGCGGCGCGCGGATTTCGATCCAGCTCTCTCTGTGTTCCGCCGGGGCGCGGAGAGGAGAAGCGCAAAACAGGAGGGCAGCCAGGAGTGTGGCGGCAAGAAATCTCAGTTTGGGCGTAATCATGCCGTAGATATTAAGAGAGCGTCGGGCGAAGTCAAGGGCGGGCGGCGGGTGGGTTGCCCAGGGCTTACTTTCGGGCCTTTGCGGTTGAGGGAAGTTGGGCCGGGTTCGCGCATTTTTCAGGCAGATTTGCGGATACACTGTCGTGGCTGTTTGGGTTGAACTGTTGGGGATGCGGATGGACGCGCGGAAAAAAGCCGATTTGTCGCTGATGTTCTGTTCGCTGATCTGGGGCGTAACGTTCGTTGTGGTAAAAAACGCTCTGGACGAATCCTCGGCGTTTCTGTTTCTTGCCGTGCGCTTTACGATTGCCACGGCGGTCATGGCCCTGTTGCAGATGCAGGTGATCGCGCGCATCGAGCCACAGGAAATATTTGCCGGGATGCGGCTGGCGTTTTTTATGTTTGCCGGGTACTGCTTCCAGACTGCGGGGCTGCAATACACCACGGCCACCAACTCCGGCTTCGTGACTGGCTCGAGCGTTGTGCTGGTACCTCTGCTGCTGGCGATCTTCTGGGGGCGCCGGCTGACGAACTGGATTTATCTGGGCGCGTTTGCCGCGCTCATCGGTTTGTATTTTCTGACCGTGCCTGCCGAAGGCTTGCGTTACCTGAATCGCGGCGATGTGTTTACGTTTGTGGCCGCAGGATTTTATGCGGTCCATATCATTCTCGTCGGTGACTTCACCCAGGAGCATTCCGTGCGGGCGCTCAGCCTGATTCAGGTGGCGGGTTGCGCGTTGATGGCCTGGCCGCTGACTGGTGCCGCGGCAGCGATTCACTGGCAACCGGCACGCTTCTCCGGGCGGTGGGAACTTTGGCTGGCGATTGTGATTTGCGCGGTGTTTGCCACGGCGATCGCCTTCACCGTGCAGCTCTGGGGACAGCAATATACATCGCCGGGACACGCGGCGATTCTTTTTGCGCTGGAGCCGGTGTTCGCGGTGATCACGTCCTACATCGTCCTGCACGAGCGGTTGTCGGCGCGCGCGATGAAGGGAGCGGGGCTGGTGGTGGCGGGAATCGTGCTGGCGGAATTGCTGGGAGCGCCGACGGCGCCGGAAGCGCCGGAGCCGGTGTTTGAAGGAAGGATTTATTTCAAGCCGTGGTGGAAGAAGACGTAGAGGAATGTAGCGTCCACCTTCAGGTGGACGCGAATAAGCGCAGTTGGACGCGAAAGGCGCCCGCCCCGCAAAAGCATCCTGGATGCGAAATTCGCAGCTCGGAAGGCGTCCGCTACAAAATCAAGATTGTCCACCTGAAGGTGGACGCTACGCGCTTGGATAATTTTTTACGTCCACGGTTTCGTACATGGTGGCTGTGGCGGCGTGGGCTTTTTCGTAGGTGTCGATGGAGTCGGCATGGAGCAGGGAGGTGCCGATGTCGTCGAGGCCCTTCAG
>DATMMG010000054.1:0-16358 GCA_035569815.1 Candidatus Methylomirabilota bacterium
AAGCTGTTCATCAGCTACTCCTTGATCGATTCAGAAGTCATCTCGAAACCCCGAGAGTGTTGCGGACGCTTTCCCCGACGGAGCGTCCAAGGACACCAAGGATTATTGCCAATGAACATACTCAGAGAACGGAAGAGAAGCAAGGTTTTCGAGAGAAAATGTTTCTATTTGAACTATGAAACAACCGCGGGAATCAGCCGGGAGATCCACGCGACACCGGTCACAAGCTCACTCAGGCGGGGCTCCGGTTGATTCGCTAGTTGAGTGGGGATACGGTAGATTGGAAGATTGAAGATTCGGGTAAAGATTGCACTGTAAGGCTCGCGGACAAAACTATGGCGACTATGGCGGAGAAACTTCCATCGCTGGTGATCGTGGGGCGGCCGAACGTCGGCAAGTCCACTCTGTTTAACCGGCTGACCGGAACCCGCCGGGCCATCGTCACCGACGAGCCCGGCATCACGCGCGACCGCATGTACGGCAAGACCGAATGGAACGGCCGGGTGCTGGAAGTGGTGGACACGGGCGGCATCGTGCCAGACGACAAGGCGCTGATTCCCACCGAGATTTTTCGCCAGGCGCGCGTGGCGTTTGAAAATGCCGCGCTGCTGGTGCTGGTGGTGGACAGCCAGGCGGGATTGACTCCCCTTGACCAGGAACTGGCTCGGCTGCTGCGCAGCACGGGAAAGCCGTTTGTGGTGGCGGTGAATAAAATCGACTCCGCGATGCAGGAAGCGAATGCGGCGGCATTCTATTCCCTGGGCGTTCCGGTATTTCCGATCGCGGCGGAACACGGCACCGGCGTTGACGATTTGCTGGACGAGGCGTTGAAGCAGGCGCTGGGCCACGCGGTAGAGGACCAACCGGCGGAGAAGAAGGAAGTCGAGATTGCGATTATCGGGCGGCCAAACGTGGGGAAATCCACGCTGCTGAACCGCTTGGCGGGGGAAGAGCGCTCGATCGTTTCGCCGATCCCCGGAACAACGATGGACAACGTGGATACCGACGTGGTGCGCGAAGGGCGCGTGTACCGTTTCGTGGACACGGCGGGAATCCGACGCAAGGGCAAAACCAAGCTGGTGGCGGAAAAATTGAGCGTGGTGATGGCTCGTCGCGGCCTGGAGCGCGCGGACGTGGCGCTGCTTGTGGTGGACGGCGAACTGGGCGTGAGCTCAGGCGATGCCACGATCGCGAATTATGCCGAAGAGTCCGGACGCTCGGTAATCATCGTGGTGAACAAGTGGGACCTCGCGGTAGAGGCAGCTCAGCGCGCCGAAGACACCTCCGAAAAAACCGCCCGTGGCAAGGCCAAGCGCGCCACAGCCGGCGTGAAGCAACGGCCCGTGGACAAGCACAAGCTGCTCTTTGATTACGAAAAGATGGTACAGCAGAAATTCAAATTCCTGAGCTATGCGCCAATCATCTTTCTTTCGGCAAAAACCGGCGAACGCACAGAGAAGTTGTATTCGCTGATCGATCACGTCGCCCAGTCGCGGAATCGCAAGGTCTCTACCGGCGAGCTGAATCGGTGGCTGAAAGAAGACGTAGATTTGCAGCGCGCGTCAAACCCGAAGGCCCGGCCGGTTCGTATTTATTACATGACCCAGGCGAAGACCGCCCCGCCGGTCTTTTTGCTTTTCACCAACCAAAAGAAGCCCCTGCACTTCAATTTCGAGCGTTTTCTGGAAAACCAGTTGCGCGCCAGGTGGGATTTCACGGGCACCCCTGTTCGCTTCATTCAACGCTTGAAAAAGCGCGAAGATCGTTCCCCCGCCGGCGGCGACGAGGAGTAGCACCTTCTCAGACTTTTGTAGGGCCCGCCTTCTGAGGCGGGCCGCTCGCCGGATTTCCAGCCCTGCTGCGTTACAACACAAGCAAGTACTGTGGCTGCCTGTAAAACCTTCTGATAAACTCACAGCGTGAAGGCGGGAGATCCCCTCCCCCGCGCTATTGAAGGTGAACCGAATTCCATAATGAGCAGCGCAGCCCCAGTCGCGGTCTCCGAGGAGCAGGACGAGCGGTATTACCGCATCGGCGAAGTCAGCCGCATCACGGAAGTACGCCCCTTTGTGCTGCGCTATTGGGAAGAAGAGTTTCCATTGCTGCAGCCCGTGAAGGGCCACCAGGGCTATCGCCTCTATCGCCAGCAGGACGTTGACCTCGTGCTGAAGATCAAGCGCCTGCTCTATGACGAGGGCTTCACAATTGCTGGCGCGCGCCGCCATTTGCGCGACCTCGAGAACGGCGGCGGCCTGGAATCGGCGGTCGAGGAGCTCACCGCTTCAACCGTTGCCGAAGGCGAAGCTGTGAAATTAAACCGCAAAATGCTGCTGGACCTGCGCGATTCCCTGCGCAGTTTCTTGACGCTGCTCGAAGGCAAGTGATACCGTGGAATTGGAAAGTTTGCGGCCCTTTTGCGTGGCCGCTGCGGTCGGGACGTAGCGCAGCCTGGTAGCGCGCACGCTTGGGGTGCGTGAGGTCGCGAGTTCAAATCTCGCCGTCCCGACCATTTTTCCCTTCAGCAAATTCTTCAGTCCTCCCTCCTGCATTTCTTCAGCAACCGCATCCTCGTCCGTCAATTCGGCAATTTGAGGAGATTTCGTGCAATGAATCACTACTGGATAATGACCGAAAGCGGGCGCATCGCGATTATGCCGCGGCCACGTGGCGGGGATTGGCTCGCGGATGACATTGGATTCTTACAGACGTCTGGAGTCGGAGTGATCGTTTCCGCGCTGACGCCGGACGAAATTGAGGAGTTGGCACTGGCGGAGGAACAAAGTTGCTGCGATGCGCGGGGCCTGATCTTCTACAGCTTTCCGATCAACGACCGCTCGGTGCCTGTATCGTTATCGAAGTTCAACGAATTTCTTGGCAGTTTGAACTCTGAACTGAAAAAAGGCTTGGCTATCGCCATTCACTGCCGGGCTGGAATCGGCAGGTCCTCCCTGATAGCAGCTTGCCTTCTTATTAAGCAAGGATTCGTGGGGGAGGATGCCCTACGTTTGATTGAAGAAGCGAGAGGTGTCCCCGTCCCTGATACGCAGGAGCAGCGGGATTGGATCAAGGAGTTCGAGCATCTGACCGCGAACTTTTGATTTAGCCGGGATTCTTGTTATTCGGCACCGGTCCGTGTAATATTGGACTAGTCAGACTAGTCAGATTGGTGAACAATGAAAAAACGCCATTCAACGAGAAAGAAAAAGGAGCGGGTCGGAGCTAGTACTGCGCCAGCCACAAGGTGGCAACTGCAAACAGCCAAAGCGCGATTCAGTGAACTCTTCCGACGGGCGCGAACGGAAGGTCCCCAATGGATCACCAAACAAGATAAAGAGGCCGTGGTCATGCTCCCGGCTGAAGATTTTGAAGCTCTCACCGCCCGTGCCAAGCAGCCCAAGAGCTTGATGCAGTTCCTGGCAGAATCTCCTTTGGTAGGTTCCGGAATCGACCTGGAGCGTGAAGAGGACTATGGACGGGACGTGGAGCTTTGAGCGGCTATCTGCTGGACACCAATGTCCTTTCCGAGGGCGTCAAATTGCGGCCTGATGTCAAAGTCAAAACGTGGGTAGACTCGATAGACGAGCAATTAGTTCATGTGAGTGTCTTAACTCTCGGAGAGATTCGCAAAGGAATCGAATCCCTGCCGCTCTCAGCCCGCCGTGCAATACTAGAATCCTGGCTAGTACACGATCTGGTTGTGCGTTTTGCTGGACGTATTTTGCAGGTGGATCAAGAAGTTGCCGACCGTTGGGGGCGCCTTGCAGGTAAGGCCAGAGCGGAGAATCGGCCCCTGCCCGCCGTGGACGGATTGTTGGCGGCCACTGCCATGGAACACAATTTGACGCTGGTGACGCGTAACACACGCGATGTGCTGCTGACTGGCGTACCTGTGTTCAATCCCTGGGAATCTTGAACAGAAGACCATTCCAAACTTTCGTCCTCCTGCGGCTACAATAAATACAGGGAGTGTGTACTGACGTGAAAAAGGCGCGGGTGTTGCTGACGAATGATGATGGGTACCAGGCGGCGGGGCTGAAGGCGTTGGCGGAAGAGTTGCGGGCGATCGCGCACGTTAGCATTGTGGCGCCGAGTTGGGAGCGCAGCGGGGCGGCGCAAAGCCTGACGCTGCGGCAGCCGATTGTGTGCCACGCAACCGGGGAAAATGAGTGGGCCATCGACGGGACGCCGGCGGACTGTGTGATCGTGGCGCTGCACAAGCTGCTGAAAGAGCCGCCGGACCTGGTGATTTCGGGAATCAACCACGGGGCGAACCTAGGCGAAAACGTTTATTACAGCGGCACGGTGGGAGCGGCACGCGAGGCTGTGATTCATCACGTGCCGGGGCTGGCGATGTCGTTGTGTTCGAAACGCGGAAGTTCGGATTTTGCACCGTCCGCGAGAATCGCGCGGCGCGCGGCGGAGCTGATCCTGAAAGAAGGTTTGCCGCCGCAAGTGCTGCTGAACGTGAATGTGCCGGAAAACTGGAATGGCGCGGTGAGGTTCACGCGTCAATCGAAGAAAATCACGCGCACCGTCTTGCGCGAAGGCAAGGATCCGCGCGGGCAGGATTATTACTGGCTGAGCGAGCAGCGCATTGACAGCGGCATGGAACTCGACGCCGAAACAGATTACGCGGCGATTTTTGCAGGCGCGGCTTCCGTCACGCCTCTGCATCTCGATCCGACCCACGCGGAATCACTCAATCACTTGAGCCACTGGGCGGCGCTGCTTGCTTCGAAATAAACTCTCACCAAAATCAAAACTGCGCCCGCAAACGCGGGCACGGTAGAATACCGGGGCGATGGCGGAATCCTCTACTTACGATGTGGTCGTGGTCGGCGCGGGCGTTTTCGGCTCGTGGACGGCCTGGCATCTCGCAAAGCGCAAATTGAAAGTATTAGTGCTGGATGCGTACGGCGCGGCCCACGCGCGGGCAAGCTCCGGCGGCGAAACGCGCATCATCCGCATGAGCTACGCGGCGGATGAGATCTATACGCGCTGGTCGCAACGATCCCTGGTGCAATGGAAAGAGCTTTCTGCGGCATGCAACCAGCCGCTTTTTCAACAGACCGGCGTGCTGTGGCTCGAAGGCGCAGACGAACTGCGGCTGCGGGAGTCAGAGGCGGCCCTCAAGCGTTGCGGCGTCGCGCACGAGGTCATGGACAACTCCCAGCTGACAAAGCGCTATCCCCAGGTGAATTTCGATGGCGTCAGCCGCGGCCTGCTGGAGCCGGAGAGCGGAGTACTGCTGGCGCGCCGCGCAGTTCATGCAGTAATGGAAGAAGCGAAGAAAAGCAGCGCCGAGTTTCTGATCGCCCACGCCGTTACACCCGATGGCGGAGGAACGATCTCGAAGCTCGCGACCTCGCGCTGCGGCGCCTTCTCCGCCGGACACTTTGTGTTTGCGTGTGGCCCATGGCTCGGAAAAGTTTTCCCCGAATTGCTCGGCCAGCGCATCTTCCCCACGCGGCAGGAAGTTTTTTTCTTCGGCATCCCGGCGGGAGATCCGCGTTTTGCGACACCATCATTGCCGACTTGGCTCTTCAACCACGACGAAGTCTACGGCATGCCCGACATCGAATCGCGGGGCTTGAAACTCGCGCGGGACACGCATGGCGAGCGCGTGGATCCCGACACGCAGTCGCGCATCGTCAGCGAGGAAGGCGCGGAGTGGGCGCGAAACTATGTAGCTCGGCGATTTCCTGCGTTGAAAAATGCTCCGATCGTCGAGACGCGCGTTTGCCAATACGAAAACACTTCGAACGGCGATTTCCTAATCGACCGTCACCCGGATATGCCCAACGTCTGGCTCGCAGGCGGCGGGTCCGGGCACGGATTCAAGCACGGTCCGGCGCTGGGGGAATTTCTGGCGGCGCAGATTTGCGGCGAAGGAAAAGCGGAACCCCGTTTTTCGCTCGCCAGCAAGGCCACACAGCAGAAAAGGGCCGTATTCTAGTGCTCAATGAACTCCAACGAAACTTTCGGCAGAACTTTACGTCTTTATCAGGGTAGGGGTTTGCCTCAAGCCGTTCCCATAGTCATTTCGACGATTCGGATTTAGGAGGAAGCATGCGAGGAGCACGAAAAAGGGCCGGGCAGGGTGTGTTGGCAGTGCTGGGCCTGTTGTTGGCGTTGGCGCTGCCGGGAGCGACTATGGCGGCGGAGGAATTCCACGTGCCGGTGGAGTACTACAAGCTACCAAACGGATTGCGCGTGGTGCTTTCGCAGGATCACACTGCCCCGACGGTCTGCGTGGGCGTCTACTACCGCATCGGCTTCCGCATCGAGCCGAAAGATCGCACGGGCTTCGCACATCTTTTCGAGCACATGATGTTCCAGGGTTCGAAGAACCTGGGAAAAATGGAATTCATCAAGCTCATCCAGACCAACGGCGGAATCCTGAACGGCTCCACGCGCTTCGATTTCACCAACTATTTTGAAGTCGTTCCTTCGAACAAGCTGGAAACGATTCTGTGGGCGGAAGCCGACCGCATGAGCGGCCTCGCGGTAACCGAAGACAATCTCAAAAACCAGCAGGGCGTGGTCGGCAACGAGGTAAAGGTGAACGTCCTGAACCGCCCCTATGGCGGCTTCCCCTGGATCGACCTGCCAATGGCGGCAAACACGAACTGGTACAACGCCCACAACTTTTACGGCGACCTGACCGACATCGAATCGGCGAAACTGGATGAAGTGAAACAGTTCTTCGACACCTTTTACGCCCCGAACAATGCGGTGCTGGTGATCGTGGGTGACTTCGAGAACGCCGACGCCAAAAAAATGGTGGAGAAATATTTCGCCGGAATCAAATCCGCGCAAGTTCCGCCGCAGCCAGACCTGAGCGAACCCCGCCAGGAAAAAGAAAAGATCGTTGTGAAAAAAGATCCGCTGGCGCCACGCCCGGCGATCGCCATCGGCTACCAGATGCCGGAGCGGAACACACCAGAATATTACGCGATGGGCCTGCTGGAACAGATGCTGATCGAAGGCGACGACAGCCTGTTGCGGCAGGAGTTGGTGCAGAAGCGCGGGCTGACCGACAGCATAGAGGGCGGCATCAACATGCTTGGCAACATGTTTAACTACAAAGGTCCCATGCTGCTGGCGGCGGACGTTACGTATGACCCGACCACCAAGCCGGAAACCGTAATCGAGGCCATCGACGCAGTGGTCGAGCCGCTGCGCACAAAGCCCGTCGACCAGAAAACGCTCGACCGGGCACGCGTGAAGCTCCGCTCCAGCCTGTACGACACGATGGGAGAGTTTGGCGGGTTCGGGCTGATGGACCTGCTCGCCAGCTTTGCCTTGTTCGACGACAACCCGGCCCGCGTGAACGACCTGGTCGGCCAGTTCGACAAGGTCACGCCGGAACTTGTGCAAAAAACCGCGCACGACTATTTGCGCTCCACGAATCGCACGATCATCGAACTGCAACCCGCACCGAAAGACGCCGCAGCACCGGCGAAAAATCAGTAGGCAAGGAGAATGCAAATGAACACAAAGATGAAGAAGTTTGGCCTGCTGGCAATCGCGGGAATCATGATGGGCGTCGCGCCCACCGTGGCGCAAAAACAGGCGCCGCCCGAAGGCGGTCCACCCAAAGCGTTCACCGTGCCTGCAAATGAGACCTACACGCTGCCCAACGGACTTAGAGTCACGCTCGTACCTTATGGAATTATCCCGAAAGCGGCCATCAGCCTGTCGGTAGACGCCGGTGAGATCAATGAAGGGTCCACGCGCGTCGGCGTTGCAGGACTGACAACTGACCTGATGAAGGAAGGCACGGAGAAGCAGAGCGCTCAACAGGTCGCCGAAGCAGCGGCGCGGATGGGAAGCACGCTCGATGTGCGCGCAGGCAAAGACCAGACCAAGCTCGCCATCGACGTGCTGCAGGAGTTCGCACCGGATGCCGTCAAACTCCTCGCCGAGGTAGCGCAGCATCCCCGGCTGCCGCAATCCGAACTGGACCGCCTGAAGAATGACGCGTTGCGCCAGATTGCCCTGCAGAATTCGCAGCCGCAAACGATTGCGCTGGTGAGGTTCCGGAAAATCCTTTACGGCGATCATCCTTATGCGACGGTGGTGCCGACGGAATCCGATATCAAAAAGCTGACCATCCAGGATGTGAGGGATTTCTACGCCGGAAACTTCGGAGCGCAGAGAGCGCATCTCTACGTCGCCGGGATATTCGATGCGGCGGCGGTCAAAAAAGCGATCGCGGAAAGTTTCGTGAGCTGGAGCAAGGGACCTGCCCGCCTGGAAAATGTTCCGGTGCTGAAACCGCAGCACGTGCTGGACGTGACGGACCGTCCGGGAGCGCCGCAATCCACCCTGATCGTGGGACTGCCGGTTCCCCCGGCGACCAGCCCGGACGCGGTGCCTCTCGGCGTAACCAACGCCCTGCTGGGCGGCTCGTTTAATTCACGCATCACCGCGAACATTCGCGAGCAGAAAGGCTACACTTATTCGCCGCGCAGCGAAATTTCACGCCGTTATCACGACGGATACTGGGCGGAAACCGCGGATGTCACCACGCAGTACACGGGCCCGTCACTGAAAGAGATTTTTGGCGAAATCACACGCATGCAGAAGGAACCCGTCAGCGATGCCGAACTGAAGGGAATCCAAAATTATCTTTCGGGACTCTTCGTGATCCAGAACTCCAGCCGCAGCGCGCTGATCGGGCAACTGGAAAACGTGGACTTCCAGGGACTCGGCGAAAATTACCTGAAAACTTATGTGTTCCGGGTGAATGCGGTCACTCCGGCGGTCGTCCAGAAAATAACCCGGGACTACATCAAACCGGAAGAGATGACCATAGTGGTGGTCGGCGACAAATCGAAGATTTCCGATCAATTGACTGCGTTCCAGCCGTCGAAGTAGCGCGGCGCAAAACGGTTCAGGTCTTTTTCAGGCGGCGGGAAGCGTCCGAAGCACGAGCGGCGCTCTCCTTCCGTCGTGCTTTTTCCGCGTAAAGGTTCTGGTCGGCTTCCTGCAGGAGTTTCTCCACGCGTTCGCCTTCGCCGTGATAAACCGATGCGCCAATGCTTGCGGAAAGGGGCGGGTGTTCCTGATCGGCGGCGAGGGTCTCGCTAATTCGCGTGGCCACGCGCTCAGCTTCCTCTTCCCTTGCTTCCGGAAGAATCAGGGCGAATTCATCCCCGCCGTAACGCGAGGCGGTATCGATGGCACGGCAATGAAAGCGCAGGATGTCTGCGACGCGGCAAAGCGCGCGGCTCCCCACAAGATGGCCGTACGTGTCATTGATTTTCTTCAGTCCATCGAGATCGAGAAGCAGCACGGCGAAGGGACGCCCGGTGCGCAAGGTGCGCTCCGTCTCCGTATCCAGAACATCGAGAAGTTTGCGGTAATTGGCAAGCCCGGTAAGCGGATCGCTGGCCGCAAGATGCCGCACCTGCTCGAACACTTTGGCGCTATCGATCAGCGAGCCGCCAAGAAGAATCGCGTAACTCATCACATTCATCGACTGGGCAAAAACAAAGGGGCCATCCAGCAATTTGACCGACTGGCAGGCCGCGAGCTGCGCCGCCAGATTCAACCACACCGCCAGGTAAACGGACTTGTCGAAACCCGAATCCTGCAGATACTTGCGGCGGCGGTAGCCGAACAAAGCGATCAGGAAGATGACCGCGGGAATCAATTGCAGCGGATTCGGGATAAACGCTTCGGGCTGGTGGGATACGTCGGGCGGTAGCCTGCGCAGCGGGGCGGTAATCAGATAAGTGAGCGCAAGCACAGCGAACAACCCGCCGGCAATTTCCATTTTAGGATGGCGAGAGCGGGGCAGGAAATGCTCCACCAGCAGGGCTATCGCGAAGAGCAGGGCCAAAAGCAGGCGGCTGATCCACCAGGCCACCGGGGCCCACAAAAACCAGATTTGCGACTCGTGAATAAGCTGGAAGAAAAGGATGCTGGAGGCGATCAGTGTCGCGCCGGAAAGCAGGAAGCCGGATCCAAGAATCAGCGAGATGCGATCCTGGGTGCCCTGGAACCGGACCAGCGCCACGGCCGCGAACACAAAAGCGAAAATGCCGGTGGTGATTTGCAGGTAACCCTGCAGGATGGGGTTCGGGCGCAGCGAAATCTCGCGCAGCCAGTCGGCAGCAAGGAAGATCAGCACGAATCCCGCGGCGTGAAGCAGAATGCGCTGGAATTGCCGCCGTTCGAAAATAAGTGAAACGTCGTTCATAGTGCGGCGCGGTTCAGGCCGCGCCAACCTTATCCTCTGTGTATTCTATTAGACGCGAAATCGCCAGCGGGTGTTACTTCCGAAAATGGAGTTGTGAGCGAAGAGATATCCGGTGTGGAAAATTAGCCGCACTGTACGGATGGACAGGGGTAGCCCCGAACTTGGCGAAACTGGAATGTGGGACGGCGGCAAATTAAAGCTTGTGCGGGAAAGACTCCTTGCGCAATATAGCTGTATTGAAACGGTTCAATAAAAGGATTCGCTTGACGAAGCGCACCCCCAAAAGGAAGCCCTCTCCGCGCAGCCGCGAAAGCCGGCCGGGGCAGCACACTCTGGAGGAAATACTTTCACAGCCCCGCATCTGGAGCGAAACGGAAACTCAACTGCGGGAAACGGGTCTGCTCGAGAAATTCTCCGGCCTTTTTTCGCCTCGCAGCCCGTGGCTTTTTGTCGGCTGCGGCTCCAGTTACTACCTTTCCCGGCTGATTGCGGCCCTGTGGACCAAGCACTTTTATATCCCGGCGACCGGTGTCCCCGCCTCGGAGTTGTTGTTCGCCCCGGAAGAAACGCTCCGGCGCCTCGGCGCGGAGCAAGTGGTGTTGATGTCCCGCTCCGGAGAAACGACGGAAGTGCTGCGGGTGGCGGAATTGCTGCAAAAACACAAGACCGTGCAAACGCTGGGGGTCACCTGCAATCCGCGGAGCCCGCTGGAGGACCTGTGCACGCATTCGTTCAAACTGACCTGGGCGGATGAAAAAAGCACAGTGATGACCCGATCCTTCACCGCCATCCTGCTGGCGTTCCAAAGATTGGGATTGCAGTTCGTGGGCGACAATCAGTTCTCCGGCGCGCTGGATGAATTGCCGCAACGCGGCCAGGAATGGCTGGATAAGCACGCGAAAAAGATCCGTGATTTCGCGGCACGCAGGCGTTTCGCGGATTACGTGTTTCTGGGACAGGGCGCGCATTACTGGCTGGCGCAAGAAGCGGGACTGAAGGTGACCGAAATGTCCTCCTCTTATGCCCAGGTGTATCACTCGCTGGAATTCCGCCATGGGCCGCGCTCGATTGCCGGGCCCAACACGCTCATCACTTTTTTCATCTCCGAATCGGCGGCCGAAGAGGAGACCCTGCTGGTGAAGGAACTGAAGGGACTGGGTGCGGCCACCTGCGTGATCGTGAATCGCGCGACGCCGGAGCTTAAGAAACACAGCGATCTGCTCGTCGAGCTGGCGCTTGATGGGCCGGAGTTTGCACGATACGCTGTGACCGCAATTCCCGCACATCTGATGGGAACCGCCATCGGCCTTCGCAAGGGGCTTAACCCGGATGCGCCAAAGAACCTGACGCGCGCCGTGGTGCTCGGAACCAACGGCGGCGAACCGCCGAAAAGGAGAGGTGTTTGAGCGAACAAGCTGGCGCCACCAGTGCCGGGCCCCGCCTGCGGCGAACCCTGACCCTGACGGATTTGATTTTATATGGAGTCATCGTGATTCAACCGGTGGCGCCAATGTCCGTTTTCGGCGTTTTAAGCGATCGAGGGAAAGGGCATGTGGTCACGGCGATCCTGATCGCCATGGTGGCCATGCTTTTCACGGGCATCAGCTACGGGCGCATGGCTCGTGCTTATCCGAGCGCGGGCTCCGCTTTCACCTACGTGGCGCAGGAAGTGAATCCCGCGGTCGGATACATCACCGGCTGGAGCATGGTGATGGACTACATGCTGAACCCGCTGATCTGCACGGTCTGGTGCGCGGGGCAGGCAAGCCAGTTCGCGCCCGGCGTGCCGCCGTGGATATGGAAAATCTTTTTTGTGATCGTCTTCACATTCTTGAATGTTCGTGGCATCAAGACCTCGGCGCGCATTAACACCGGCATGGCCTTTTTCATGGGGATTGTAGTCGTGGCCATCTTCATCGCGGGCGCTCGGTATATATTTGGCGCGCCGCACGACGCGGCTTACTTCACGCGGCCCTTCTACGACCCAATGACGTTCACTTTCACCGGTTTGTTCGGCTGCACCTCCATCGCCGTGCTCACCTATATAGGATTCGACGGAATTTCCACGCTCTCGGAAGAGGCGGAAAATCCCAGGCGCAACATCCTCTTGGCGACCGTATTGACTTGCGTGGTGATCGGAGTTCTCTCGGCGTTCGAAGTCTACATCGCCCAGTTGATCTGGCCGGCCTCGCAACCATTCCCGGACATCAACACGGCGTACTCCTACGTAGCGGGACGTTCCTGGAAGCCATTATTTCCGATCGTAGGCTTCACACTTCTGCTTGCAAATTTCGGCTCAGGACTTGGCGCCCAGATTGGGGCGGCGCGCCTTCTTTACGGGATGGGGCGGAGCAATGCGTTGCCAAAGTCGTTCTTCGGGGTCGTCGACGAAAAGCACCGCATCCCCCGGAATAACGTGTTCCTCGTAGGAGGCGTGGCACTGGTGGGAGCCTTCCTGCTAGAAATCGTGGCGGGCTATAAGACGTACTCGCTGGGCAGCTCTTCGCTAACCTGGGATACCTTCAAGAACATCATGAATGGCGGCGAGGCCTACGGACTTGGCGCGGAGATGCTGAACTTCGGGGCCCTCATCGCGTTCATGGGCGTAAACGTCGCGGCATTCCTGCGATATTACGTTCGCGCCAAGGAAAAAAAGCTGGGGTTCCTGATCCCTCCGGTTCTCGGCTTTGTGATCTGTATGGCGCTCTGGCTGAACCTCAGCCGTCCCGCGATTATTGTGGGCTCGATCTGGATGATGGCAGGAATCGCGTTCGGAGTCTGGAAGACCTCCGGATTCCGCAAGGAAATGTCGTTCGAACTTCCGCCGGAAGAGTAAAGCGTCCGCCTTCCGTGGCCATGCCGGCTGAATACGGCGAGCGAAATTCCCTCCTCTACTTCAGCGATTTTCGGCGCGCAAAGGCGCTTTTGCATTTGCTATTTCATGGCGTGTCGCCGGATGATAGGCGCGCGAGGCGGGGGATGAAAGTACAGAGCAGGCGCGGGTTGGTCACCATGCGGGATGTAGCCAGTGCCACGGGCTTCTCGCCGGCAACGGTTTCCATCGTCCTGAATAATGCGCCGCTGGCGCGGTACATCGCTTCCGGCACGAAAAAGAAAATCGAAGAAACGGCCAAGCGCCTCGGCTACCGGCCAAACGCGATGGCCCGCTTTCTGCGCAGCAAGCGAAGCCAAAGCATCGGGGTGATGCTCACCGACGTGACGGACCCCTTCTGCACGCCGATTTTACGCGGCATCGAGAACGCCCTATACCCGCTCGCGTACCTCCCGATTTTTGCCGACGCCCACAACCAGCGCGAACGGTTCGAGCGCTACCTGGAAATGTTGCTCGAACGGCATGTGGACGGCCTGATCGTGGTGGCCAACTGGCTGCTCGTGGACATCCACGTTCTGGCGGATCTGAACAAAGCCGAAGTTCCGACTGTGACCATCGGCTGGGAAATCCCAGGAAATCGCGTGAGTTTCGCGATGGTGGACAACGAAGCCGGCGGCCGCCTCGCCTTGGAGCACCTCTACCAGCTCGGGCACAGGAGGATCGCCGTGATCCTGGGGCCGAAACGCCTGATCGACAGCGCCCCGAGGTGGCGGGGCATTCAGAAGTTCGCCCAATCCGTGAAACTCGAGATCGACTCCTCACTCATCACCCGGTTACCGGACGTGTTCGACGCCAATGCCAGTTTCGAGCATGGGTACCGGCTGACAGAAGAATTGCTCCAGAAGAAAAAAAAGTTCACCGCGCTGCTGGCGTTCGACGACCTGACCGCGCTCGGCGCAATCCGCGCACTGGCCAAGGCCGGCGTCAGCGTGCCGGAACAATGCTCGGTGATTGGCTTCGACGATGTGGCCATTTCCGGCCTCTCTTTTCCCGCGTTGACCACGGTGCGCCAGCCGCTGGAAACGATGGGTGCCGCGGCGGTGAACATCGTGATGGAGGCGATCAAGGCCGGGCACGAAAACCGCGACTGGAGCGTGGTCGCGCAGAAGCTGCATGCGGAATTGGTAATCAGAGATTCGACGCAAGCGATCTGAGAAATCCCGGCAGTGGCACAAAGAAAAAAGGCGCGGGACTTACTTCCCGCGCCTTTTTGTTTTGAATGGGTGCGGCTTATTGTGCCGCCGGTGGAATGAAGACCGACGCAGGCGTGAAGAATTCCACTTCCTTGAGCCCGGTCTTCACCTTCATTCCCGCGTATTTTCCCTTTTTCCCGCCGTCGCCGGCAAAGGTCAAAAGGTATTGATTGCTGAGGTGCACGCCGATCTCATCCAGGTATGGCTTGATGGAGACCGGACTCTGCGTGCCCAGGAAATAAGATTCCGCGCCGGTGTCCTGGGAAAGCTTGTCCAGGTTGTTTTGCGCGTTGTTGGAGCGGAAGAAAGAACGCCCGCGATGGCCGGCGCTGGGATAGTAAATCGTCCAGATGTTGGTGTTCTGCCGCTCGGCGCGCGAGATCAGCGGATCGAGGTCGGGTGAGAACGGCCCGAAGCCGGTACCCCGGAAAAAATCGATACCCGAGCTGATCAATATAACGGAACGGCGGGGGCCCGTATTCGGCCAGCGCTTCAACAGGTCCATCGTCCCAAGATACGGGCTGGACCCGATAGAGCCGAGGCCGATGGGCAGGCGCAGGGCCTTGGCGGCGAGCGCGTGGTCGGGAGTAAAATCCTGCAGCACTCGCGTGCCGTTATCGGTGATGTAGCCGATCATAATGGCCGTGGAAGGCGGTTGGGCCATGATGAATTCGCGCAGATAGTCCCACTGCCCGCCAGCCGTAGTTTCGATGGAATCGTCAATCAGGATGGCCAGGAAAAGCTCGTCGCCTTTCTTCCAATCGCCAATCTGCTTGCGATCCTTGCCCTGAAAGAGCTGAACATCGTCCTTCGGGATATTCGAAACATCCGCGTCTTTCTTTCCCACAGCGGTGACGGTGAACGTGGCGTTCCCTGCGGCCGATTGGGATTGAGCGTTTACTAACGGGGTAACCAGTAAAGCTGCGGTAACCACCGCACCAAGAAAGGTAGTTAGTCTGGGTTGTTTCATAAAT
This sequence comes from Candidatus Methylomirabilota bacterium, assembly GCA_035569815.1. Lineage (GTDB taxonomy): Bacteria > Acidobacteriota > Terriglobia > Acidiferrales > UBA7541 > Acidiferrum. The sequence goes on from DATMMG010000054.1 coordinate 15,271, forward strand.
AAATCTCCTCTTGTGTTGCTTCCCAGTTAGATGCAGCGAATCGTGAAAACATATATCACGAATAGACAAAAAATGTGCTGCTAAAGGTCTGAGATCCGCTTGAACGGCCAGCACCGAACGTGACCGCGACTTTTCCCGCGCCTGCGTGTTTTATAGTGTTGCGGACCACTCCGTGCGTGCCCCTTCGATGCCAAATCGTGGCCAACCAGCCATATCTTTTCGCAGCTCATAGCTGCCCAAGGCATGACCCGGGACTCCCACCCCCATCCCCGCAACGACCCATCGCTGACAACATTGCGAGCTATCATCCGGAGACAACTGCATTAGAATAGGGCCGCGAGCGGCGGTTGCGATTTTGCCCGGTCGAGGAGAGGCCCAATCAAATGGCACTGATGCGGTCGATACTGCTTGCCGCTTCCCAAAACAGATGGCTGCGGGAGAACGCGGTGAATTACCCGTTCGTGCGCCGAAGCGTGTCTCGTTTTATGCCCGGAGAAAGCCTGGACGCGGCGATGGCGGCGGCACGCGGCCTTGAGGAGAAGAAAATCGGCAGCGTCTTCACAAATCTGGGCGAGAACGTCACGGATCGCGCAGAAGCCCTTGCGGTAACGGAGCATTACCTCGATGTGCTGCGGCGCGTCCATGAATCCGGCCTGGGCACGGAAATATCCGTGAAGCTGACGCAGTTGGGCCTGGATCTCTCTCCCGATTTCTGCTTTGAAAACCTGGAGAGGATTCTTGCTGCGGAAAAAAAGGACGCCATCGTCTGGGTGGACATGGAAGCAAGCTTCTATGTAGCGGCCACCCTGGATCTTTACAAACGCGCCCTGCAGAAATATCCAAACGTGGGAATTTGCCTGCAAGCCTATTTGTACCGCACGCGGAAGGACGTTGAGGGATTGCTGCCCATGCAGCCGTCGATCCGGCTGGTGAAGGGCGCATACAAAGAGCCGCCGGAGATTGCCTATCCGAAAAAACAGGACGTGGATGAGAATTATTTCTTATTGGCAACCACAATGATGGCCGCGCAGGCTGCCGGGAACTGCGTTCGCGCGGCGTTCGGCACGCACGACGTGAAATTGATCCGG
>DATMMG010000055.1:0-6262 GCA_035569815.1 Candidatus Methylomirabilota bacterium
TTTCCGCTTTTTGCGCAAGACAACTACACCCGCGTCGAATTTGGCGCGCAATATTCGACCGTCCGGCTGACGAACCAAGACCTCGGCGCAACCGACTACTCCGGTTTCGGCGGGCGCTTCGATTGGAACTTGAACCGCAGGCTTGCATTGGAAAGCCAGCTCGATTTTTTCCCGGAACACTCGCTTCCAATGCTCGCCATCCAGGGCGGCCAAACCATCCAGGCTGTCTTTGGAGTGCGCGCCAAAGTTATCCAGACGCGCCGCCTTTCTGTTTTCGGTTTAATCCGTCCGGGGCTATTTCACTTTACGGATGTTCTGTATTTCAATTCGAATTCGGCGACCGGCTTTGCAGAGCGGCCCGAAACGCATTTCGCCCTGAATCTGGGCGGCGGGCTTGAATATTACCTGAACCCGCGATGGGTTTTGCGTGCGGACATTGAGGGCGACCCGTACCGCGTGCCCAACACGAAGGTGGCGATTCCTGGCGGCAGCGCTCTCAGCGTTGGGAAAATCGACGACACCACGCGGTTCAGTTTCGGTGTGGCTTATCGCCCGGGAACATTGATCGAAAACGAAAAGGAGACAGACGTACCCGGGAAGTGGGAATTCGGTCCGCTGTTTTCAACGATGTTCATCGCGCGCGAGGGGCCCGCGGACGGCGTGCGGACGGAACCCGGTTTCGGCGGGTATGCTTCCTACCGCTTCTATCACATATTTTATTTCGACAGCGACGTGCTCTATTTTCCGCGCGGCACAAATTCTTTCGGACCGCATGACGGGGGGGAAATCCTTCAGGGACTCTTCGGGCTGAAGGGCGGAATACGGCGCAATCATTTCGGTATTTTCGGCAAGGTGAGGCCCGGCTTCAACAGCTACTCGCAGGCACTGAACGGGATTTCAGCAACCGGACAGGAAAGTTTCGGCCGCTCCACAAATCTGGTGCTGGATCTGGGCGGGATCGTGGAATTTTATCCGGGGGAGCACGGCACGCTGCGCCTGGAAGCCGGCGACACTCACATTTATTTCAGCACGCGAGACGTCAATTTCGGTGGAACCCCGATCCCGGTGGGCGGGGGAAAGCTGCAACACTCCATTCAATTTATCGTAGGATACGGCTGGCGATTCTGAATCCTTTTTGCCGATTCGAACCTGTGAGGTTTTATGACCAAGAAAATCTGGGAATCTGTCGACAAGTATTTGGACAAGATGCTGATACCGCAAGATTCCACGCTGGAGCAGGCTCTGGAAGCCGCGGCGGCCGCGAGGCTGCCTGCGATCCAGGTTTCGTCGGTGCAGGGAAAATTGTTGCACATGCTGGCCCGCATTATGGGCGCGCGCAATATCCTGGAGATCGGCACGCTCGGCGGCTACAGCACCATCTGGATGGCGAGAGCGCTGCCGGAGGGGGGACGGCTTATCACGCTGGAGGCGGACCCGAAACACGCGGAGGTGGCGCGAAAGAATCTTGCACGCGCCGGCGTGGAGAACAAAGTGGAATTGCGGATCGGTAAAGCGCTGGACACGCTGCCGCAAGTTGCCGCGGAAATACGCGATCCATTCGACATGTTCTTCATCGACGCCAACAAATCCAACATGCCGGAATATTTCGAGTGGTCGCTAAAACTCGCGCGGAAGGGCAGCGTGATCATCGCGGACAACGTGGTGCGCGAAGGCGCCGTGCTCGACGCGAAGAGCAAGGACGCCGACATTCGAGGAATACGGCGATTCCTGGAAATGGTCGGCAAGGAAAAGCGCGTGAGCGGCACGGCGCTCCAAACAGTAAGCACCAAGAGTTACGATGGCTTCGCACTGGTCCTGGTCACTTCATAATTACGGGCCAGGTAGCCAGCTTGCGCGTGAGGTTCCGCGGTCAGGAGTGCTTTATTTCGCGCAACAATCCGCTGGAAACATCGTAGACGAACCCGCGGACCGCGACCTTCTCCGGAATCCACGGATGTGTGCGCAACTTCTGCAACTGGTGGCGGACATTTTCTTCTATGTTCTGGAACGCGTAGAAGAATGCGGGCGAGACTGCAGCGGTGCCGGCGCGATTTTGAATTCGGGTGCGCAGATCCTGCTCGCTGGTGAGCATCAGCCCGCAATCGGTGTGGTTGATCACCATGAACTCCTCGGTGCCCAGCAGATAGTGCGAGACGACCAGCGAACGCAACGTGTCTTCCGTAACGATCCCGCCGGCATTCCGGATGATGTGCGCGTCGCCCGTCTTGAGTCCCAGGGTACGGATCGAAAGCCGCGTGTCCATGCAGGTCAGGATGGCGAGCTTGCGTTCGGGACGCGGAGTTAGTTTGCGCAGTTCGTGCGTGCGCGCGTAAATTTCATTTGCTGCGAGAACTTCATCGATGACGCTCATGGCTGGTCCAGTTTACCCCAGCCGCATCATCCTCACACACTGTAAGCCGACGCACTTCATAGTCTGCGCCGGCCCATTCGCGCCAGTTGGCTGTCGGACTCAGGGAATCGTGGCGGTCACCTCGCTGGAATAGCCGCTCTCCATCCCAGTGGAATCCAGTTCGGTGGCAACGTAGTAGTAGGTCTGTCCTTGAGTAACCGCCGCATCCGTGTACGACGGAGTGGAGATCATGGACGCGTCGACCTTGTTGTACGGCCCGCCGGAAGTCGTGCCGCGATAAACATTGAAACCGGAATAGGTGGATGAGCTGGGTGTCCAGTTCAAAGACACGGTGTAGCTCACGGAGGAAGTGCCCGTGCCGGAGAGCGCGATCGTCAGCGGTGAGTTGGCCGCGTTGCTCACCACGGTGATGCTGCCCGCAAGGCTGCCCGTTGTAGTGGGCGAGAACACGACGAGGAAGGAAGTTGACTGGCCCGCGGCCAGGGTCAAAGGCAGCCCGACTCCGGCGTTGCTGAACCCAGCTCCGCTCTCAGTGATCTGCGAGATGGAAACGCTGGAGTTTCCCGTGTTCGAGATCGTAATGCTCTGCGTCGCGCTGGTTCCCGTCGCCAGGCTGCCAAAACTCAGTGACGCCGGAGACGCGGAGAGCTGGAGGTTTGTCGAGATGCCGGTGCCCGCCAGTGGAACCACCAACGGGGAATTCGGAGCATTGCTGATAAGCGTCACGCTGCCGGAATAATTTGTGGCGGAGGCGGGCGTGAAACCGACGGTGAACGAGGAAGAGCCTCCCGCGGCAATGGAGAGCGGCAAGACTAGCCCGGAAGTAGTGAAACCGGTTCCCGAGAGGGAAGCCTGCGTGACGCTGACGGCGGCCGCGCTGGGATTACGGATGGTGATGGTCTGCGTGTTGTTCACGCCAACGCTGACGTTGCCAAAGGTGACGCTTGAAGGAATGACCGAAATCTGGGGCTGCACGCCCGTGCCGGAGAGCGCGATGGTCAGCGGTGAATTGGCCGCGTTGCTCACCACGGTGATACTGCCCGAAAGGCTGCCAGCTGTAGTGGGCGAGAACGCGACGAGGAAGGCAGTTGACTGGCCCGCGGCCAGAGTCAAAGGCAACCCGAGTGCGGCGTTGTTAAACCCAGCTCCACTCTCAGTGATCTGCGAGATGGAAACGCTGGAGGTTCCCGTATTCGAAAGCGTAACGGTCTGTACCGCGCTGGTTCCCGTCGCCAGGCTGCCAAAACTCAATGACGCCGGAGACGCGGAGAGCTGGAGGCTTGTCGAGATTCCGGTGCCCGCCAGTGGAACCACCAATGGGGAATTCGGAGTATTGCTGATGAGCGTCAGGCTGCCGGAATAATTGGCGGCAGAGGCGGGAGTAAATCCGACGCTGAAAGCGGAAGAACCGCCCGGAGGAACAGAGAGCGGCAGCGTCAACCCGGAGGAGGTGAAACCGGTTCCGGCGAGGGAGGCCTGAGTGACGGTGAGGGTTGCTGTACCGGGATTCCGGATGGTAATTGTCTGGGTTCCGGTGGCGGCCACACTGATATTGCCAAAGCTGAGGCTCGACGGGGTGACCGAGATCTGCGGCTGGATGCCGGTGCCGCTGAGGGCAATCGTGGCGGGAGAATTGGTGGCAGTGCTGACGACAGTCACGCTGCCCGAAAGGGAGCCGGCTGAAGTCGGGGCGAAGCTGACGCTGAATGATGCGGATTGGCCGGCTGCGAGGCTCAGTGGCAGCGTGATTCCGCTGGAGCTGAAGCCTGTTCCGGTTGCGCTAATCTGCGAAATCGAAACGCTGGAATTCCCTGTGTTGGAAATTGTGACGTTCTGCGCGGCGGTGGATCCAGTAGCCAGGTTGCCAAAACTCAACGACGCGGGAGAAACGGAAAGCTGGAGCGTGTTGACGATGCCCGTGCCAGCGAGCGGAATAGCTAGCGAGGAATTCGGCGCGTTGCTGATGAGCGTGATGCTGCCCGAAAAAGCGGCGGCCGAACTCGGCGCAAAGCCGACTGCGAACGAGGTCGATCCACCCGGAGGAATGGACAGCGGCAACGTTAATCCGGTGGAGTTAAAGCCTGTGCCAACGAGAGAAGCTTGAGTTACGTTAAGCGCTGCCGTGCCGGGATTCCGGATGGTAACTGTCTGGGTGGCGGTGGCCGACACACTGACATTGCCAAAGCTGACGCTCGACGGGGTGACCGAGATCTGCGGCTGCACACCGGCGCCGCCGAGGGAAATCGTGGCGGGAGAGTTGGTCGCCGTGCTCACAACACTGATACTGCCTGCCGCGCTGCCCGCCACTGAAGGTGCAAAAATCACGTTGAGCGGAAGGCTCTGGCCCGCGGCAAGAGTTGCTCCGGCCGAGAAGCCGGTTACAGTGAATCCCGCGCCGGTGATGTTCACCTGTGAAATAGTGACGCTGCCGGTGCCGGTGTTGGTCAATGTTACGGGAGACGAAGCGGAGCTTCCGACCAAGGTATTTCCGAAACTCAGGTTGCTCGTGCTCGACGAGAGCAAGTAAGACTGCGTTGGCGGAACCACGGGATTGATTCCAGTCCCGGAAACATGGATGTTCGCTGGGCTCATCCATGGTTTGTTCGTGCTGACCACGATGCTCCCGCTGTAGTTGACGGCCGCGCTTGGCCGGAATGTCACCTCAAAGGTCGTGCTGGCATGAGGGGCGATTGATATCGGCGATCCTGAACTGGTGATAATAAACTGTGGAAGGTTGCTCGAAACCTTTTCAATCGTGATACTTTGCCCGCCATTGTTCGTCACTACCACATTCACCGCTCCGCTGGTTGTGTTGACCGTGACCGAGCCGAAACTCAACGTTGAAGGCGCAACTCCCACTCCGGCAAGGGCGGGAACTGGAAATAAAATCGAGCCGATTAAGAATAATCCAATAAATAGACACACCAATTTTGTCTTAGCCATTTGAGGGCAACCCTTCGCTTTTAAGTTAGGAGCGCGGCCGGAACGGAGAGGGTGGGCGTAGCGTTTCGCAGCTCGTCGTGCTTACTTCCAAAGCGAGAGTAGATGCATAGCAGTTCCATTACTACTGGCGCGCAGGCCAGAATTAGGACAGGTTGCGATGGTCCATCGGGGTCAGATGAGACCTGTCCCTGGTCGTAGAACTTGTCCGACGAGGCATTGCCCCAAAATGGGGCAGCACGAAATGCGCAGCTGGCGCGGCGCTCAAGTCCTCACAAAATAGTTGACGATTGATCGTCTTGCGGAAGCGGTCCAGTAGTTTTATCGAAACAGGAGCGGAGTGAACTCCGCCAGGTTGCGCCGCCAGACCAACCAGGTGTGCGCCCCGGGAGTTTCGATGTCCACGTGGCGAATATTTTTGGAAGCGAGCCATGCGCGCAGGGCTCGGTTGATTTCGATCAAGTGGTCGTCGATTCCGCAGGCAATCCACAGCAACCGCAATTGCTCATTGGCACTGGCATCCAGCCCGGGAAATTCCTTGGCGAAATCCTGCGTGATCCCGCCGGAACTAAACGCTCCGATCCAGGCAAACTCGTTCAGGGTATTCAGCCCCGTCACCAGCGATTCCGCGCCGCCCATCGAAAGGCCGGCGATGGCGCGAGAGTCGCGATCTTTCCTGACGAGATACTCGGCCTCCACGCGGGGGATTACTTCTGTAAGCAGAGCCTCGCGAAAGCGATCGAAGTTTCGTTGACCAATGCCCGGATCGCGGGGGCCTCCCGAGCCAGGTAAAAGAATTTCCGGCGCGCCATAACCTAGCGGCATCACAATGAGCATCGGCTTGGCTTTGCCGCGCGCAATCAGATTGTCCAGAATCACGTTGGCGCGGCCCACCGCCGTCCACGCGCTGGCGTCGTCGCTGTACCCGTGCAGCAGGTAGAGGACGGGATA
>DATMMG010000056.1:0-7229 GCA_035569815.1 Candidatus Methylomirabilota bacterium
GCGATGGAAGCGGCGTTCTGCAGAGCGAGACGAGTGACCTTGGCCGGGTCGATGACGCCAGCCTTGACGAGGTCTACGTACTCACCGGTGTCCGCGTTGAAGCCAAAGTTATCGTCCTTGGATTCGCGGATTTTGCCGATGACCACGGCGCCTTCGAAGCCGGCGTTGAGGGCGATCTGACGGCAGGGCTCTTCGAGCGCCCGCTTCACGATGCCTACTCCGACCGCTTCGTCGTCGTGCAGCTTCAATTTTTCAATGGCTGGGAGGCAGCGCAACAGAGCCGCACCGCCGCCGGGAACGATGCCTTCCTCGACAGCCGCGCGAGTTGCGTGCATGGCGTCCTCGACACGAGCCTTCTTTTCCTTGAGCTCGGTTTCGGTCGCAGCGCCCACCTTGATGACGGCAACGCCGCCGACGAGCTTGGCCAGGCGTTCCTGAAGCTTCTCGCGGTCGTAGTCGCTGGTGGTCATTTCCACCTGCTGGCGGATCTGCTTGACGCGGCCTTCGATGTCGCCGGCCTTGCCCGCACCTTCCACGATGGTGGTGTTGTCCTTGTCGATGGTGACCTTCTTGGCCCTGCCGAGATCTTCGATCTTAACGTTCTCGATCTTGATGCCGAGATCTTCGGTGATGGCCTTGCCACCGGTCAGAGTTGCGATATCTTCCAGCATAGCCTTGCGGCGGTCGCCAAAGCCGGGGGCCTTGACGGCGGCGCACTGCAGGGTGCCGCGCAGCTTGTTCACGACGAGGGTGGCGAGGGCTTCGCCTTCGATGTCCTCGGCGATGATCAGCAGGGGCTTGCTGAGCTTGGCGATTTGCTCGAGCAGGGGAAGCAGGTCCTTCATCGAGCTGATCTTCTTCTCATGGATGAGGATCAGCGCGTTTTCGAGGATGCATTCCATGCGCTCGGGATCGGTGATGAAGTAGGGGGAGAGGTAGCCGCGGTCGAACTGCATGCCTTCGACGACTTCGAGGGTGGTGTCCATGGTGCGGGACTCTTCCACGGTGATGACGCCGTCCTTGCCGACCTTCTTCATTGCTTCGGCGATGATGCCACCGATCTGCTTGTCGTTGTTGGCGGAAATGGTGCCAACCTGGGCGATCATGTCGCCCTTGACGTCCCTGTGGAGCTTCTTGATTTCCTCGATGGCGACTTCGACAGCCTTGTCGATGCCGCGCTTGAGGGCGGTGGGGCTGGCGCCGGCGGCAACCGTCTTCACGCCTTCGCGGAAGATGGCCTGGGCCAGAACGGTGGCGGTGGTGGTGCCGTCACCCGCGACGTCGCTGGTCTTGCTGGCGACTTCGCGAACCATCTGCGCGCCCATGTTCTCGAGGGGGTCGCGGAGTTCGATTTCCTTGGCAACGGTCACGCCGTCCTTGGTGATGATGGGCGCGCCGAACTTCTTTTCGATCACCGCATTGCGGCCCTTGGGGCCGAGGGTGATCTTAACCGCGTCCGCGAGGGCATTCACGCCACGTAGAATTGCCTGGCGGGACGCCTCTCCGGTAACAATCTGCTTCGCCATTTCTTGGTTCCTCCTGAATTTGGTGCTTGACGAGATTCGATTCGAGAATCTGGTTTACTGCTTGGAATAGCTAAAAGCGATCAGTAATCAGATAACAGCGATCAGGAAGCGCGGACTACGTTGTCGGTTCCTGTTTTCTGCTATCTGTTCTCTGTTCGCCGATTTACTTCTTTGCTGCTTTGGCGGCGCCGCCGAGCTTGGCGAGAATTTCTTCCTCGCGAAGGATCAGCAACTCTTCGCCTTCGATTTTTATTTCGCTGCCGCTGTACTTGCCGAACAGCACCCGGTCGCCAACGTTGACGTCGAGGGGGATACGTTCGCCCTTCTCGCGCTTGCCGGCACCGACGGCGATCACTTCGCCCTCTTGCGGCTTTTCTTTCGCGGAGTCGGGGATGATGATACCGCCCTTGACGGTTTCCTTCTCTTCAATGCGCTTCACGATCACACGGTCGTGCAGCGGTGTCAGATTGACTGCCATCTTTGAAAAACCTCCATAGGTGATCTAGCGGTAGAACTGAGAAACGATGGTTGAGGAGAGCAGGAAAAGGCGGTTAGCACTCCTCGGCACCGACTGCTAATATAGCAATAAATCCTATCAAGTCAAGCAAAATCCCAGCATCGCAAGCGGTTGCTCTATGGATTTGAGAGACCCTAGTCCTGGTTAAGTTATCTGTTTACAGTAATATGAAGCTGCCAGATTTTCCTTGCACTTGGGCATTGCCCTGCTTCGGGGTCAGCTATACACTCCGGCGAGGAGCTCGATGGACTGGCTTTTGTATTTTCGGTTGGTGGCGCTGACGGCGGGAACGTTGCTGCCGTTTTTCTGGATGGTGGTGATCCTGGGCCATCGCCGGCAGCGGAATTTTGAGCGGGTGTTTTTCTTTCTCTGCCTTGCGCTGACTTGCTTGTTCGGCAGCAGCCTGCTGGCGTTAAACGCCACTCTCTACTATGGGACGCCACCGGGGGCATTGTTGAGGTTTGCCTGGATATTTCTGTGCCTGGGTTTGTGGTTTACGCCGCCGCTGGTAATTCATCTGCACGCCGAGTACGCGAGCGTCCGGGAACCGATTGGTTCACGGCGCGCGAAGGTTCGATGGCTGCTGATTGCATGGCTGCCCGTTGTGCTCCTCTCTCCCGGATTGTTGGCCGCATTAAAGGTAAGAGATGGGTTTCCATTTGAAGCGTCGTCGCGGCAGCTTGGGGTTGCTTTCCAGGCGTGGCTAATTGCCGCAATTCTGACCGGCGCGTTTTGGCAAATGCGATTCGCGAAGACAGCGCCTGACGAAGCACAGAAGAAATTCCACCGAGGACTCGGAATTGATTTTGTGGCACTGGCTCTCTTTCTGCTGGGGATGTTTTTATGGACGGAGAGCTTTCACCGGAGAAACGAATCATGGTTCTCGGTGGGCGTTTTGGTGCTGGCGCTGGTGCCACTGGCGCAGTTGTTTCGAGGGGTACAGCGGTTCAACTTCTTGCAGATCGGGAGGCAACGGAATCTGATCTATGCGGTATTGACCGTGTTTCTGGGGCTGTTGTACCTGAGCTTTGTGCGCCGGGCCAGCTTGTGGCTTGATTCTTACCTGCCGCCGGAAGCATCCGCTGCCCTGTTGTTGTTTCTGCCCGTGATCTTCTTTGAACCGCTACAGAGGTTGATGAGGAGATTGTTGCGGCAGACGGCGCAGACGGAGGTGGACCGTGCTCAGAAGTTGATGGGCCCGATCAACGATGTGGCGCGGCTGGGCGACCTGGAAAAGCTTCGTACCTATACGGAAGGGTGGATTGGCGAACAACTGCAATTGGCGGAGGTGAGGCTGGAATTGGCCAGTCCAGACACGACAGCGGGCTATGCCATGGTTGGCAAAAGCAGTGGCGAGGAAGTGTTTGTGATGGGGAAACATGGGCACTTCGTTGGGCGGCTTCGCGTGCGCGGCTTTGGGGCGATGATTTCGGGGGAGACGTTTGCGGCTTTGGAATTCTTGTGCGAGCAGTTGCCGGGGGCGTTTGATCTTTGCCGGTTGATTGAGGAGAAGCTGCAGTTGGAAAGGGAACTGGCGGAACGCGAGCGCCTGGCGCTGGTGGGGCAGATGGCGGCGAGCATTTCGCACAACCTGAAGAATCCGCTGGGGTCGATCAAGACGATCTTGCAGGTGCAGTTGGAAAGCCCGGAACTGCCGGGATCGCTGCGGCAGGAAACGCAGATGGTGCTGGAGGAGATCAACCGGCTATCGGCGCGATTGAATCAACTGTTGCAGTTCAGCCGGCCCGGGCTTCGCGCGGGTGCGGGCGCGCAAAGCTGCAACCTGGGGCAGGTGACGGAGACGGTGGCGAATGTTCTGCGGCATGCTGCGGACGAGAGGCGCGTGTCTGTGCAACTTTCGAACACCAACGGGGTGGCAAGGGCCGCGATTGGCGAGGAAGCGGCGAACGATATTCTTTCGAACGTGGTGCTGAATGCGATCGAGGCGGTGGGGGACGGAGGACACGTGCGCGTTGTGCTGCACTACACCGAAAAGATCTGCAGCGTCTCAGTGGAAGACGATGGGCCGGGGATTTCCGCCGGCGACATGGGAAAAATTTTGCAACCATTTTTCACGACGAAGGCGCGCGGAACAGGGTTGGGGCTGGCGATTGTTGACCGCCGGCTACAGGAAGCGGGGGGCACGATGGAGATTAAAAGTCCGTTGAGTGAGGGGCGCGGGACGGAGATTCGGTTGAATTTTCCGTTACAGGGGCGCGGTTAAGTGACCTTAAGAGCGGCCCGCCTCGCAACGAGATCCGGGGCGCAGAAGACGCGCCTCAGAAGGCGGGCCCTACACGCGAAGGAGCAGGGTGGATGAAAACTGTATTGATTGTAGATGACGAGCCGGCGTCGCGGTATGCATTGCGGCGGGCGCTGGAAAGCCGGTATCGCGTGGTGGAGGCGGACTCGGCGGCCGCGGGACGTTCGTCGTTGGCAAGTGAGAAGCCGGATCTGCTGTTGCTGGACGTGGTGCTGCCCGGCGAAGACGGACTTTCTTTTTTGAAATGGCTGCGGCAGGAGGGCTATGAGTTGCCGGTGCTGATGGTTTCGGCGCTGGACGGGGCGAAGACGGCGGTGGAGGCCATGCAGCTTGGGGCTGCGGATTACCTGGTGAAAGGGTTTGAGCTGGAGGAGTTGCGGCAGCGCGTTGCGAATTTGCTGAAACTTGTCGGGCTTGAACAGGAGAACGAAAACCTGCGGCGGCGCGTGGCTACCGAGGGACATTTCGGACAGATGATCGGGCGATCGGCGGCTCTGCGGAAAGCGTTTGAACTCGCCGACAGGGTGGCACCGACGGATTCCACGGTGCTGGTACTCGGGGAGAGCGGGACGGGGAAAGATTTGCTGGCGCAGGAGATTCACGCGCGATCGCAGAGGAACGGGAAGGCGTGGGTGGCGGTGAATTGCGCGGCGCTGCCGGAGACGCTGATCGAATCGGAGCTTTTTGGGTATGAACGCGGGGCGTTTACGGGCGCGGCGCAACAGAAGAAGGGGCGGTTCGAACAGGCGCATGGCGGGACGCTGTTTCTGGATGAGATTGGGGACATGAATCCGGTGACGCAGTCGAAGGTTTTGCGGGCGCTGGAAAATCGCACCGTGGAGCGGCTTGGAGGGACGCAATCGATTCCGGTTGACGTGCGGGTGATCAGCGCGACGCACCGAAATCTGCCGCTGGCGATTCGCGACGGGAAATTCCGCGAGGATCTTTTTTACAGGTTGCGGGTGGTGACGATCGAGTTGCCGCCACTGCGCGCGCATAAGGAAGACATCGCTATTCTGGCGGAAGCGTTTGTGCGGCTGCACGGGGCGCGGCTGGGGCGCACGGCGCTGTTGACGAAGGAGGCGGTGAAGGCGTTGGAGAAATACGATTGGCCGGGGAACGTACGGGAGTTGAAAAATGCGATCGAGCGGAGCCTGGTGCTTTCGCGCGGGGAGGAGATTGGAGCGAGCGACTTACCGGAAGAGGTCTTGCACGGTACGCCTGTTGTGCAGAAGAGCGAAGCGGATGGCGAAGACTTGGGGTTAAAGGAAAAGGATTTTCGAGAGGCCAAGCGCAAGTTTGAAGTTGCGTACCTGTTGCGGCAGCTTGGGGTGCATCGTTGGAATATTTCGCGGACGGCGGCGACGATCGGCCTGCACCGGCAGAGTTTGCAAGAGAGACTGAGGGAACTCGGCATCCGGCGGCCGGGGCAGGAAATTCCGGAGGAGGAAGAATGATCGTCCACGGTTACGTGCAGGCCGGCGGGGGCAGCACGCGCTTTGGCACGGACAAGGCGCTGGCGCGGTTGGGCGACAAGACCATGCTGCAGCGCACTGGCGAGTTGCTGGCGAGCGTGTGCCGTGACGTCACGATTGTTGCTGCCGCAGGAAAGTACGCTGACGCACCGTGGCCGGTGATTGCCGATCGCTGGCCCGGAGAAGGCCCGCTTGGAGGAATCCTCACAGCACTGCATCATGTCAGCGAGATAGACTCGGCGGAGAAAACTAAGAACGCGGACGACGATTCGTGTCCATTTGCCTTGATCTTGAGTTGTGACATGCCGTTCCTGACGAGGGAATTTCTGCGTTTTCTTACAGACCGCGCCGTCGCGAGTGAAGCTAAGATAATCGTGCCAGAGGTCGGAGGCCGACTTGAACCTCTCTGCGCCTGCTGGTGCTCGGGGGCTATGGCGGCCATTCAGGCTGCCTTCGATGGGGGCGGCCGCAAAGTATCGGAAGCCATGAAACATGCTTCCATGGAAGTGCTTGACGAGGCGGACTGGAAACGATTTGATACCGATGGGCGGCTTTTCTGGAATATGAATACGGCGGCGGATTACGAACAGGCGCGGCGGGTGATTGAGGAGCGGGTTGGGCGGGCAGGTCGGCGGGCCGAGTGAACTTGGCTCCTACAAGGATGAGTTCCACTACCAATCGATGAGCGAAGACCTTAAAGATAGCGGATTGACGGATAAGGGCAGAGGCAGCGCGGCGGAATATTATTTTGAATTTCGTGGCGTGAATAAGGCGTTCGATGAACACGTGGTGCTACAAAACGTCAGTTTCAAGGTGAAGCGCGGCGACACGTGCGTGATCATGGGGCGCAGCGGCGTGGGGAAATCGGTTTCGCTGAAGCACATCATGGGGTTCCTGAAAGCTGACTCTGGAAACATCCTGATTGGCGGGCAGGACGTGACCCAGTTCACGGAGCGGCAGTTCGAAGAGATTCGCCAGAAGATCACGATGGTGTTTCAATCAGGGGCGCTATTCGATTCGCTGACGGTTGCGGACAATATCGCGTTTCCGCTGGAAGACCAGCCGGGCCTGACCGCCGAGGACGTGGACGCCTACGTTCTGAAACTTGCGCGCATGCTGGAAGTGGAGGAAGTGCTGGAGAAAATCCCGAGCGAACTTTCCACTGGAACGAAGCGGGCGGTGGCGATCGCGCGGGCGCTGGCGCAAAATCCTGAGGCGATACTTTACGACGAGCCGACGACGATGGTGGATCCGATCATGGCCGGGCACATGGGGGATTTGATCCTGCGGTTGAAGGAAGCGTTTCACAAGACATCGATCGTGGTGACGCACGATACGCACCTGGCGAAGCGGTTGGCCGACAATATTGTTTTTCTGCAGGACGGGCGGGCGCAGGTCTTTGGATCCTGGGCGGAATTTGAGAGTTCGACGGATCCGTTTTTGCGGGA
>DATMMG010000057.1:0-17065 GCA_035569815.1 Candidatus Methylomirabilota bacterium
TACGGCAAGTGGGTTACCGACCTGGGCCCGATGCACACGGGCAGTTTGCCGTTCAACATGTTCGAGACGTATCGGGAAAACGTGGATGGCAAATACTGGTTCCCCAATTATTCGCGCGCCGATGACGTTTACAAATTAAAGGACCACGAAGTTCCCGTCCGCGTCACCATCAAATGGTCGGACTTCAAGCCCTACCCGCCCGTCGAAGTCGCGCAGCCCGCAGCCACTCCGCCGCCTGCCACTAAACCTTGAAGCTTCGCCCTGTAGCTCAGGCCTTCAGGCCTGAGGGTTTCCGTGGCCACACGCACGCCTGCCACGGGAGGGAGGGATATTGCTCGAATCAGACTGGGTTGCCCGGGTTAGGAAAGGCCTCACCCCTGAAGGGGTGAGCTACAGGCAGTTCGGGGCTGGCCAAAGTAACTCGTCGGGGTCCCCGGAAAAATCAACTAGATCAGGCTTGATCGGTGACTGGCCCAGTTTTAGGTAGAAAGCGGCGCTGGACCATTTCCAGTCTTCGGGATGGGACACTAGCTTTTCAGTGACGGGATTTTGGTGAATGTAGTACAGCTTGTCCGAGATGTCCCGAACACGCCTGCAAATGAAATCAAAATAACGAGGCTGCCAGAATACCCCCGAGTGGCTGCGATAACGGTGAACCGCATAGCCGCTCTTGAATTTCCATTGATGCATGACGTGCGAAACGGGCAGTCGGCGTGCCTTAAATAGCAAGTGGCAGTGGTCCGGCATGATCACATACCCAAGCAACAGAATATCCATGGCGTGCCTGAGTGTTTGAAGGATCTCAAGCAGCATGTCCATTTCTGCTGGGCGAAGAAGAGGTACGCTTCTTGATAGATTGGTAGTGATGAAAAAGAAGCGGTCGTATTCCGCAATGCGACGCAGCCTGGACATAACGATTAGTGTATATACCTGTAAATTATATAAAGCAAGTCGCGGCTCGGCCCTGTCCTGTAGCTCGGGCCTTCAGGCCTGAGGGTTTCCGTGGCCCCATCTACATCCTTGCCCGGGTTAGGAAAGGCCTCACCCCTGAAGGGGCGAGCTACAGGCATCGCCGTACAATTCGCGCAACAACTTCGGCAACTCCTCCAAGCCGTTCAGCAAAATCTCCGGACGCACGGCCCGCAGCCGTTTTTCCGTTGGAAACGGCCCCAACACCGCTATCGCCCGTACACCCGCCGCCCGCGCCATTTCCACATCCTCTGGCGTGTCGCCCACATAAACACAGTGTGCCGCGTCGGCTCTCATTTCCTTCAGCGCTTTCAACAACGGCGCGGGGTGCGGCTTCTTCTCCTCCGTGTCTCCTCCCAAAACGCGACTGCGGAACACCCGCGTCAGGCGAAACTCACGCAGTTGCCGGCTAACACGGTCGCGATCTCCGCTGCTTACCAGCCCAAGTTTGTGCTTCTTGTTCAACTGCGCCAGCACCCTGCGTGTCGCTCCCATCAGCTTGGAAGGATGTTTCGCGTAATACGCCCGCCAGACCCGGTCGGCCTCGTTCCAACGCTCCTTGGGAATTTTCGCGGCTCGATAGACCGCATACCAGTCGGGCGAATAGTGCTCCTCCAGCTGCGCCAGCCCCCAGTTCACACCCATCGCGGCAAACATCGCGAGGTAGGCTTGAGAATCCGCGTGGTAGGAATCGAGGAGCGTGCCGTCCCAATCGAACAGCACGGCATGAAGCGCGGGCCGGAGAGTCATCGCCAACAGAGTAGCAGAAACACCACGGCCGGGAGGAACCGGGACAGGGACTCAGGTTGATGAAAAACTGTCAGTCAGCAGGGGAGAAGCGACCCGGAATTTGGTCATCCCGGTCAAACGCAAAATCGTCAAAGCTGGCGCCGATCCCGAACCACCCCGGCATGTTTGCCGGTTCCACGCGCTTCACATGCGCTCTGGAGGAAACCACCACATTTCCGTAGCCCAGCGGACGGCTGACCAGCACTATCTCCAGCTCAATTTCGGATTCCGGCGCCAGGGACTTCGGACACAGGAAAAACACGCCGGACGAACTGATGTCACGGGTAACCAGGGTTATGGGATAGTCCTCCAGCACCCCGCTGACGCTGCGCAGTTTCAGAGGCAGCCTCAGGGACGCCCTGGGGCACTCCCGCTGCTCCTGATGAACGCCGACGACATGGGTGGGCACTCGCACGAAGCGGCGAGGCTGCGGGACACGCAACAACGGCATCACTCGTAGCGCCGGCGCCTGCGAAATGGTTGGTGCTGACTGCGCCGGAAGCGGAATAGCAGGCGAGGCGGCCGCCTGGGCCGTAAGGTCTTTCTGAACTCTGTAATTTTCCCAAGCTAGCGCGTGATTAGTGGCACTCATCTCACCCCTCAGAGAGATGACTCTACAAAGGACCTACTGCCTTAGTGCTATTACTTGACGTGCCGGACCCTGACCCCACAAGGAAGTTGGGTTGTCAAGATGCCACCGCTTAGGGTGAGTGTCAATCTGTGGAAAACAGCCGAAGTGTCCTAAACCGAAACACTTAGGACTAGTACCGTGATCCAAATTGGTTCAAATATTTGCTTCCTCTTCGCCTCCCCCAGCGTCTTGTTCCAATATGGCCGCTGCCTTCCTTCTCATTCCACGGTATCTTGAGATGGACCAGGCCAGCGAATGAGCTCCCATTCCACTCCGTCCGTTTCCGAAGGTTCTCTCACGATTCCTCGCGCCGGCGCCGCTCCGCGCACCATGGTTTTAGTCGCCTTTGCCGCGGTCTATGTCCTCTGGGGCTCTACCTATTTCTTCATTCGCATGGGCGTCGAAACAATTCCGCCATTCGTTATGGCCGGAATTCGCCATCTCGCCATCGGCCTGATTTTCTATCCACTCTTCCGTTATCAGAGCAAAGAAAAGCCCACACCCGCGCAATGGCGGACCACAATCATCACCGGCCTCCTCCTGCTTCTATGTGGGAACGGGGCGCTTTCTTGGGCGGAGACGCGCGTTCCCTCGGGGATCGCGTCGCTTGTGGTGGCCAGTGTTTCCCTATGGATGGTGATCCTCGATTGGCTGCGGCCTGGCGGTGTCCGGCCCGGTGGGCGTGTTCTCATTGGCTTTGTGCTCGGATTCGGCGGCATCGCCTTGCTCGTCGGTCCCTCGCACCTCGGTGGCTCGGAGCGGGTCAATCCCCTCGGCGCCATCATTCTCGTTCTCGGATCGCTTGCGTGGGCCGCCGGCTCCATTTATTCGCGACATCATCCCGTCCCTCACTCGCCTCTGCTCGGCGTAGCCATGCAATCGCTGGCAGGGGGCGCTGGCTTGTGGATTGTTGCGGCGGCAACGGGAGAACTGCACCAGTTTCATCCGGCGCACGTAACGCTGCGCTCGTGGCTTGCGGTGCTCTATCTGTTTTCCTTCGGTTCCGCGCTCGGCTTTTCCGCCTACATCTATATCCTCAAGCACAGCACCGCGTCCCGTGTAGCCACCTATGCCTTCGTCAATCCCGTCGTCGCCCTTTTTCTCGGCTGGTCTCTCGGTGGCGAGCCACTAACACTGCGAACCTTCATCGCCAGCAGCACCATTCTGGCCGCCGTGCTGCTGGTGATCCTGGCGCCGCACAAGCCAACTGTTCCGACGGAAGAAGTCGTGCCGTGCCCCGGCGAAGCCTGAGCCGACTTTGACGCCCGAAACCGGATAGATTGCTATCATGAGGTTCGGTAAGCTCGGCGCATGAACAAACGGTCTTCCATCACGGAAACCAGCGGCATCTCCTCGCAGGCCGCGGCGCAATTCTGGCAAGCCGCCCTGAAGCGCGATCCCCGCGCTGACGGCAAATTTTTCCTCGCCGTGCGCTCCACCCGCATTTACTGCCGCCCGACCTGCCCGGCGCGGCGCCCGCTTCGCGAAAACGCGGTCTTCTTCCGCACCACGCAGGAAGCGGAAAAGCAGGGCTACCGGCCTTGCCGCCGTTGCCGTCCCCAGGAACAATTGGAAGCGATCTCGTTGGTGAAGCAGGCCGCGAAATTGCTCGCCGGCGCCAGCGAGGAAGACTCGATTCGCCTCGGACCCATCGCCGCGCAATTGCATGCTTCCACCGCGAAGCTGCGCCGCGTCTTTCACCGCGTCACCGGCCTGTCGCCGCTGGAGTTCGCTCACGCCGCGCGGCTGGATAAATTCAAGAAAATGCTGCGCGAGGGAGCGAATATTTCCGAAGCTCTCTACGCCTGCGGCTACGGTTCGCCCAGCCGCGTCTACGAAAAAACAAATTCGCAGTTGGGAATGACCCCGGCATCGTACCGGAAGGGAGGAGCGGGAATGAAAATCGGATTCACAGTGGCGGCAAGTTCGTTGGGCAAGGTGCTGGTTGCGGGCACCGAACGCGGAATCTCCGCGGTCTATCTCGGCGACGATGAAAGAAGTCTCGTGAGCGCTCTGCAGAAGGAATATCCGCGGGCGGAAATTGAGCGCTCCGCCGCCTCCAACGAAACCTGGCTGAAAGAGATTCTCAGCCGCGTGGAAGGACATGCCCCCAGCAAAGAATTGCCGCTGGATGTGCAGGCGACGGCTTTTCAACGGCGCGTGTGGCAGGAACTCCAGAAAATTCCGCTCGGCGCCACTCGCACGTACACGCAGGTCGCACGGGCGCTTGGCAAACCGAATTCCGTGCGCGCCGTGGCCCGCGCCTGCGCCACGAATCCCACTTCCATCGTGGTGCCGTGCCATCGCGTGATTCGAACGGACGGAGAATTGGCGGGATACCGCTGGGGCTTGCAACGCAAACAGAAGCTGCTGGAAAGGGAAGCGGCGGGGGCTTGATTTGGGCAACCTGTAGCTCACCCCTTCAGGGGTGAGGGTTTTCGAAGCGCCGGCTAGATGGAGCCGTTGCAATGAAAACCCTCAGGCCTAAAGGCCTGAGCTACAAACTATTCGTGAGGCTTTTCGATCTTCGTGCCTTTCGGCCAGTCGGCTTTGAACTTGCCGTCGCCGATCTTCAGGTTCTTCATTACATTCTTGTATCGCGACAGGAAGTAATCGCCGGAACCCGCTTCCACAAATTTCTGCTGCACCGGCAGCCAGGAAGCCTCGTCCACCCACATCACAATTTTTGTGATCTGCTTGCGCACCTCGTCGGAATGCGGCACAAGTTCGACCAACGCCATCTTGCGCCCGTCGAGATCTTCTTCTCCAGCCAGGCTGACATCGTAGGCTTTTTTCAGGCTTTCGGTGCGCGTACCGAAGCCCAAAGCCAGGTATTGATCGGCCAGCGCACGGTTCTTGCCGATGTTGAACTCCTCAACCCGGTTGATTTTCGGCGTGTAGATGTAAAGATTGTCGCCGTTCCGGATGATCGTGCGCGGATCCGGTGAAATAAAATCGATGCGCAGCTTGGAATCCTTGCGCACATAAATTTCACCCGATTCCGTCGAAGTATCCTTCACCACAGCCGTGTACTTCACGTGGTCGATTGCTGCCGTCAGGCTGCGAAAGTCCTCTGCCGACCGGTCCATCATGGTCAGCACGTAATCCAGCGTCAGCTTTCCGGAATTCTGGCTGCTGCCCGCGGAAGCAGGAAGCGCCAGCCAACCGAGCAACAAAAACAACGCAAAAAGGGCGGTTTTTCTCAATGCATCCCCTGTCCCGTTCGAAACTTTGTACATTTAAATCGTAGCACAAGCGAAGGGTCGCGGACCTGCGCCGGGCCCACCCGGCAAACACTCCCAATTAGTGCTTGATTTCCACCTGGTAGGCGATCACGTTGCCGCTGGCGTCGCGCACGGGCTCGATCTTGCCAATCGCGAAGCGGCCGTCCTGGAGTCCCGCCCCGGCATTTTGCAATACATTGTGGAGGTCGTTCTGAAGCGCGGGTGTGCGCGTAGGCGGAGCGAGAACCCGGGAATCCACCTTGTAAATTTCCGTCTCACCCGATTTCGAGAGCAGTTCCACCTGCGTCGAATTCACCGGCAGGCCCACTTGCGGCTGGTCGTGGAACCAGGTTTTCGGCGAGAACACAAAAACAAGTATCAGAATGACCGCAATGTCGTACTGCCACGAGCCGCGCTCGTAGGACCAGAAGAAAGTCCGGTAAAGGAATTGGCCGATTCCCGCCATGCTCAGTCTGCCGGCACTCCGTCCACAATCACGCCATCGCGCATGTGCACCACGCGGTCGAAATAGGTGGTGGCCTCCGGGTTGTGCGTGATCATGACGATGGTTTGTCCCAGATCCTTGTTCAAACGGCGCAGCATTTCCAGCACAATTTCGGAATTCTTCGTGTCCAGGTTGCCCGTCGGCTCGTCCGCCAGCAGGATCTTCGGCTCGTTGATGATCGCACGCGCGATGGCCACCCGCTGCTGCTCGCCGCCGGACATTTCCGACGGACGGTGCTCCAGCCTGCCTTCTAGGCCGAGCATCTTGGTGACGACTTCAAACCTGTGCGGGTCGAACCCGTCGCCGTGAATGTATTGCGCAATGGCGATATTGCCTTTGGCCGTCAAAGCAGGAAGCAGGTTGAAGCGCTGGAAAACGAAGCCGATTTTGTGCCGGCGCAGCTTGGTTCGCTCCGCATCGCCCATGGCAACCAGGTCGTTGCCGTCCACCAGCACCTTGCCTCGCGACGCCGTCGCCAGCCCCCCGATCACATACAGCAACGAAGACTTACCGCAGCCCGAAGGGCCCATCACCGCCACGGCCTCACCCGGCAGGACATCAAGATTTACACCCCGCAGCGCCGGCACTTCCACTTTGCCTGCGTGATACAGCTTCCAGACGTTCTCGACTTTAAGTATCGGCTCCAATGTTTTGAGCTCGGGCTCCGCGTTTCCGGTGGAATTCGTTCGTATTGTAACTGTGATTGCCATCTGTGCCTAGTTTCCAATCCCCCGTAGCGTCCACCTTAAGGTGGACGCTACAACCGTATCTATTGGCCGATCCTCAGATCGGCCACGAACAACACTAATCGTAAGCCAGCGCTTCCACCGCATCTTTGCGGCTGGCCTGCCAAGCCGGATAGCTTGCGCCGATCAACGCGCCCACTATCGCGATCAACCCCGCGCGCAACACCCAACCCGCCGTAATCAAAATGGAAAGAGTCGGAAACAGGCTGAGGAAGCCGGCCCGAACCACGTAGCTGAGGCCGATCCCGGCGACAATTCCCAGCAGACACAGCAGCGTGGTCTCCGCCAGAAGCGCCCGGATAATCATGAATTTGCTGGCACCTAACGATTTTAGCACGCCGATGTCGCGGGTCCGCTCCAGCACCGTCGTATACATCGAAAGGAAGATCACCAGCAACCCGATCGAAACCGCCAGCGCGATCATTGAATTGATAAACGTTTGCAGCGCCGGAATGTTGGTCGACGTCATCAGCGACATATACTCCTTGACAGGTACCACCTTATTCGTCGGCAGCAACTCCTTGATTTCTGCAATCACGTCGGGCGTATGCTCCGGCCGTGTGCACTTCACCAGAAAAATCGTCGCTTTGTCCCGCGCACCGACGAGCTCCTGCAGCGTCGTGATTGGCACAAAGATACGTCCGGCCTTCCCGTGTTCCACGATTCCCGCCACTTTCCAGTTGTGATTCAGCAGAGGATACGTGTCTCCCAGTCTTACGTGCTTCGCCTTCGCCTGCCAGTCGTCAATTAGCATGTCGTCGGGGCCTTCCATATCGTGGCCTTCCAGGAACACGAATCCGTTCGACACTTGCCGGAAACTCACGGGATCGATCCCCCAAATCGTCTCCACGCCGCCCGACGTATTGAATTGCAAGAGCGCGGGGCTCACGTACTGCACGTATTTCAATTCGTGAACCTTGTCCCCGATTTTGATCGGCATCGGTGCGCCCGAAAATCCCAGGAAAACTGAAGAAGAACTCGGTTGCACCATGATGTCGGCCCCGATTCCCTCGATGCGCTTCGCCGTCTCCTGCAGCATTCCGGAGGTAAGCCCCACTATGACGATGACGAGCGTAACTTCCACCGCGATAGCTATCACGCCAATCAGCGTGCGCATGGGCCGGTGAAACAGATTGCGGAAAACAAACTGGCCCATCATGGCCGCTTCTCCTCGGAGTTTTCTCCCACATGCACCACCTCGGCGCCTGCCGGCGCTTCCAGCTTGAAGCGGTCCGCTTCCAATGATTCATTCAACGCAATCTTGCTGATGGCCAGTTCCAACCGATATTCGTCGTGCGGGCGTTCGAGACGGATGCTCATCGGATATTCGTCGGCGCTCCCAGGGGAAACCGCCTGCCAGCTGGCATAACGCACATCCGAAAGCAGCACCCCTTTTGGCCCATACGCTTGCAGTCGCACCATGTGAAGATCCGCGCGGTCAAACCAGATCTTGCGCAAAATTTCTGACTTGTATCCCCCGCGCAATACCGTCAGCACGTAATACCGCGCGTTTTCGTCGTTGTACTCCTCAATCAGCACCACTTCTTCCTTGCGAACTTCCGGCCACAGCACGGCATCCACCAGGTGCTGGGGCCGCAGATTTTCAATCGGCTTGCTGCTCTGCCGTTCCAGCGCCACCTGCCCCACCAGGAATTTATTCTTCGGCGGGATCGAAACTTCAAACGTCTGTCCGTCACTCACCATATCGAACACAGTTTTTCCGACAACGGGGACCTGTCCAATCATGCGAATGTTGTACGGGCGCGACGCCAGCAGGAACGCCTTCACCTCGTGGTATTCATCGATTACGCCGCTGTACTTCGTTCCCGCCGTTGGCTTCAGCTCCAACGTGGCATCAATGCTCTTCAGGCCGCGCGCCAGCGTGTTGTACCGGTCGAGCAGATCTTGCTCGCTCGCCTCCCGCGCGATGGGCCGCTCCGCCACGGGCACCTTCGTGGATTTCGTGACCGCGTGCCCGCAACCGCAAGCCGCCGCCGACACTGTCACCAGAATCATGCGCTTCCAACTGCGTTTCATCAGTGATTTCCGTGCCTTCTGTTTAAACTAGGCAATTTAGCAACCATCCGGGGGAGCGTCAAACCGCTTCCTCACTGGGGCCGCGCGATATGCACGTCAAATGGTTGCAGCGCCGGGCGTGCCCTGCGAATGATTTCGCTCGGCCACAACGATTGGCTCAAAAGCGTCATCCAACCGTCATCGGGTTCGCAGATCGCGCAAAACGTGTACCTCGTGTAAGCGTCCTGATAAGCGTCCAGCCCGCGATGCGATAGCTCGCTCTCGACCGCCCCATCCGCCGCTTTCGCCGCGGCGCCGCAGCGGAGTCCGAACGTTTCTCCCGCGAATCGCCCCACCAGCTCCCGCAATTTCTCAAGCGGAAGCTGTGGGATTACCAGACAGCGATTGGCAGCTTCGCGAAATTCCAGTTCATGGCTTTTGCAGTATTCGCGCACGCGATCCAGGTGGCTGAAAAAATCCAGCACCCACGTTTCATCGCCCGCCAACGCGGGAATCACCGCCGCCCAGATGGAAGCCGCTTCCTCGCCCCGTACCGGTTCGCGGCTCTCCGTGCCGATCAATTCCAGTCCCACGGCTTTGATCTCGGACCCGAGGTCCATCGCCTGCACATCCAGGGAATACGGCGGCAGATCTGGCAGGTTGTTTTCCGGCAACAAGATTACTCTTCCTCGATTTCCCCGAAGGCTGCGTGGAATTCCGGTGAGGCCTTGCGCACCTCCAGCCACTCAAAAAAAGTGTCCGGCGCTTCCAGCCAGATGCGGAACCATTCCGCGATTTCCTTTTTCTCTTTTCGCTTCTGCTCTTCCACCTTGCGATTGCGCGAAATCATCTCCGCCCGGCGTTTGCCGAGCCGTGCAATCTCCAGCACACGCTCCACGGCAGCGCGTTCGCCATGCATGCGAAAACGGCGCAACAGTTCGTCCAGACGCGTCAGGCTCACTTCCGCGTCCTGCAGCGTCTTGAAATGCAGAATGTCCTCGAACTCTTCTTCAAACCGCTCTTCCGCTTCCTCGCGGTCGGTCATCTGGATTTTCCAACCCGCGTCCTTCAGCACGTCGGCAATGTAATCGTTCGCTGTTTTTCCCGCTTCGCCGTGATCGGCCAGCAGCTTGCGCCGGAGCTGGTCGATCTCCGCGACCGTCCACTTTTGAACGCCCAAGTCGCGCGCCGCGTCCAGGATCATGCCCTTCTTGTGTTTAAGCGCGTCGGTCATCGTTTGCCTTTGCGCGTCGGACCGCCCGCATGTGTATGATGCGCCTCCACCACCGGAGGTTCCGCGGGCTCCCCGTTCAGCAGGCGGTGATATTTGGCGACATTCTTGTTATGTTCGGCCAGTGTTGCCGCGAAAAAATGCCCGCCCTGGGTGTTGGCCACGAAATAAAGATAGTCGGTCTGCGCCGGATGCAAGGCCGCCCGCATCGCCACTTCCCCCGGATTCCCGATCGGTCCCGGCGGCAGGCCCTTCTTCATATACGTGTTGTAGGGCGAATCGATCCGCAAATCCTTCAGCGTGAGCGTGCCTTTGTAATCGTCGTCCATCTGAAGCGCGTAAATCACCGTCGGATCGCATTGCAGCGGCATGTTCTTGGCCAGCCGGTTCGTGAAGACGCCCGCCACCAACGGCCGCTCGTCCGGCTTCGGAGTTTCGCGTTCCACCAGCGACGCGAGCGTGACCACGGAGCCGACCGATAGTGTCGGATCGCTCCACTCGCTTCCATTCGGCAAAACGTCCGTCAGCGCGTCCCGGAACTTCCTCACCATCATTCCGGTCAGCTCCTCGGCGGGTGCATGCTTGGGGAGATTATAGGTCGCGGGAAACAGGAAGCCTTCCAGCGTTTTTGCCGCTGGGAAGAGATCCTTGATCTCGCTCGGATCTTCCGCCGCTTTCAGGAACTCATCCGCCGTCATCAGCTTCGCGGCCTCCAGGTTGCGCGCAATATCAAAAATGGTTTCGCCTTCGCGCACCGTGAACGGCTGCTGGTAGACCTCGCCATTCGCCAGCTTCCAGAAAACTTCCTTGCCCGCCAGCGGATGATCAAACCGGTATTCGCCCGCCTCCAGCGTCCTCTTCGGATGGCGCCGGGCATAAAACTCAAACGCAAACGAATTCCGGATCACACCGGCGTTTTTCAGGATGTGCGCGACGGCGCGCCGCGATGCGCCGTGCGGAATGTCCACATACAACCCGTCCGACGGAATCCTGCCGTACGGTTTTTCAATGGAATACCAAACGTAGCCGGCGCCTGCCGCGGCGGCCAGCAAAACCAGCAGGATGAGGGCGGCGAGAATTTTCAAATTAGCGGCTCCCCTCCGTTTGGGCCGTGCGTGCCAGATATTCGCGCAAGATCACCATCGCGGCCACCGCATCTACGGTGTATTTCCCATCCGCCGCACCCGCCGACTTCCTGCGTCCCTGCGGAGTCTCTTCGTGCACAATCCGCCGCCCCATCTCTTCTTCCAGGATGCGCTCGGCCTCCCAGCTGCTCAGCCGTTCATCCACCAATTCCACGGGCAAGCCAGTCTGCTTGTGCACGCGCTGCGCAAATCGAGTGGCCTCGTCGGCCATTTCGCCGCCCGTGCCGTCCAGCCGCAAGGGGAGTCCCACCACGATCTGGCGCACGCCAAGATCCCGCGCCAGTTCCCGCAGCCGGCGCATATCCTCGTTCCGGTTGATGCGCTCCATCGTGTTGTAGGGCTTCGCAATCCGCGCCGCGCTGTCCGCCAGGGCCAGCCCGATCTTTGTCCGCCCGTAATCCAGCGCCAGGATCTTGAACGCTGCCTGCGCGCGCTCCGCCGCCAAAACGCCGCTTTTTTCTGGATTTCCACTCACCTGTTCAGTATATCTCGAACGCCACTAGCCACGCCCATAAGCGCGCGCCGATTTCCCATTTGTGCAACGCCATGTAGTAGCCGGTCTTTAGACCGGCTAGAGCTTCGACCTAAGGTTTTCTGCCCCGCGCCCCGCTCTCCCAGTCCGACCACATGCCGAGGGTTTTCAACTCCTGGTCCAGTCCCGTTTCCTTCATCAGGGTTTCGATTTGCGCTCGCGAATACCTCGGCCCAATCGGTTCCGCGCGGTCGGCGATGCCCCACGCCGTCACCGCCGCCAGCACCGTGTTCAGCTTCAGCTCCCGAATGTCCACCTTGTCGAACGTATCGGAAGCCGCGTGGTAGTTCTGCAGATAATTCGCGACCTCCTGATTGGCCACCAGGTTCGGCACGCCCTCCAGCAAGAAATCAAAATGGTCGGTGCCCCAGCTTGCGTCGTAGGAATGGTCGTCCACGCCCCACCCTGCGAATGGCTTCAAAATTTCCCGCACTGCCGGCTCAATGTCGTGGCGCCCGCCCAGCGAATATCCGGTCACGCGCCCGACGCCAGAATCGAAAATCACCACGCCACGATACTTGTCCATTTCCGCGCGATGTTCCTTCACGTACGCCCACGAACCGTACAAGCCCTCCTCTTCGCCGCTGAACAAGATAAACCGGATGGTTCGCCGCGGCAGCAGGCCGCTCGCCTTGATCGCGCGCGCGGCTTCAATCACCAGCGTCGCGTTGCACCCGTTATCCAGCGCGCCGGTGCCAAGCTCCCACGAATCCAGATGCGCGCCCAGAACCACAATTTCATCGGGCTTTTCATAGCCGCGAATTTCTCCCACCACGTTTTGCTGCTCGATGGGACCGCCGATCTTGTTCGGCATGTTGAGCCGCACGCGCACCTTGCCGGGATTTGCCAGCGCCGCTCGCTCCAAGCGCAATCCATCTTCCCGCGCCACAACCGCCTGCGTAATGCGCTCCAGTTTCCCGTCGGTGGAGTTCGTGTGCCGGTACAGCAATGTCCTCTCGCGTTCCCCAGTCCACAGGATCGCCAACGCCCCCGATTTCAGCGCTCGATCGATTACCGCCGGCGGATTCCGGTATTCGTTGAAGAGATCGTTCCACGTGTAGCTGACCTCCGTGTGCACGATCAAAATCGCGCCCTTCACGGCGCCTCCTGCTTGCGCGAAATCAGCCTCCGTGCCGGTCCCTATATTCACCAGCGGGCCCTCCAACCCTCCCGCGGGTGTGGCCGGCGAAAGCCCTATCGAAATCAGAGAAACCGGAAATCTTTCCCCGCCCAGCACCTCCAGCCGAGTCTCGCCTTCGCTCCAGGCCACAGGCTGCATGTATTTCTCGGTGTGGACGTCCACTCCCGCCGCGCGAAATCCCGCTACGCCCCACTCCACTGCCTTGGCCATCTCCGGCGAACCCGTCACCCGCCCGCCAATTCCATCCGTCAGCCGCCGCAAATTTTCTTCCAGCGGCGAGTCCCCCATCACAATCGGCGTGATTTTCGCAGCCGCCTGCGCGCAAGAAGAGGGCTCCGTCACCGAACAGGCCGCCGCTCCTGGCTCCGGCTGCCCGGGACGCAGCGAGTCCGGCTTCATCGTGGGGATTTGCGCGGATGAATTAGAAGTGGAGAAAAAGAAGCAAAGAAGCAACGAAGTAACGAAAAAGACTCGGATTCGCATGGGTGAGTTCCTCAATGTAGTGGCCGGTCTTTAGACCGGCCAGAGTAGCACAGGCTTTAACCTGTGACGCCAGCGCCGGCTTCCAGTTCATCCTGAGCCTCGAAGGGCCGGCCAGCCTTCCGATAATCAGGCCACGTCGGCTAACAAACCGAATTTTTCGGCCGCAATTTCGGCTGCAGCAGGCAATCCGTCACGCGCGCCACCTGCACCATCTCTTCGACATCATGCACGCGCACAATATGCGCGCCCTGCAGGATGCTGGCCGCTACCGTTGCCGCTGTTCCCCAAATTCGTTCTTCGGCCGGCAAAGATTTTCCGTCCCGCGCCATGGTCGCGCCGAGAAATCCTTTGCGCGATGTCCCCACCAGCAGGGGATAGCCTAGTTTCACCAGTGTTGGCAGTTTCGCCAGCAATTCATAATTCTGCGCAAAGCTCTTCCCGAAGCCGATTCCCGGATCAAGAATGATCTTTGACTTGCCCACGCCGGCCCACCGCGCAATGTCCACCGATTCGCGCAGCCCCCGGCTCACGTCCTTCATTACATCCCTCGCCCACGGCTCCCTCTGCATCGTTCGCGGCGTGCCACGCATGTGCATCAGCACGATCGGCACGCCCGTTCGCGCCGCCACCTCGGCCATCTTCGGATCATGGCGCAGACCCGAAATGTCGTTCAGCATTTCCGCGCCCGCGCCGATTGCCATTTCCGCCACGCGCGCCTTCTGCGTATCGATCGAAATGGGAATTTTCAATCGCCCGCGCAACCCCTGCAGCACCGGCAGCAGCCGCTCCAGCTCCTCTTCCCCCGAAATTCCCGTGGACCCGGGCCGCGTCGATTCCGCGCCGATATCCAGAATGTCCGCGCCCGCCCGCTCCATGGCCAATGCCGCGTCTACAGCATCACCAACCCGGAAAAATTTCCCGCCATCCGAAAAACTGTCCGGCGTCACATTCAGCACACCCATCACCAGCGTGCGCTCGCCCAACACCAGCATCCCTGAGGGCATTTTGAGACGGAACAATTTTCGCTGAATCATGCGGGTAGCCCAGTGTGCAGCAAATTAGAAAGAAGCTAATGATAACGCAGAGACGCAGAGTTCACGGAGGTTTCGCAGAGAAGATCTACCCACAGAACAGGCAGCCGGAATCGGCAAAATCATGCCGCCAGCGGGTTTTCACCAGTCACTAATCACGAATCCTAATCCAGATCGAAATCGCGGATCGGTTTCCCGGCGGGGGCGTCTTTGGCCTTCTTCATGGCCTCTTCAAACTTCTTGGCGAGAATATCTTCCTTGTGAGTTTCCTGGAAAAACGAATCCGCAAACTTATCCTCGCGACTCTTCTTCTGCTGCTCCAGGATGCTTTGCGCCTGCGTCAGGTCCACGTCCGGTCCGGGCTTCACGTGAGCCTCGTGCGAAAGCACCGCGCCGAAGATCGGGTCCACCACCAGCTTCGCCTGGCAGCACGGGCACGTAATAATCAGGTTTTCGCCGTCTTTCAGTCCCATGGCCGCATTCTACTCCAATTTATCCTCGCAAACATCCCGGCTTACTTATGCGGCTTTCCGAGCAAATTCGACTCCATGCCTCTGTAATTTGGGTGGATTCGGTGGTTCCCATAGCAGAGCTTCCTCAGTATCGGCGCGGGCCGCAGATACCAACTGGCCCACGACAGCGGAGACTCTCCGTTCATATCCTTCGCGTCGATTTTTGCCCCTGCATCCAGCAGCAACTGGACCGCCTCTTCATCACCGAACGCTGCCGCACGGTGCAAAGGCGTCTCCCCTTTCGTTCGGCAATCACGCATGAACCCTTTGGTCTCGATATTGTTTCGGGTTGCGCAGTTTACATTTGCGCCGTGTGTCAAAAGAACTTTCAGCACCAAGTTGTGCGCGGAGCGTCTCGCCGTGCATAGCGCCGCATGCAGCGGGGTCTCTCCCGTTTCCGTCTCCGGGAGGTTCACGTCGGCGCCGCGTTCAATCAAGAATTGGCATAACCGCCAATGACCGTGGAAGCATGCCGCCATCAATCCTAAATTCCATCCCAGGGAATCCAGCGTTGCGCCCTTCGCCAGCAGGAACTTGATCGCGCTCACATCGCCGTAATAGGCGCACCATTGCACTAATGAGACTCCGTCCGTGCCCGCTGAATCGGGCGAATTGCCTTCGGCAATATATTCAAAGACGAGATCTGTCCGGCCGTTTCTAATTGCATCCAGCGTCGCCATATTTCCTCACTCTCACACGCGGGCGAGCCGCGCCATTTGCCAATTCCAGCGGTCGCTTCCCGCGCAATAAAAACGGGGCGCAAACGGTTGCGCCCCGTAGAATTCCGGCAACTTAAAACTTCTAACTGAAAACTTCGTCAGGCTTTCGCCGGGGAATCGCCGCGTGTGAAGCCCGGCGCAGGACGCATCTCCGGGCGAACTACCTTGGGATCCGTCGCGGGGGCGGCGGCCGTCGGTGGCGGTGTGGGAGGTGTCCGCGGCTTTTCCGGCAGCGGCTTGCCTTCCATCAGGAGTTTCACTTCATTGGCGTCGAGGACTTCGCGGATCAGCAACGCCTGCGCGATGTTGTCCAGCGTTTCCTTGTGGGTGGAGAGCAGATTCTTTGCAGCCTCGTAACCGTTGTTGACGATCCGCTTCACCTCGCGGTCAATCTGCAGCGCGGTATCTTCGCTGAAGTCGCGGTGCTGCGCGATCTCGCGGCCCAGGAAGATGGCTTCTTCCTTCTTGCCGAACGCCAGCGGCCCCAGGTCGCTCATGCCCCATTCGCAAACCATGTTGCGGGCGATGTCCGTGGCGCGTTCGATGTCGTTGCCGGCGCCGGTGGTGATGTGGCCCAGGAAAATCTCCTCGGCGCTGCGTCCGCCCATCAGCACGGCCAGCATGCCTTCCAGGAATTCCTTCGTGTAGGTGTGTTTGTCCGCTTCCGGCAATTGCATCGTCAAGCCCAGAGCCATGCCGCGCGGAATGATCGTCACCTTGTGAACCGGATCGGCGCCCGGCGTCATCGCCGCCACCAGCGCGTGCCCCGCCTCGTGATACGCCGTGTTCCGCTTTTCTTCGTCGGACAGGATCATGGACTTGCGTTCCACGCCCATCAGCACTTTGTCTTTCGACATTTCGAAATCGTCCATCGCCACGAATTTGCGGTTCTGCCGAGCGGCCCACAGCGCCGCTTCGTTCACCAGGTTCGCCAGGTCGGCGCCGGAAAAGCCCGGCGTGCCGCGCGCGATGATCGAAAGATCCACGTCGTCGGAAAGAGGAACCTTGCGCGTGTGCACGCGAAGAATTTCTTCGCGGCCCTTCACGTCTGGGCGCGCCACAACCACGCGGCGGTCAAAACGCCCGGGGCGCAGCAACGCGGGATCCAGCACGTCGGGACGGTTCGTCGCCGCGATCAGGATCACGCCTTCGTTCGATTCAAATCCGTCCATCTCCACCAGCAGCGCGTTCAATGTCTGCTCGCGCTCGTCGTGTCCGCCGCCGAGGCCCGCTCCGCGATGCCGCCCGACCGCATCAATTTCGTCAATGAAGATAATGCACGGAGCATTCTTCTTGCCCTGCTCGAACAGGTCGCGCACGCGGCTCGCGCCCACGCCCACAAACATCTCCACAAAGTCCGAACCCGAGATCGAGAAGAACGGCACGTTCGC
>DATMMG010000058.1:0-26635 GCA_035569815.1 Candidatus Methylomirabilota bacterium
CGGACAAAGGGTCACCACATTTCCTGGAACCTGCGCATCCATTCGACCTTTGGCGCAACTCTAAGCGATAAAGGCTGGATCGGCTTTTCGCGCTCCCCGCATTCCGACGCCACTTTTTCCGGTGAGATTATTTTTGACGGGGAAAAAATCGGCGGCTCGCCGCTGAGCTTTGGCGTTCAGGGACACAACTGCGGATACCGCCACAGAAGCTACTGGCGCTGGATGCACGCCTATTTCCCGCAACCCCATGGCGGCAGCACCCTGGAAGCGCTGGTCTACGACTTGCCGTTCGGCCTGATCTTTCGAAACGCCATTCTCTGGCATCACGGCAAGTTCTCGAGTCTGCGAAAAATAAAAGAGTCGCTGATCGACCGGTCCCGCGCTCGCCTGCTTTGGACTTTTTCCGGCCAGTTGGACGATGGCTCGCCAATCGAAGCCTCAGTCGAAGGCATCGCGCCGGGCATTCACGAATTGCCCTACACGAAGACCGACGGCTCGGGAACGTTTCCCGTGTCCAATGCGAGCCTCGCCCATGCAATAGTAAAATTAGGGCCGGGCGAAACTTTGGAAACAGAGGCGGGCGCGGTCCTTGAAATGGGAGGAGCCTAGCGTGGCGGAATCACAGAAGTGGGACGCGGGACTCTACGACGACAAGCATTCGTTCGTCTGGAAGCTCGCCGCCGGTGTGCTCGATTTACTGAGTGCCCAGTCAGGCGAGCGCATTCTGGATTTGGGCTGCGGGACGGGCCACCTGACTGCGAAGATCGCGGAAACCGGTGCATTCGTAGTGGGCGTCGATCGCTCGCCGGATATGATCCGGCAGGCCAAGGAAAAACATCCCTCGTTGCAATTCGAAGTGATGGACGCCCGGGAAATCCAGCTCGATGGAAAGTTCGACGCGGTCTTTTCAAACGCAGCTCTCCACTGGATCAAGGAGCCCGAACGAGTCATTGCCGGAATCAAAAAATCCCTGCGCCCCGGCGGACGCGTTGTCGCCGAGTTCGGCGGCAAAGGTAACACCGGCGAACTCCTCAAAGCCGTTCAGCACGCCTGGCAGAAATTGGGCATCGCCGGCCCTGCGCCGCACCCCTGGTATTACCCCAGCCTCGCCGAATATGCGAGCCTTCTAGAGCAGCACGGCTTCGAAGTCACGCAAGCAACTCTCTTCGACCGCCCCACGCCGCTCGACGACGGGGATCGCGGCCTGCGTAATTGGCTCGAAATGTTCGGCAGCTCCGTCGTCGAAGGCTTGCCAACCGCCACCCGGGAGCAACTGCTGGCCGAGATCGAGCGCGAACTCCGTCCAAAGCTCTTCCAGGACGACCACTGGGTTATGGATTACCGCCGCCTCCGCGTGTCGGCAAGACGTCTCTAACGGACTGGGGCAGACCAAAAATTGTGGTGTGGAAAAATGGGCCACAATAGGTAGAGTAGTGCTTTACAGCCCCTCCTACGCGTGATACGCTTTTTCCCCGTACCGCCATTCTAGCGCCAGGCGGCTGGGCCTCTGACCGAGAACCTGCCAAACGTGTGTGCTTTCTGTCTGTTACGGACAGAAGCGTTGCGTGAAGACTCCTCCTCCCGAGGAAAGGAAAGTCGTCTCTCTTCGCGCCAAAAATCCTGGGTGAATTTGTTCGCGCTGGTGGTGTGTTTGCGGGAAACGTGATTGCCACGGGCGGGTTCTAAGAGTATTGGGCCGGCAACTTGCAATCGGGGGCTGGATTCCGGGGCAGTTCCATTGACCCGGAGACGCGAAGCAGTAGGCTACGACAAGAGGGGACACCTTGCTTAAGCTGCGCAAAGTCGAAATCGTGGGCTTCAAGTCGTTCTGTGAACGCACCGTGGTGACGTTCAGCGGCACCGGCACCACCTGCATCGTCGGGCCGAACGGTTGCGGTAAATCGAACGTGGTGGACGCCATCAGCTGGGTGCTGGGAGAGCAGAGCCACAAATCTCTGCGCGCCGAACGGATGGCCGACTGCATCTTCAACGGCACCACCAAGCGCCCGCCGATGGGCCTCGCGGAAGTCACCATCACCATGGAAGATCCGGAGCTTGCCGAAGCCGCGCGCTTCGTGCTGGAGAGCTCCACGGAAGAGGAAACGAAAGATTTAACCGCAGAGAACACAGAGGGTCCGCAGAGTGCCGCGGAGAATCTGGATGCGATGATCGACGGCGCGATCGCCGCAACCGAAGCCGCCGGCGAAAATGCGGGTGAGACCAGCGCAGCGCAAGAAGGCCAGACCGAATCCGGATTCAAACTGAAGCGCAAAAAAAGGTCGGAAAAGCCGGCGCTCGTCACCAAGCCCGGCGAAGTGGTGGTCAGCCGCCGCCTCTACCGCAGCGGCCAGAGCGAATACCTGATCAACGGGCGCGTCGGCCGTTTGCGCGACATCCAGGAAATGTTTATGGGCGTCGGCCTCGGCCCGGACTCCTACGCCATCATCGAGCAGGGGCGCATCGGGCAAATCCTCGCCACCAAGCCGATGGAACGCCGCGCGATCATCGAAGAAGCCGCGGGCGTCACGAAATTCAAGACTAAGAAACGATTGAGCGAGGCGAAGCTCGAATCGTCCAAGGTGAATCTGTCTCGCGTGAACGACATCGTCGTCGAAGTCGAAAAGCAGCTCGGCTCGCTGAAGCGCCAGGCGGCGAAAGCGCGCCGCTACGCGGAAGTTCGCGACCAGATGCGCGGAGTCGTCCGCCAGATGTTGGCGGGAAAAGCGCGTGAACTCGATGCCGAAGCCGAACGGGTGCAAACGCGCGTGGCTGAGCTGACCGCCACCGAAACGCAGCACGCCCAGATGATCCAGCAACAGGAAGTGGAGCAGGACCGCCTGAGCCAGCGCATCTACGCGCTGGATGCCGAACTCCGCCAGAACCAGAACGTGCTGAATCACACTGCGCTTGAAGTTGACCGCATTGAAAACCGCATCACCTTCAATCAGACGCGCAGCTCGGAACTCGCCGGGCGCAACGAACAGATCACCATGGAGCGGAATGCGCTCTCCGCGCAGCACGCGGAATGGGAGACGCGCAACTCCGCACAACTTCAGGCGGTGGAAAATGCCCGCCGCGACTCCATCACCGTGAGCGTGCGCGTGGAGGAACTCACCGCGCAGGCAACACAGCGCGCGGCGCAGATTTCCGAGAGCGAAGCGCGCATGGACGCGCTGCGCCGCGCGGCAACGCAAGCCGGCGAGAGCCTGCTGCGCCTGCATGGCGAGCAGAAGCAAGCCGAGGAAGCGCTGGTCCATCAGACGGAATCGATGCGCAAGCAGGAAGAGCGGGAAGCCACCCTGCTCGAAAGCTCCATCAAGGTGCGCGACGACGCGGAACGCGCGGCGCAGGATTGGCAGAACGCCGTCACGCAGGCAGGCGAACTCCAGAAGCAGGCGACCCAGCTCCAGGCCCGCATCGTGGAACTGAAGGCGGCCCGCGAGAAGGCCCAGAAAGAAGCCGACGCGCTGCGCGACAGCTTGTCCTCGGTCCGCGCCCGGCATTCCACGTTGACGCAAATTCTCAACGACCGCTCCTATACCGGCGAGGCTGTGCAGAAGCTTTTCGCCGCAAACGAGCGCCACGGCGGGCAGGAATTCCACGCGGTGGGCGTGCTTGCGGATTACGCCGAGGTGCAGGAACAGCACGAAGCCGCGGTCGAACAGTACCTTCGCGACGAACTCGAATACGTCGTGGTGGAAACCTACGACCACGCCCGCGCCGGCGTTTCCCTTTTGCGCGAGGAAGTCGGCGGCCGCGCCACCTTCTTCGTGGACTCGCTGCGCAATCTGAAACTCGACGAGTACGAGCCGATCGTCCATTTCCGTTCGGAAGACGGCGTGATTTCCCGCCTCGACAAGCTGGTGGAATTTCGCGATCCGCTCGGTCCGGCCGCGAAGCAGTTTCTGCCCCGCCTCCGCTCCGGCTATTTGACCGACGGCGCCGTGGCTGCCGAAAAACTCGCGCGGGAGTATCCGCAGTATGCCTTCGTCACCACAGAAGGCACCTGCTACCAGGGACGCATGGTCACCGGGGGACGGCCCGATGAAGCCGGGCCTCTCGGCATGAAACGCGAGTTGCGCGCGCTGGATGCCGAAGTGATGCAACTCGAGCACCGCGCGTCGGCCAGCAATGCCGAACTGGAGACGTTGGCCGCGGAGCTCCGCGCCGCCGAGCAAGCCCAACAGGAATTGACCGCACAACAGCGCGAAGCGGAACGCGCCGTATTCGCCACCAAGCACCGCCATGAACAATCGCAAAGCGAACTGGCGCGCCTCGGACTCGACCTGACCGTTTGCCAGAATGAACTGGCCAGGGTTCGCAAGGAAATCGAATCCGTACAGCGCCGCGCCGAGCAGGCAAAGCTCCAGCACGAAGCGGCGGCAAAATCGCGCGCCGAAGCGGAAACAGAAAGCGCCCGGCTGACAGCGGAAGTCGCGCAATTGCGCGGCGCCGTGCAAGCCCAGCAGGATGAGCTCGCCGCCGCAAAGGCCGAATTCGCCGCCATGCACGAGCGCTTGGGCCTAGCCGAAGCCATGGCCAAGCGCCTGGAGGAAGAACGCGCCGACTTGCAACGCCGAGAATTGGCTCTCCGCCGGCAGGAAGAATCCATCAGTGAAGAGACTTCTGCGATGGCCCGCCAGTCCGAGGAGCTCACGCAGCAACTCAGCGTCCTGCGTGCCGAGAAAATCCGCATGGAAGAAAAACAAAAGGAGCTTGACCAGGAGTGGAATGCGGGCCGTACCCGCGTGACCCTGGCGGAAGATCACCTCCGCATCGCCCGCCAGACGCTCCAGGAAATGCGCGAAGCCCGCGGCAAATTCGAAGTCGAAAAAGCGCGCAACGATTCCGATCGCGCCCACCTGCGCGAAACCTGTCTCGCCGAGGTGAATGCCCAACCCGAGGATCTCATCGCCTCAGA
Source organism: Candidatus Methylomirabilota bacterium (assembly GCA_035569815.1). Lineage (GTDB taxonomy): Bacteria > Acidobacteriota > Terriglobia > Acidiferrales > UBA7541 > Acidiferrum. Next base: position 4,922 of record DATMMG010000058.1, read on the forward strand.
AACCGCCTTCATGTCCGGGGAAGAGCTCGCCACCGCCGAAGCGAACTACCGCGAGATGAAGCAGAAAATCGAAAACATGGGCGCGGTCAACATGATGGCCCTCGAAGAGTACAACGAGTGCGAGCAGCGCTTCGGCTTCCTCACCCGCGAGCGCGACGACCTGCTGCAATCCATCACCGACACCCAGCAAGCCATCAAGGAACTCGACCTGATCACCAAGGACCGCTTCGAGCAGGCTTTCGCCGCCATCAACACGAACTTCACCACCGCCTTCCACACCATTTTCGGCGGCGGCACGGCGGAAATGCGCCTCACGGAAGCGGACAGCTCCGGTGACGCGGGCATCGACATCGTGGCCTCGCCCCCGGGCAAGCGCCTGCAAAACGTGTTGCTGCTTTCCGGCGGCGAGAAAGCGATGACCGCCCTTGCGCTGCTGATCGCCATCTTCAAATATCAGCCGAGCCCCTTTTGTATCCTCGACGAAGTCGACGCTCCTCTCGACGAAGCAAACGTCGGCCGCTTCACAAGGCTCATCGCCGACATGAGCGCGCAAACCCAGTTCATCGTCGTCACTCACAACCGCAAGACCATGGAGACCGGCAGCGTCCTTTACGGTGTCACGATGCAGGAGCCCGGCGTTTCGAAGCTCGTCAGCGTCCGATGGGAAGGCGACGCCGAGCCCACGCCCAAGCGCAAAGCCGCGACCGCGGCCTGATAAAATAACTTTTCGGCCATTGGGGCGAAAATCTTTTCGCCCCATTTTTTCGTTTATTAAAAGAAACAATGGCGGCTACAAGAATTTCTTCGCCTGAATTGTCTTTCGGCACATTGACTTCGCCGAGGGGTGGGATAGAATGCTCAACACTTTGTCAGGGGCAACACCGTCGTGAACGCAAGTCCTGCACCAAACGTCATTCGAGAGACGAATTTTCCGGGCATCGCGCCGCTGGCGCGCGGCAAGGTCCGCGACATCTATGAGTTGGGCGACCACCTGCTCATCGTAGCCACCGACCGCCTTTCCGCCTTCGATGTCGTCATGCCCACGCCCATTCCCGACAAAGGGCGCGTCCTCACGCAACTCTCCCTCTTCTGGTTCGAGCTGCTGAAAGATGTTCTCCCCAATCACGTCCTAAGCGCATCGGAGTTCTCTGCCCCATTTGACCAGTTCAAGGACGAACTGGCGGGACGCTCCATGGTGGTGAGGAAAACAACACCCCTTCCCATCGAGTGCGTCGCCCGAGGCTATCTCTCGGGCTCCGGCTGGAAAGAATACCAGGCCTCGGGAAAAGTTTGTGGAATCCAGCTTCCGTCCGGCCTGCGCGAGTCCGACAAACTTCCCGAAGTTATCTTCACTCCCGCCACCAAGGCCGCCACGGGCCACGATGAAAATATTTCCTTCGCGCGCGCCGCCGAAATGCTGGGCAACGATCTGGCCGAAAAGGCCCGCGACACCACGCTGAAGATTTACCGCCGAGCGGCAGCCTACGCCGAACCACGAGGCATTCTGCTGGCGGACACCAAGTTTGAATTTGGGCTGTTGAACGGCGAAATGATCTGGATCGACGAAGCGCTGACGCCTGACTCCTCGCGCTTCTGGCCAGCCGCCGATTACAAGCCCGGCGGACCCCAGCCGTCTTTCGACAAGCAGTTTGTGCGCGACTACCTCGAACGGATCCGGTGGCCGAAAACGCCGCCTGGACCCACCCTGTCCCCCGACGTGGTTGCGGCAACACGCGCGAAGTACCGGGAAGCCTATCGCATCCTGGTCGGGCGCGAGTTGGACTCGTAAGCCGGCCCCCTAAGAAAATTCGCAGGCACGGAGAGTGCGGACGTGAGAGATCAACTGGAAGGCCTCGTGGGACAAATGGTGGAACGCGGAATTCTGTTTGACGAAGCCGTGGGAGAGTTCGAAAAACGCTTCATCAAGCGGGTTCTGGAGCGAACCAACGGCAATCAGTGCCGGGCCGCCGAACTATTGGGAATCCATCGCAATACCCTGAGCAGGAAGATGACGGAGTACAAGCTGGATCACCGGAGGCGGAAGGGTCGGTAGGCAGAGAAAACCAGGGCTTCGCACCAGGGTTGGATCTAAATGTTTAGCTCGCAAAGCGGCAGCTCGGCTGCCGCACTCCAAAATAAGAACGGCCCCGAATTCGTCATTCGGGGCCGTTGCGTTTCCTAAGCCTTGCGGATCAGTTCCCTGGTTGCTTGGCAGCCGGCCTCTTGGCCGCCGGCTTTTTCGCCGGAGTCGCCTTCGGCAAATCTTCCGCGTTCACTTTGGCCTTGTCCCAGTGCAGCATAAACGCCGGATCGGGATCATAGGATTCCAGTGTGCCGGTGAAGCGAACGGGGTTACCCTTCTCCAGTTTGGCTGCCTCGGGTTGATCGGACTTTTTGATGATCACATCCAGATTGGGAGTGGTGGCCGCTTCAAACTCCGCTTCGCTGATTACGAAGGCGGTCTTGAGTTCGACCGTGTCGGCGCCCACTGTAATTTCGATCAGCTTGCCCTGAATATCGGGGAATTCCAATCCGCAAGCGGCAGTCCACGTGAGCTTGGCCTTCTCCCCGCCCGTCTTGAGGTCGGTGACCACGGTCGCGATGGTCATATCCTTGCGCGCCGCGTCGAGTTCCGCGGAACTGTAAAGCTTATAGCTCGCTGGACGGTCCACGGAATTAGGAGCCAGTTGCAGCAGTTCGTTCATCTCGGCATCGGTGAGCGTGTCGCAAACCGTCCCGCCCTGGTAGTTGGCAATCACCTTCCGGATGTAGCTCTTGATGGACTTCGATTGCTGCTCGTTGGCTGTCTTGGAAGTCGCCGCCCGCGCGTAGTACCAAAGCGCATCCAACGGCTGCGGCGGAGTCATGGCCATCAGCGCCTGCCCGATCTTGTAATTCGAAATCAGGTCGTCCGGCGCCTGTGCCAGTACGGCCTTGTACGATTCAATCGCGCCCGCGTAATCCTTGGCGGCCATGCCGGCATTCGCGGCGGTGCCGTTGAAGAGCAGAACCGATTGCTTCTTCTCGGTGGCAAACTTGGCGTCATCCACGCCGTCCGGCTTCGGAACCTGGTCCAGCACTTTCAAACCGGCCAACGCGGCGGCGCGGGCAGCCTTCGAAGTGTCCGGGTCGGGATTCTGAATCGAGTTGTAAGCGTATGCCCGCACGTAGTAGGCGTCATACTTCTCCGCAGGGCTGATCTTGTCGCCCAGCGCGATCATTTTGTCGGTGTACTCGATGGTCTTCGGGAAATTTTTCTGGCTGTAATAATTCTTGTAATACAGCGGGTAGATGTAATTCAGCAACTGGGAGGCCGGATACTTGGCCACAAAATCGTCGAGCAGCTTGATCTGGGCGGCGGGATTTTTTTCAGCGGCGGCGGCCTGGTAGGAGTTGTACTCCGCCATCGTGTATTTCTGCTGGGCGCCACCCGCTGCCGCGGCATCCTGGGCCGGGGCATACGGAGTTGTGCTCAGGCTAAGCGCCGCAAGAAGCAGAAGGCTTGCCATCCAACGAATTGCTCTCATTCCTTGTCTCCTCGCTCCATACATGAAAGTAAAATTGCATAACTCGCCAGAGGCAATGCCGCTGACGGTACTGCTGCCATTCCCTGCGGATCAGTCCTGCTCTATCGGAAACGTTTGGAATTATAGGTGCAGCCGCTATTCAATCGCAAGCCGGGATCTGCAATTTCGATTCCCGGAGGGCAAGGGCCTCGCGCGGAGTGAACCAAAAACCCCGACCCCGGCGCGCCTCCAAGCTGTTCCCATTCGGGCGGCATCCTAACGAGATATGATGAGTTTCTCACAAAAAGAGTGGCTTCGGCGAGGAGGAATACAAATGGCGAAGATAAGATCGGTAAATACTGAAAATTCCGCGGAAAAGCCTTTGCAGGGCGGCGTGGTGCTGATCACCGGAGGGAGCCGTGGAATCGGCAAAGCGATCGCCGGGGCGTTCGCCGGATTAGGAGCGGCTGTAGGCATTTGCGGCCGGGATGAAGAAAAATTAATGCTCGCGGCCCGCGAATTGGAGGCAACGGGGGCCAGGGTCCTCGCGCATCGCGCGGATGTCACAAAAGACTCCGAAGTTCGCGCATTCGTTCAAGCAACCGAAAAACAACTCGGCGGGATCACCATCCTGGTCAACAACGCGGGAACCGGCGGCGGCGGGTTCGGCGCCGTCCAGGATAAGAGTGAAGAGGAGTGGGACCAGGTTATGAACGCAAACCTGAAGAGCGTGTTTTTTGTCTCACGGGCGGTGATTCCTGGAATGATCGTGCGCCGCGGCGGCGACATCATCAACATTAGTTCGCTCGCGGGGAAAAATACCTTCGCCGGCGGCGGAATTTATTGCGCATCGAAATGGGGACTGCAGGGACTGTCCGGCTGCATGGCCGAAGATCTGCGCGCGCACGGCATTCGCGTCAGCGTGATTTGCCCGGGGAGCGTTGCGACGGAATTCCGGGGCCGGGGTCCAAAGGACCCAAGCAAGGTTTTGACGCCGGAGGACGTGGCGCACGCCGCGGCAATGGTGGCTATCCAGGGGCCGCAAAGCTTCATCAGCGAAGTGCACCTGCGCCCGGTGGCCAAACCCTGACGCAGCGAACCTGCCGCACTCCCGCTTTGGTAGCGGCCGCCTTCCGAGGCGGGGGCATTTCGCTGCGGCGGGCGTAACCCTGGCAATCACATTTCCCTCTTGACAATAGTTGTTTACACGACTATTATTCCCTCATGAATCCACGACTCAAACCCGGCAGCCCCGGCGCCATCCCCCTCGAAGACCAGATCTTCGTCGCCCTCCTGAAGGCCGCCGATGCCCTGGCCTCCGAAGCCGATCAGTTGATGAAGGTCAACGGGGTGACCTCGGCCCAGTACAACGTCCTGCGCATCCTGCGCGGAGCGGGCCCGGAAGGCCTGCCATGCAACGCCATCGGCGAGCGAATGATTTCCCGTGATCCGGACATGACCCGCCTGCTCGACCGCATGGAAAAACGCGAACTGATTACCCGCGAGCGGCAAACGGAAGACCGCCGGGTTGTGAAAGCCCGGATCACCGATGAGGGCCTCAAGTTGCTCAAAAGAATGGATTCCCCCATTCGCGAACTTCACAAAAGCCAGTTCGCGCATATGACTTCCGCGCGGTTGAAATCTCTGATGGATCATCTCTCCGACGTGGCGGCGCACAAACCTGAATAGGAGCTGGCGCATCCAATACTCAAAATTTCGGCGAGGGAATCCAGAGAAGAGACATAAAAAGGAGAAGCAAGTATGAACGTGCCATTTTCAAAATTAGGAATTTTGGCGGGACTGGCGGCGGCAATCGCGATGCCCGCGAGCGCGGGGACGACGACGTACCAGATCGATCCGCGGCACTCCAGCGCCGGCTTCGGCGTTACCCACCTGATGATTTCGACCGTACACGGCGAATTTCATGGTGTGACGGGAACCGTGGTTGTTGACGACACGGATATCGGCAAGTCTACTGTGAACGTCACCATCGACGCCACCAGTGTAGATACCCGCGAACCCGATCGCGACAAGCACCTCAAGAGCGAGGCGTTCTTCGACGTTGCCAAATATCCTGCCATCACCTTTCAATCCACCAAGGTCGAGCGCAATACCGACGGCACTCTTAAAGTAACCGGCGACCTGACCATTCGCGGCGTCACCAAGACCGCAGTGCTCACCGCAACGCTTCCCAAGGCTCCCATCAAGGATCCCTGGGGCTTGCAGCGCACGGCCGTTTCCGCCTCCACCAAAATCAACCGTCAAGACTTTGGCGTGGCCTGGAATCAGAAGCTCGACAGCGGCGGCGTGGTGGTCGGCGATGATGTGAGCGTCTCGCTGGATGTGGAAATGATCATTCCCCCGCAGTCAAAGTAATTACAGTAGGTGTTGATCCGATTCAGGGAACCGTTACGGGCGGCAACTTGCCGCCCGCAGCTTTCTAAGCGCCACCCGAATCAAATTGATAAGGAACACTAAATGCAAAAGCCGGCCCCCACGCATCATCAAGTCCACCAATTGATCCAGCATCGCTGGAGCCCGCGTGCGTTTTCCCAACAGCCCGTTGAGCCGGACGTATTGCGCAGCCTGTTCGAAGCGGCTCGCTGGGCGCCCTCCAGCAACAACGAGCAGCCCTGGGCCTTCCTAGTGACCACCGCCGAAGACAAAGAAAGCCACGCGAAAATGGTGAGTACGCTCGTGGAGTTCAATCAGGCCTGGGCCAAACACGCCCCGGTGCTGGCCATCGCGGTCTCGGAACTCGCCTTTGCCAAGAATGGCCACCCCAATCGCAATGCTTTCTACGACACCGGAGCGGCGGTGGCAAATCTTTCCTCGGAAGCTACCTCTCGGGGGCTGTTTGTGCATCAAATGGCGGGGTTTGATCCGCACAAGGCTATTGAACTCTTCGAGATCCCAAGCGGGTGGGAGCCCATCGCGGCCTTTACTATTGGCTACCCGGGCAATCCTGAATCTTTGCCCGAAACCCTGCGCCAGCGCGAACTTGCGCCGCGCGAACGAAAACCGCTCGACGCCTTTGTTATGGGCGGGCACTGGGGAAAGGCGGCGGCCTTCCTGCAGAAGTAACCCGTATGAGTTAAGCTCTGAAAGAGGACCTTGCCCGGCATGCACAGTACACTCGAATTCCTGGTGAAGCACGGGTACCTGGTGCTTTTGGTTTGGGTGTTTCTGGAGCAGGCAGGTTTGCCAATGCCTTCCATTCCACTGTTGCTTGCGGCCGGGGCGCTCGGTGGACTACACCGGCTGAATTTTGGCCTGGCCCTGCTGCTCTGTATGATCGCTTCGGTTGCCGCCGACACCATCTGGTATCAGCTCGGCAAAAAGAAAGGCATCCGGATTCTCCACTGGCTGTGCAGAATTTCCCTGGAGCCGGATTCCTGCGTGCGGCGTACCGAAGGTCTCTTCGAAAAACAAGGCGCGAAATCCCTGCTTATTGCCAAGTTCCTGCCTGGCCTGAACACCGTGGCCACGCCGCTCGCCGGCATCTTCCACATGAAATTCCGCAGGTTTCTGGCCTTCGATGCATTGGGCGCGATCCTTTGGGCCGGAACGTATCTCGGCCTCGGCTACATCTTCAGCGGCCAGATTGAGCTCATCGCGCAGGAGTCCCAGCAATTGGGCGGCGGACTGATGGTACTGCTCGTGGCGGCCCTGGCGTTCTATGTCACCTACAAGTTCGTCGCCCGCCAGAAATTCCTGCGTGAACTGAGAATTTCCCGTATCAGCCCGATGGAATTGAAGGAAAAACTGGATGCCGGCGAGCTCCTCACCATCGTGGACCTGAGGCACTCTGTGGATTTCGAGGCGGACCCGGAAACAATCCCAGGCGCATTCCGAATGGACGCCAGCGATCTTCAGCAAACCAGCGACCGGCTGCCCCATGACCGCGAAGTTATCCTCTACTGTACTTGACCAAACGAAGCCACCAGCGCCCGTGTGGCGCTGCTCCTCAGAAACAAAGGCGTGAAGCATATCCGGCCGCTCCAGGGCGGCCTGGATGCCTGGCGTGATCTTGGCTACCCCTTGCAGGTTTTGTCGGATACCACGGAGAACGAACCCATCTCGAGGCCCTGAAACGGAAAGGAGACAGGAAATGAGTATCAAGGTTCAGGTAATTTTCTACAGCATGTACGGCCACGTCCACAAAATGGCGCAGGCTGTCGTCGAGGGCGCAAAGCAGGTTCCCGGCGCCGATGTCTCGCTCTATCAAGTGCCGGAACTTATGTCGGACGATGTGCTGGAAAAGTACGGCGCCAAAGCCGCGAAGGCTGCGCATGCCAAAGTGCCCGTGGCCACCGTGGACCAGTTGGCCGACGCGCACGCGATTATTTTCGGAACGCCCACGCGCTTCGGCAACATGGCCGCACAAATGCGCAATTTCCTGGATCAGACCGGCGCGTTGTGGATGAAGGGTGCGCTCATCGGAAAAGTGGGTAGCGTGTTTGCTTCCACCGGTACTCAGCACGGCGGGCAGGAAACCACGATCACCAGCTTTCACAGCACCCTGCTGCACCACGGTATGGTCATCGTCGGCGTCCCTTACAGCGAACCGGGCCTGACGTACATGGGCGAGATCTCCGGCGGTACTCCGTACGGAGCGACAACGCTTGCCGGCTCGGATGGCTCGCGGCAGCCCACCGAAAACGAACTAAAGATCGCCCGCTACCAGGGCAAGCACGTCACCGAAATAGCCGGCAAACTCTTTCGCTAAGGATTGTAGCGGCCGCCCGCCGCGGCGGGCGCCTTTTCTTGAGTGCGGCAGCGAAGCTGCCGCTTTTGAGGCTTAAACCTTCACAGCCAAATCTCAATCCGCGCAAAAGTTGAACTCGCAAAAGCGGAAGTTCCAACCTCAGCTACTTATTGGCGTTCGGCTGTTCCGCGGCCGGCAACACCAGTGATTTCACATCGCGTACCAGTCTGGCCATGGCGAATCCGAATTCCTTGTCGCGATTCCCCTGCAATATTGCGGATTGGGAGTGTTCTGTGATGGCCCACAGCAGAATGCGTGTCTTGGAGTCCAGAAAGACTAACCTGAGCTGCGCGTCCACCTGTTGCTTATTTTCATCAAGATAGACCGGACAGGTGAAGTGGATTTCCATCACCAGGTCCGCATCGGCTGGCGTGGTGAGGAGGGTAAAGTGGCCCCATTTCTTCACGGCCAAGAAGAATTCGTTATACGCCAAGTCCGGCCCGCCAGTGAATTCTGTGTCTCCAAACGGACTGCACTCACCGCCTGCATTGGCGATAAATACTTTTTTTGCGGTGGCAATCTGCGTGGGAATTGGCGCTGGGTCGGCCGATTTGGCTTGTTGCGCTTGTGACGGCTGGGCTGATACTGCCGGCAGTACACAGGCAAAAAGCGCGAAACGCAGTATAAGAGTTCTCAAGAGAACCTCCTGACGGTGTGAATAGTGGGAACGAGCAAGAGGCTGTGGCTTGCTTAGCCCGCACTCAAACGTCAGACGTGGGCAACTTCAGTTTTCAGTACAAGCGTTTTGGGCGTGCGTGTTGTAGTGATTCCCGGCAGCAAAGCCAGGAAGGGCTGCGCTGCAGGTTACAGCCGCGGCAGCACGATCCCGCCCTGCGCCTGATACTTCCCCTTCTTGTCCTTGTAGCTGACTTCGCATTCCTCGTCGCTCTCAAAAAAGAGCACCTGGCACAATCCTTCGTTCGCATAAATGCGTGCGGGCAGCGGTGTGGTGTTGCTGATTTCCAGCGTCACGAAGCCTTCCCACTCTGGCTCGAATGGCGTCACGTTCACGATAATCCCGCAACGGGCGTAGGTAGACTTGCCGAGGCAAATCGTCAGCACGTTCCTCGGGATGCGGAAATATTCGATCGAACGCGCGAGCGCGAACGAGTTCGGCGGCACCAGGCAAACGTCGCCCCTGAATTCCACCAGCGAGCGCGGATCAAAGTTCTTCGGATCCACGATGGTGGAATTCACGTTGGTGAAGATGCGGAATTCGTCGGCCACCCGGATGTCGTATCCGTACGAGGACACGCCGTAGCTGATCACTCCTTCCCGAACCTGCCGGTCGGTGAACGGCTCGATCATCTTGTGTTCCAGCGCCATGCGGCGGATCCAACGGTCTGGCTTTACGGACATCCAATCCTCCTGACAGAAATCTTAGAAAGTAGGCTCGCAAAAGGTTAAAGTGTAGATGAGGCGGAACTTCTTGACAACCCGGGCCTTAGCCTCTAGCATCGGGCCACAGTGAGCGGGAGGACGGTGTGATTAAGCTAGACATTGTGAATGCCGTCGTAGGAAAGACGAACATCAGCCGCACAAAAGCGGAGCAAGCCGTCGAGACGGTCTTTGAGTCCCTGAAAAACGCCATGGGGCGCGGGCAGCGCATTGAGCTGCGCAAGTTCGGCGTGTTCAGCGTGAAGCCGCGGAAGACCGGCATCGGACGCAATCCCCGCACCGGCGAAGAAGTCAGCATTCCTCCAGGGAAAGCTGTGCGCTTCAAGCCCGGGAAAGAACTCCAGGGACTCGAAGATCACGCCGCCAGCCAAGCCAAGTAATCTATTGTGACTCCACCGGAATCAGAACGGAGCGCTCCCCCATTTCTGGAAGTGCCTGCATGGCCCGGCCGCCCGCCGCAAGGCAGGTATTACGCCGCGGACCAGCCCCATCCTTCCGCACGCTCGCTGGTGCTGTCGTCGGGACTGTTCCTGCTGACGCTGGTCACTTCGCTGATTGCCGGCACGCATTTTGCCGCCGCTTACGCGCACAATCAGGCCGCTTCGCTGGATGCATTCGTGCAGACGTTCCGGCTGACGTATCGGAACCCAGGGGCACTTCTGGCGGGCTTGCCGTTTGCGCTGACGCTGCTCGGCATTTTGCTCGCGCATGAGTTGGGCCACTATTTTGCCTGTCGTCGTCACCACATCCGCGCCAGTTATCCGTATTTCATTCCCGCGCCCACTTTGATCGGCACGTTCGGCGCGTTCATCCTGATTCGCTCGCCAATTCGTTCGATGCGGGCACTCTTCGACGTAGGAGCATCCGGGCCGCTGGTCGGTTTTTTGGTGGCGCTGCCGGCACTCGCGTATGGAGTGATACACGCAAGGGTGATTCCCGCGTTGGACGCCGATAACAATGCTGACCTCATTTTCGGTGTGCCGCTCATTCTTCGCCTGGTGACGGCGACGTTTCAGCCGAACGCGCACGCAACGGATTTGCTGTTGCATCCGGTGGGACGCGCGGCATGGGTCGGCATGTTTGCCACGGCGCTGAACCTTTTGCCGGTCGGACAACTCGACGGCGGGCACATCGTCCGCTCCGTTAGCCCGCAACTTCACCGCTGGATTTCGCTCGCTCTGCCCATCGCGCTTGTGCCGCTTGGCTATTTTCAATGGCAGGGCTGGTGGATCTGGGCGCTCATACTTTTCGGCCTGCAATTCGTCCGCATGGCGCCGATTTACGATCCCACCCCGATTGACCCGAACCGCAGATTCGCGGCGGTGATGTCGCTTGCGGTCTTCATCCTCTGCTTCATGCCGTATCCTGTCGAAAGATTGCTGTAAAGTGGCAGGGATGCCCACCAAAACTAAAAAAGAATTAACCCGCACCTTGCGGGAACGCGATTTGCTTTTGCTGTTCGTCGGCTCGGTGATTGGCTCCGGAATTTTTCTTACACCTGGATTGATTCAGCGGCAAGTGGGCGGCTCGGTTGGATGGTCGCTGCTGGTGTGGCTGTTCGGCGGCGTGCTGTCGCTCCTCGGCGCGCTGACGTACGCGGAACTGGCCGCGGCGAATCCCGAGGCGGGCGGACTCTACTGCTACATCCGGGATGGATTCGGCCGGCTGCCGGCGTTTTTGTACGGCTGGTGTTTGTTTCTGGTGATTGCCAGCGCGACGATTGCGGCCCTGGCGCACGCGTTTACCACCTATTTGCGGGAAATCATCCCGCTCTCCTCCGGCGGCGCGTCGCTGGTCACGATTCTGATGATCGCCGTGGTAACCGCGGTCAATGTCTGGGGCACGCGAAAGAGCTCCGACCTGCAGAACGTGACCACCATCATCAAGGTCGGCCTCATCGTTGTTCTCGGCGGCGTGTTGCTGGCGCTTGGCCTTTTGAAAGGCACACACGCCGGCGAAATCCCCGCGGCGCTCGGCACCTCGCAAAGCGGTTACGCACTCTTCTCCGGCGTCGGCTTTGCCATGATCACCGTGCTCTGGGCGTATGAAGGCTGGCAGTTTGGCACCTACAGCGCCGGCGAAGTGATGAACCCGCAGCGGTGTTTTCCACGGACGTTTTTGCTCGGCTCCCTGATTCTCATGGGCCTGTATCTCTTCGCGGTGGTGGCCTATCTCGTAGCGTTGGGACCGGCGCAAGCCGCCGCCAGCGACGCGATTGCCGCCACGGCCGCGCGCGCGGTTCTGGGCCCCTGGGCGGGAAAACTGGTGGCGGCGATGATTCTGATTTCCACCTTCAGTTCCACCAACAGCGTGATGCTCACCGCGCCGCGCGTTTTCTTCGCCATGGCCAACGACAATTTATTTTTCAAGAAGCTCGCGGAGGTCGATCCGCGCTTCGGTACTCCGGCCGCGGCAGTGCTGGCCCTGGGCGTTTGGTCGTGCCTACTTGCATCCGCAGCGGGCTTCGCCAAACTGGCAGGCGGCGCCATCTTCATCGGTTGGATTTTCTACGGCTTGGGCGCCGCAAGCATCTTCCCGATTCGTCGAGCGAATGCGGGCAAGCCAATTCCCTATCGCGTGCCCGGGTATCCCCTAACGCCGCTGCTCTTCGTATTGGCTGCCCTCGCCATCGTTGGCAACGCCATCTATGCGGCGATAAAAGATCCGCACGAATTTACCTTCCTGCTCGTCGCGATCACCCTGATGCTCCTCGGTCTTCCCGGTTATTTCTTCTGGAACCGCCGGCGCGCAGGCTTGTAGGGACGGACATCTGAGGCCGTCCGTCATTCTCGGTCCACTGCGAGCGCGCTAAGGCGCGCTGTGGCCGGCGCAATGTAACACGCCGAGATATGCGCTCCACGGACCTACGGCCTCGCGGTATTGGTGGGCCATGATCCTCGAAATCTGGTGGAGATGAGTCAAGTCATGAGCCACCCAGCTCGCCAGGTGCTGTGACAACTTCACCTGTCCCAACGCAGGATGCCTTCCTCGCCGATCGAAATCCTCTGGCCGCAGATTCAGTGCGCGCAACTGGTGCAGGCTTTCCGAGCGCGCCAGCGCGAATTCATCCAGCAACTGCGGAAGCGTCTTGCCTTGGATCAAGTTCCTGTGTCCCTCGCGATCAAACCGCTCAAACGCCCGAGTCTCGCCGAATTCCAATATGATCCGCGCCCGCGGAATCCAGTCCACCTGTTCGCCGTAAATCAGGTGGGCGACGACATCGAACACGTTCCAGGTGTCACCGCCTTCATTCCTGTGCGTCCATTCTTCCGGCAGTTCGCGCAGAAACGAATTCAGAGCGGCGGGCGTGTGGGCAAGAAGCGATATGGTCTGCTGTAGGTTTTGCTCCATGATTGACCTCAATCCACATCCAGCGATTCCCCGACACTCCGATAGTAAAGGCGCGCATCGCACTCGTCGCTTGCTGGCAAGCCGATTCCGGAGCCATTTTGGCCCAATCCTACACTCGCAATCGAACGCACAGTCGACGTCCCCCACACGTTGTCATCCTGAGCCTATCCGACAAGGTCCGGTTTGTGGACTCTGGTGAAACCGGAGATGGGCGAAAGACCTCAACGTATGAGTTTTCACGAAGCTTAAGTTGAGATCCTTCGAGCGCAAACCACGCGCCCTCAGGATGGCAAGCGCTGAGTGATTTCTTCAATGCGGAGAGGGTTGCGACAAACAATGGAGCCACACTATAGAAGCGATAGCGGATCCATATCCACGAGGACAGCAGTCTGCGGGATCTCGTTGGCGTCGCAGAAGGAGAGCGCGCCACTGAGCAATCTCGTGATGACGGAGCGTTTCGGAGATTTGAGCAGAAATTGGAAGCGATGCTCTTTCTTGAGGCGAGCGAGCGGCGCGGACGCAGGGCCGAGTATTCGAATGCCCTCTCCATCCGAAGGCGAAAAATATTCCGAAAGCCGCTTCGACCAGCGAATCGCATTTTCCAGATTCGTGTCGCGCACGATCACGTTGGCCAACGAAGTGAACGGCGGATACGCCATGATCCGGCGGAAGTGCAGCTCGCGCTCGTAAAACGAAAGATAGTCCTGGCGGACCGCGTCCTGAATCGCATAGTGCTCGGGAAAGTAGGTCTGGATGAGCACACGGCCGGGGAGCTCGCCGCGTCCGGCGCGCCCCGCAACCTGGGTGAGAAGTTGAAACGTGCGCTCGGCCGCGCGAAAGTCAGGGAGAGTCAGCGCGGAATCGGCGGAAATGACGCCCACCAGCGTGACGCGCTGAAAATCGTGCCCCTTCGCGAGCATCTGCGTGCCCACCAGAATATCCAGCGCGCCGCCGGCAAAGGCACCCAGCGTTTCCTGATACTGCTGCTTGGTGCGAACAGTGTCGCGGTCTAGCCGCGCAATCCGTGCGCCGGGAAACTCCTTGCGCAGACGCTCTTCCAGGTGCTCCGATCCTTCGCCAAAAAAATAAACGTACTTCGAATCGCACTTCGGGCAAGTCTTGGGCACCGCCTGGATGAACCCGCAGTAGTGGCATTCCAGGCGGTTGCGGCTCTTGTGATACGTCATCGAAATGCTGCAATTGGCGCACTGCACGGAAGCGCCGCAGCTCCGACACAGCACCGACCACGAGTAGCCGCGGCGATTGATCAAAATAAGCGCCTGGGTATTGAACGAAAGGCACTCGGCGATGCCGTCGTGCAAAATTTTCGAGATGGGGCTGGACTGGTGCGTCTGCTGGAACTCCGTGCGTAGATCAACGATCTCCACCGCCGCAAGCGAGCGATTTTCCACCCGCGAAGCCATCGTCAAAAGTTCATATTTGCCGCTGGTGGCGTTGTGATAAGTCTCAAGCGCCGGCGTCGCGGAACCGAGCAGCGCGACGGCGTTTTCTAATTTCGCCCGGACGATGGCAACGTCGCGGCCGTGATACCGAGGCGTCTCTTCCTGCTTGAAACTGTTTTCCTGCTCTTCGTCCACAATCACGAGGCCGAGATTTTCCAGCGGCGCAAAGATCGCCGACCGTGTGCCCACGACTACGCGCGCCTGCCCGTTTCGAACGCGCCACCATTCGCGCGCACGCTCCACGTCGCTCAGCGCGGAGTGCAGCACGGCGACGCCCTCAAAATGCGCGCCGAACCATGCGCGGCACTGGCGGCCAATCCATAATGTCAGCGCAATTTCCGGGACGAGCACGATCGCGGTTTTCCCGCGCGCCAGCGTTTCCTGCACGCTGCGCAGGTACACCTCGGTCTTCCCGCTGCCGGTGACGCCGTGAATCAGTTGCACGCCAAACTCGGCCAGCTCAAAACGCGCACGGATGGAGCCGAACGCGCGCTCCTGTGATTCGTTCAGAGAGTGGGCGGGCGGCGAGTAGCCAACGTCAAAAGGGTCTTCGGCGGGATCAATCGGTTCTTCCCAGGCTTCCAGCAAGCTGTCGCGCAACATACGCTCGATCAACGCGCGCGAGACACCGGCAAGCTTCAACAACTGCGGCAGAGGCAGCGGCCCGCGCTCGGTTTCGAGCAACGCACGGATCCGCTCCTCTTTTTCTACCAGAGGTTTCCCCGCACCGGCTTCTCCACTCTTCCAGGCGATCACGTTTTGGACTTTGCGCTTGCGCCCCTGCACGGTCTCCTGAATCTGCACATAGCCACGCCGCTGCAGCCTCTGCAGGCTCTCCAGTTCGATTCCGAGTTTCGGATGGGAAGTGAATTGCAGCACGCCTTTTTTCTCGAGGAGCTTTTGCAGGAATTCCGCCTCACTCCCCGACAATTCAGTAAGAAATTTGCCCTGCCGCAAATCTGTAGCGAGCGCTTTCCCCTCATCGGTCAGCACAATCAGGCGCCGCGCAGTGAATTCGGTGACCGGGGGCAACATCGCCCGAAACACTTCGCCGATGGGCGCCAGATAGTAGCCCGCGATCCAGTGGGCGAGTTCGATGAGCTTCGGAGTGAGAGCCGGAACTAAGTCCAGAACTCTCGCAACTTCACGGATCTTCGTATCCGCGGGCGGCGTTTCGGCAAGTTCCACCACAACGCCAACGAGAGATTTCTTTCGAAACGGCACCAGAACGCGGGAACCTGGCTGCACCTGCGCGCGCAAGCCTTCCGGGATGGCGTAAGTGAACGAGTTGCGGAGCGGGACCGGAAGCGCGACGTTGCAGAAGGAGGCGGACATGCCGTGGGTAGTGTAGCAGCAGCGGAACGATCCGAAAAAATCCGCGACTTATGGAGAGTTCAACGGCTGATCAGGATGATTCCGACGAAAATGGCGATGATGCCGAGCCACTGGAACGCGGTGACCTTTTCGCGCAACAACAGCGCAGCCAGAGCTACGGTTACCGCCCCGTAGAGCGATGCGAGCACACTGACCACGGACGTCTGTTCATGCGCCATGCCATAGTTATTGAAAACGTAGGCGCAAGTGTCGAGCACGCCCACGCCGAGAAGCGGCAACATTTCGCGCCTCGCGGGGAGCGCCCGTGATTGCCCCGCAAACAGCATCACCAGCGCCGTGGTCAGAGCACTCGTCAGGCGAATAATCCACACGGAAGGCGCGCTTCCAACCAGCGGCACCACTCGCAATCCAAGTAGCCAGAACATCACGCCGAAGCAAGCCGCGGAGAAGATCGCCCAACTCACTCCAAGTCGTTTTTTTGCCGGCGAGGCCGGTGCATCAGCCGGTTCCGCGTCATCCGGCGCGTGCTCGCCGCGTGCCACCACTATCACTCCAGCAATCGCAAGCGCCATACCGGCCAGGCGCAACGGCGTAAGCCGCTCTCCGGTGAAGGCAGAAAGCACCATCGTCAGCACCGGATAGCACGCGGAGATCGGCGCGACGATCGACAACTTTCCAATTTCAAACGAGCGATAGAGCGCCAAAGTCGAAAAGGTGTTCAGTACTCCGGCCAGAATCCCCCATGCCCACGGCTGCCAGCCCGAGCCGTCGAAAAGATGCCCCCATCCCCCGAGGCGCGGCATCGCCAGCGTCACCAGGCAGAATCCGCACATCTGCATGTACAACATCGTGCGGAATGTGCCGATCCGGCGAGTGGCAAACCGGGCGAATAAGTCCGCGGATCCCCAAGAGAGCGCGGTCGCTAGACCAAGAAGAATTCCCATCGCAAATTTTCAGGACTTGGATTTCTTCGGCAACTGCAGGCCAAGCTCGGCCATGACCTTCTGCAGATCTTTCCACACGTCGGCTTTGGCCGGCGGATTCCGCAAGAGATACGCCGGATGATACGTGGCCATTAGCTTGTGGCCGCGCCATTCGAGCCACTCGCCGCGAAATTGGGAAATGCCGCGCGTGGTATTCAGAATCGTCTTGGCGGCGGTAGCACCGAGGCACACAATCACTTTGGGATGAATCGAGTCGATCTGGCGGATCAGAAATGGCGAGCAGGCGGCGACTTCGTCGGGCTCCGGCGCGCGATTCTCCGGCGGCCGGCATTTCACTACGTTGCAAATGTAAACTTCGCTGCGTTGCAGGCCCATCGCTTCGATCATCTGCGTCAGCAGTTTCCCCGCGCGTCCCACAAACGGCAGGCCCTGCGCGTCTTCATCGGCGCCCGGTCCTTCGCCGACAAAAACAAGCTGCGCCTTCGGATTCCCGTCGCCAAACACAATTTTGTTGCGGCCCTTCTGCAGTTTGCAGCGCGTGCACTCGCCCAGGTCTTCGCGAATCTTCAGCAGCGTCTCGTCCTTCAACTTGTCCGCAGATTCGAAGAGTGACGGCCCGCTCGGCGGCACCACCAATGGAGGATGCGCCGCAACAGGAACAACTTTGGCGGGCGCGGGCTTCGGCGTGGACTTTGGCAATACGGTCTCCTCAATGACAGGTGCGGGTGATGATGCGGAAGCAATCGGTTCTGGAGCCACGAAAATTGCGCCACCCCGGCCGCGGTCTGTGTAAAACAAGCGAATTCCCAGATCCTCGTAGTAGCGGAGGCGGTCTTCGATTTTCTGCTGCAACGATGCGGGGAAATGTTCGGGCATGATGGGTTCAGTCGCCGGCTTGGTGGGAAGCGGGTTTGCTGCGCAGGACGCCGCGCAGCCGCAACACTTCATCGAGAATCCGCTGCGCCACTTCCGCCTTCGTCATCCGCGGCAGCGGCAGGTCGCGTGCATCGCGCGAGAAAATGGTCACAATGTTCGTGTCCACGTCAAACCCCGCCCCCTCGGCGGTCACGTCGTTGGCCACAATCAGATCCGCGTTCTTCTCAGTCAATTTCTTGCGCGCGTTTTCGGCGACATGATCCGTTTCCGCGGCGAAGCCCACCACCAACCGGTCGCCCTTTTCTTTCGCCATCGTGGCGAGAATATCAGGATTCGGCTCCAGCCGGATGGTCAGCGGCCCTTTCGTCCGCTTTATTTTGGACGCTGCCGGCTCGGCCGGGCGATAATCGGCAACCGCCGCCGCAAAAATCGCAATCGAAGCCGGTGAAAATCGTGCCTGCACCGCCCGCAGCATCTCTTCCGCAGTACGAACGTCAACCCGCTCCACGCCTTCCGGGGTCTCGAGCGCGGTCGGCCCGCTAATCAAAATCACTTTCGCGCCGCGCCGCGCCGCCGCCTCCGCCACCGCGTAACCCATCTTCCCCGACGAGCGATTGCTGATGAATCGAACCGGGTCTAGGTCTTCGCATGTAGGCCCAGCCGTCACCAGCACGGTCTCTCCCGCCAAATCCTGTTGCGCCTGCACAACCTCGCGCACCGCTTTCAAAATTTCTTCCTGCGCAGCCAAGCGGCCGGGCCCCGTCATCCCGCAAGCCAGATAACCTTCCCCCGGCTCCACGATCCGCACCCCGCGCTTCCGCAGCATCGCAAGATTTTCCTGCGTAGCGGGATGCTGCCACATATTGACGTTCATCGCCGGCGCCAACACAACGGGAGCCGTGGAAGCCAGATAAAGCGTGGAAAGAAAATCGTCGGCCAGCCCTCGCGCAAACTTCGCCAATGTATCCGCCGTCGCCGGGGCCACCAGCAGCAAATCCGTTCGCTGCGCCACGGCAATATGCTCAATCGCCGATTCCAGATTCGCGTCGCCGGATTCCCCGCCTGTAAAAAGATCGGTGATCACTTTTTGCCCGCTGAGCGCGGCGAAGGTAAGCGGCGCGATGAACTCGCGCGCGGCGCGCGTCATCACCACCTGGACGGTATGCCCCTCGGTCTGCAAGCGGCGCACGAGTTCCGCGGACTTGTAAGCCGCAACTCCGCCGGTAACGCCGAGGGTGATGCGCATGGAGACCTCGCGGGCGCGCTACTTGCGCCGCTTCGCGTTCTCCCTTTCCTCTTCCGTGGGAAACGCTTCGGTGAAATCGTATTCGATTAATCCGTGGTTCACTTCGTCACACGCAATGCGCGTGGCCTTTTGCGTGCGCGGGTTCTCCAGCATCGGCGGAGCGCCTGCCATGATCTGGCGGGCGCGGCGCGCTGCAAGGACAACATACGCAAACTGACTTTCGGGAGCTTTGGTTTGCACGGTCATAAGTGTCTTACCCTCCAAATGATCCCAGAACTTGCTTCACCACTTCGCGGCGCCGCAGGCTCGAGCAGCGCAGCGCCGTCACAATGGCCTGTGCTTCCCGTCCCGCGCGTTCCACGTCGTCGTTCACCACACAAAAATCGTAAAACTTTTCCGCCAACTCGATCTCGCCCTTGGCCTTCGCCAGGCGCCGCGCGATTTCTTCGTCCGCGTCCATTCCGCGGCTGCGCAGCCTTCGCTCCAGCTCCTGGCGCGAGGGAGGAAGTATAAAGATTGCCACGGACTCAGGCAACTTTTGCTTCACCTGCGCCGCGCCTTGGACGTCGATCTCCAGGACCAGGTCATCACCTTTGCTGCGGGATTCTTCGAGCCACTTCTTGGGCGTGCCGTAGGAATGTTTGCCGAAGACGCGCGCGTACTCGAGAAACTCGCCCCGGGCGACCATGGCGTCGAACTGCTCTGCCGTGACGAAATCATAACATTTTCCACTGGCCTCAGTCGCCCGGCGCGGCCTGGTAGTACATGACACCGAAGGCATCGTCCCCGGCAGCTCCAGAACTCTCTGCACCAGCGTGGATTTGCCGGACCCCGAAGGCCCGGAAAAAATCAGAACCAGCGGCTCAACTCGCTTGATCTCGCTCATTCGATGTTCTGGACCTGTTCGCGCAATTTTTCGATCTCCGATTTGATTTCCAGCGAAAGGCCGGTGATGGCCAGCGCCTCGCTCTCCACGCCCGGCGTCTTCGAAAGCATGGTGTTGGCTTCGCGGTGCATTTCCTGCAGTAGGAAATCCAGCTTTTTGCCAAGCTCTCCCGCGCCGTCAAGAAGTTTCGTGAATTGCTGCAGGTGGCTGCGCAGCCGGTCGAGTTCTTCGCTGATGTCGCTGCGCTCGGCCAGCAGCGCCGCTTCCTGCGCCAGCCGCCCGGAATCCACCTGCGCACCGTTGAGCAGCTCCTTCAGCCGCGATTCCAGCCGCCGCGCAAACGCCGGCCGCAGCGTTTCCACCAGCCCGCGAACCTTTTCGGTCTGCTCCGAAATGCGCACCAGCCGCGCGCGAAGCTCTTCGGTCAAATGGCGCCCTTCCGTGCGGCGCATCTCATCCATTTTTAAGACCGCGTCGGCCAGCAAGGACTCCAGCACTTTGCCCAGCGCCTCCTGCTCTTCGTCCGAATCCGGCAGCGTCGGTGCTAGCCCGCCGATCACGCCGGGCAAGCGCAACAGCGAGACCAGATCCAGTTCGGATTTCGCGCCGGTCTGCTGCCGCAGTTCATCCGCGGCCCGCAAATACGCTTGCAGCAGCTCGCGATTCACGTGCACGGGTGCCGCCTCGCCGGGCTCCACGTTCACGTGAATATCAATGTGCCCGCGATGAATGCGGTTCTTCACCGCCTGGCGCAGGCGCAGCTCGTACGGTTCCAGCGAATCCGGCATGCGCAGCTTGATGTCCAGAAAGCGGTGGTTGACGCTTTTCACGCTGATGCGGATCGCCCATCCGGCGTGTTCGCCGCGCACCATGGCGTAGCCCGTCATGGAGCGGCATTCGAGTTTTGCGGGGACTTCTTGTCGTGCTTCGGTTCCGGTCTTTGGCGTCATTTGGGATTGCTCGATTTCATGGGTTCGGTGGAGGCCGTGCCCGCCGGGGTGACCGCGTCCTGATCGGCAAACTGCAAATCGTGCAGCCGCGCGTAGCTTCCGCCCCGGGCCAGCAGTTCCGCGTGCGTACCGCTCTCGCGAATCTGCCCATCCTCCAGCACTAGAATTTTATCGGCTTTGCGGATAGTTCCCAAGCGGTGGGCGATCACAAACGTGGTGCGCCCGACCATCAGGTTGCCGAGAGCCTTCTGCACGTACAGTTCGGATTCGGAGTCGAGCTCGGAAGTCGCTTCGTCGAGGATGAGGATCGGCGAATCCTTCAAAATCGCGCGGGCAATCGCAATGCGCTGCCGCTGGCCGCCGCTCAGCCGTGTGCCACGTTCGCCGATCAGCGTGTCGTAGCCCTGCGGCAATTCCTGAATGAAATCGTGCGCCAACGCCGCCTGGGCCGCCTGCACCACGCGTTCGCGGTTGACGTTGCTCTGGCCATAGCAGATGTTGTTCCACACCGTGTCGTAAAAAAGAATGTTTTCCTGCGTCACCATGGCGATCTGCCCGCGCAGCGAGCTCATCTTCACGGTGCGGATATCCCGGCCGTCAACGCGAATCGTCCCTGAGGTGACTTCGTAAAAGCGGGGAATGAGATTCACGAGCGTGGTTTTTCCTGCGCCGCTGGAACCGACGAAGGCGACCAGTTCTCCTTTGCGGGCCGAGAATCGGATGTCGCGCAGGATGGGTGTGGTGTCGTAGGAAAAGCTCACGTTTTCGAATTCGATCTCGCGCGAGAAGGGCGGCAGTTCCCTTGCGTCAGGTGCGTCGCGTTCTTCTTCCTTCATGTCCAGATACGCAAACACCTGCGTGGTTGCGCCCTGCGCCTGCTGAAACTGCTGGTAAACAGCGCCCATGCGCTTCACAGGTTCATAGGACTTAAAGAGCGCGTAGACAAACGTAAAGAACAGGCCGATGGTCAACTGCTCATGCCGGATTTTAT